>NZ_CP009755.1:2504581-2817654 GCF_000772085.1 Curtobacterium sp. MR_MD2014 | reverse complement strand
CGACGAGCGGCAGGTACCCGCCGAGGGCCACGGCGAGCACCAGCACGATGCCGATGCCCGACGTGGTCCAGACGCCGCGCGGGCGAGGACGCCGGGCGGTGGTGCCCCGGCGTCCCGCCCACGCGGTCATCGCTGTGCCTCGCCGTCGCCGTCGCCGCTGCCGCTGCGGTGGGCGGCGGCCTGGTCGTGGCGGGCGTCGGCCTCGTCGCGGACGACGTCCGCGGCGTGCTCGATGCGGTCGGCCGCCTCGTCCAGCGCGTCGGCGACCTGCTCGTCCGCGGCGGGTGCGCTCTCCACCGACGGCTCGTCGGCGTCGGTGCTGCCCTCGCGACGTGCACCGTCCGCTGCGTCCTGCGTCGCGGTCACCGCGTCCTGCGTCGCGGTCGCTGCGGAGTCGGCGGCGTCCGAGGCCGCTGCGCCCGCGTCGGCCGCGGCGTCGGTCGCTGCCGAGGCAGCACCGGAGGCACGGTCGCGGACCTCCTGCGAGGCGTCCGCCGCGGCGTCCTTCGCCGCGCTGACGGCCTGCTTCGCCGCGTCGCCGGCGTCGGAGGACTTCTCCGCGGCACGCTCCGCCGCGTCGGATGCGGTCTCGCGCGCCGTGTCGACGGCGTCGGCCGCCTTCGCCCGCGCGGTGTCCACGGCGTCGGACGCCCGCTCGCGCAGGTCCCCCGCGGTCTCCCGTGCCCGGTCGACGGCGTCGCCGGCGGCGTCGCGTGCGCGACCGGCGGCCTCGCGCGTGGCACCCGCCGCGTCCTGCGCAGCGTCCCGTGCACGCTCGGCGACCTCGGCGGCACCGCCGCGGACGTCCTCCGCGGCACCCGAGACGGCCTCCTTCGTGCGGTCCACCGCATCGCCCACGGCCTCCCGGGCCCGGTCGACGGGGGCCGGCTCGTCGTCGAAGGGTCCGTGCACGTCGAGCACGCGGACGTCGACCGTGGTGGGCTGTCCGGCGCCGAGCTGCGACACCGCGGCGGCCACCTGGCGGCGGACCTCCTCGGCGACCTCGCGGACCGGCTGCGGGTAGCTGATGACGACGGACACGGTCACGTCGAGCGTGCCGTCGTTGTCGTCGACCTGCACCCCGGGCGCTCCGGCGGTGCGGCCGAGCTGCGAGCGGACGCGGTCGGCGGCGCGGGCGACGAGCCCGCCCAGGTGGTGGACGCCCGGCACGCCGAGCGCCGTCTCCGCCGCGGTGCGGGCGGCGACCACCAGGGGCCCGGCATCCTCGGGGAGCGGGGTGGTCAGCTCGGGCGGCAGGTCGACCTCGGTGATCTGCGTCCGGGCGTTCGGATCGTGCTGCATGGCTTCCTCCTCTGTGAACAGGACGGCCGTCGCTCCCCTCGGGGAGCGACGGCCGTGGTCCGCTGTTACTTGAAGACGTCCTTGACGTCCTCGCCGGTCTGCTTGGCGCTCGCAGCGGCCTGGTCCTTCTTGCCCTCTGCGACCTTCTCGTCGTTGTTCGTCGCGTTGCCGAAGGCCTCCTTGGCCTTGCCGGTCAGGTCCTGTGCGGCGTTCTTGATCTTGTCGTCGAGTCCCATGGTGGGTTCCCTTCTCTCTCGTGGGCTGGTGCCCGGTGGTGACGGTCGGGAGGCTCGGTCTGCCTCGTCCGACCGGGTTGCGGTGGTGCTGGTGGTGCGTTCGTGTCCGGCGTCGTCCGCCGGGTGGCGTCACTGGACGCGGGTGGTGCGTGCCAGTGCGGTGCGGGTGCCGCCGGTGAGGTGGACCAGGACCGGGATCTGTCGGCCGAGGGTCTGGTCGAGGGTGGTCAGGGCGTGGTCGACGGCGTCGAGGACGGTGACCGCGTCGCCGCCGCGGCGGACGTGGACCCGGATGCGTGCGGCGCGGGTCTTCTTGACCAGGTACGTGTCGACCTTCGCGGCGACGATGTCGTGGACGCCGGTGAGTTCGTGGTCGATGACGTCGCGCACGAGGGCGACGTTCACGGTGACCTGGTCCTCGCCGGAGCGTTCCCGGACCGCGACGCTGGTGCCGCCGCCACCGCGAGTGAACACCACGATCACGGCGAGGACGATGACCACCGCGCAGACCGCGGCGATGATCCACAGTGCCTGGTCGGGCACGGTGACCTGCTGCGGCAGCGTCAGGTAGGGCTGGAGGGCGTCGCGGACGGGTTGCAGGACCCCGGCGCCGATGGTGACACCGACGATGATGGCGATCAGGCCGATCAGGAGCAGCAGGACCCGGTTGAAGCCGCGGTTGGTGGTGGTCATGCCAGGGTTCCCTTCTGTTCCACGGTGACCTGCACCGACGAGCCGTGCTTGCCGCCGAGGCGACCGAGCCGGTCCCCGACGGCGTGCTCGACGGCGCTGGCATCGACGGGGATGCCGGACAGGGGCACCACGTGCACCTGGGTGCGGTGCCCACGAGCGGACGCGGTCGTGTTGGCTTCCGGGACGCCTGCTGCGTGGGCGGCGGCGTTCGCGGCGGTGGAGGCCAGGATGCGGGTGTCGATCACGACCGCGCCGCGGTCACGGTCGATCCCGGAGCGGGGCTGCCGGCCGGGCTTGAGGGCCAGCACGACCAGGATGATGCCGAGGATCACCAGGGCGGCGGCGATGACCTCGATGATGGTGGTGAACGCGGCGTCGGGCGTGAGGGCGGTGTCGACCACGGTCTGCGGGTCCGCCAGCAGCGGCTGCTGCCCGATGGCCTTCAGGACCGCTTCGGTGCCGATCCACGCCGCGACCAGTGCGACGACGACCAGGGTGATCGCGACCGCGGTGGACCGGGACCGGTGGATGCTGCGACGACGCAGCCGCTTCTCGAGCTGTTCGGTGCTCATGTGCTCTGTCTCCTACCGGACCCGGCCCTCGTGCTCACGCACGATCCCGGTCAGTTCGATGTGGGTCCGACCCACCCGCCGGCCGGAGAGTTCCCCGACGCGGGAGCGGATCGTGTCAGCAGCGGACGACGCCGCGGAGACGACGTCCCCGCCGGCGGCGATCGGGCCGGTGACCTCGAGCGCGAGCGCGCCGTCGTGGTCGTCCAACCCGACCCGGAGCCGCTTCGCGGGAGCGCCCAGACGCTCCGCTGCGACGGCCCGGGCCAGCGCCGTCAGCGCCCGGGCGGTGATCTCGACCCGGCCCGGGACCGCGCTCGCCGGGAGGCTCCCCGGGCCGGCGCTCACCGGGAGCTCCGGCGTCCGGTCAGCACGTCGGTCAGGGCGCCGCGGTCGATCTTCCCGGTCGTGATCGCGGCCACGAGGGCACCGACCAGACCGAACACGATCACCAGGACGAAGCCCCAGAACCCGAACTGCAGTGCCACGACGGCGAGGATGGCGCCGATCAGCGCGCCGACGAGTGTGTTACTCAACGCGGGACTCCTTCTTGTCGTCGTTGTCGTCGTCATCACCCGGGATGAAGACGTCCTGGACGGTCACGTTCACCTCGGCGACCTCCATGCCCACGATCTGCTCCAGCGCACGGGCGACCGACGAACGGACACCGTCAGCGACCTGCTGCAGCGACACCGGGTACTCCGCGACGATCACGACGTCCGCGGCGACCTGCTTCTCGCCGACCTCGACCTTGACGCCCTGACCGTGGTCACGCTGCCCGATCGCGTCACGGATCGCGCCGATCGCACGGGCAGCGCCGCCGCCCAGCGAGTGCACCCCGTTGACCTCACGAGCGGCGATGCCGGCGACCTTCGACACGACGGTGTCGTCGATCGTGGTCTTGCCCGCAGTACCCGAACCGTTCTGGACGGCCGAGCGCGACGCCGCCGAAGCGGTCGCCGGAGTGGTCGAGGTGGTGGTGGTGTCAGCCATTGGTGTCTCCCTTCGAGGACCCGCCGGGACTCGTTCCCAGCGGTTGCTGTTCACGGATGAGACGGGCTGACACCGAGATTCGTCACACGGGTCCGGTGGGATTCAGCGCTCCTTCAGGGAAAGCGCCAGAACGCCGGTTCTCTGTGTACCCCGACGGCGGAGGGTCAGCCGGTGCCGCCGATACCGGCCCCGGTGTTGCGCGACGCAGCGTCCCGCACGGAGCGCACGTACGCCATGGGCGACAGTCCGCACTCCTGTCGGAAGAGCTGCTGCAACCGGCGGGGACGCACCCCCGCAGCGTCCGCGATCTCGTCGACGGTCAGGTCGCCGTCGGCGTGCTCGACGATGTGCGCGACGGCACGTCGGACCCGCCAGGACGTCCGGCCGGAGTCGGGTCGCGCGGCCCGTGAGCCGCGCAGGGTCGCCGCGGGGTCCTCACCGAAGCGCTCCCGGTAGGCCGCGGCGAAACGGCCGGGGTTGGTGAAGCCCCATCGTCGGGCGACCGGTGTCACGCCCTCGTCGCCGGCGGCGCGCAGCAGTTCACGACGGACGCAGTCGAGCCGGTGGTCGCGCATGAACCGGTTCGGTGTGGTGCCGAGCGTCCGCGCGAAGACGTCCTGCAGGCCGCGCTGGCTCAGTCCGCACGCGGCCGCGATCTCGGGGACGGACGGTCGGTCCTGTGCGTGTGCCTCGATGTGGCGGACCGCGTCGCGCAGCCGGTTCGCGACCGGGACGTCCTGGCCCCGGTTGCGGATCGGGAAGGTGTCGAGGACGACCACCGCGAGCCGCCGGTTCAGGGCCGTGCGCATCGGACCGACCACGCGGTCGTCGAGCAGCGCCGGCGCGAGGTCCTGCACCAGGCGGCGGAGCGGCTCGCGCCGGGCGATCGCCTCGTCCTGCTGGTCGAACAGCAGGGGGCCGTCCGGCAGGCGGTAGCCGAGCTCCGCGCCGACCGACCGGAGGAACGGGTCCGACACGTGCAGGCCGTTGTAGACGGTGTCGGCGGACTCGAACCGGTACGCCTCGGACGCCGAGGCGATGTAGGGGCTCCCCGGTTCGATCACCCGCGTCCGGTCCGCGAAGTGCATCTCGAGGCGTCCGCGGGTGAGCCAGAACACGACGTGGTCGTTGCGCGGGCCGATCACGCCACCGCGCCGTCCACCCTCGGCGCGCATGGTGCGGAGCGTGACGTCGTCGTCGCCGACGATCGTGTACTCGTACCGGGTGCCCTCGGCGACGTAGGTCTCGGTACCGAGGTCGCGGCCGTTGTACTCGGCCGAGAAGATCCGGCCGTAGTCGGTGCCGTCGCTCTCGGTGAACCGCAGGCGGCGGTAACCGTTCGTCGACGAGGTGCTCACCCGCGCATCATGCCAGCACTGTCCGGGATGCGCGCTTCCGCGTCCCGGTGGGCGCTGCCGGACGGGAGGCCCGTGGCGGCCGCGACACGCGCCTCCCGTCCGGTGGGGACCGGTTCGATCCGCGCCACGGCGGGGATCCGTCGGCGCACGCCGACCCTCGCCCGCAGCGACGAGCGATCCCGCCCCTCAATGACGAATTCTCAGACAACTCTGCGCCTCCCGAGGGATCGACGAGCACGAAATACCCCAGGGGGGTACCCTGTCGGGGAAGACGGAGGTCAGGATGCCAGCAGCACCGCACGCACACGTCGGGTACATCGAGGACAAGGACGACCTGCTCAAGCGGCTGCGCCGCGCGGAGGGGCAGGTCCGCGGGATCGCGCGCATGGTCGAGGACGAGACGTACTGCATCGACGTGCTGACCCAGATCTCCGCGGCGAACCGGGCGCTCGAACGGGTCGCCCTGTCGTTGCTGGAGGACCACCTGCGCCACTGCGTCGCCGAGGCCGTGGCCGAGGGCGGCGACGCCGCCGACGCGAAGGTCCGCGAGGCGAGCGACGCCATCGCCCGACTCGTCCGTTCCTGACCCCACCGCACCACACACCGAGGAGGACCCATGACCACCGAGACCGTCGCCGTGACCGGGATGACCTGCGAGCACTGCGTGGCGAGCGTGACCGAGGAGGTCTCCGAGCTCGCCGGCGTGACCGACGTCACCGTGGACCTCGTGCCCGGCGGGTCGTCGTCCGTCACCGTCACGTCCGACCACCGGATCGACGACCAGGCCCTCCGCGGCGCGATCGCGGAGGCGGGGTACGAGGTCGTGTCCCGGTGAGCGAGGGCGTCGTCGAGCTCGACATCACGGGGATGACCTGCGCCTCGTGCGCGAACCGCGTCGAGCGGAAGCTCGGCAAGCTGCCGGGCGTCTCCGCGACCGTGAACTACGCGACCGAGCAGGCGCAGGTGTCGGTGACCGACCCGGACACGGTCGACACCGCGGCGCTCGTCGCGGCGGTCGAGGCCGCCGGGTACGGGGCGACCGTCCACGTGCGGCAGCCGACTCCGGGCTCTGCCGACGACGTCGACGACGCCACCGGTCCCGACGCCGCGACCGCGCCCCTGCGGCAGCGGCTCGTCGTCTCCGCCGTCCTGGCGCTGCCCGTGGTCCTGCTCTCGATGGTGCCGGTCCTGCAGTTCCCGAACTGGCAGTGGGCTGCCCTGGCACTGGCGGCACCGGTCGCCGTCTGGGGAGCGCTGCCGTTCCACCGTGCCGCGTGGGTGAACGCCCGACACGGCGCCGCGACCATGGACACCCTGGTCAGCCTCGGCGTCGTCGCCGCGTTCGGCTGGTCGCTGTACGCACTGTTCCTCGGCGACGCCGGTGCCCCCGGCATGCACATGACCTTCTCGTGGTTCGCCACGGACCCCGAGGCGAGCGACCTCTACCTCGAGGTGGCCGCGGCCGTGACGGTCTTCATCCTGGCCGGCCGGTACATGGAGGCCCGGGCGAAGCAGCGGTCCGGGGCGGCGCTGCGCGCGCTGCTCGAGCTCGGCGCGAAGGACGCGTCGGTGCTCCGCGACGGGCCGTCCGGTCCCGTCGAGACCCGTGTGTCCGCCGCGTCGCTCGTCGTCGGTGACGTCGTCGTCGTCCGACCGGGGGAGCGGATCCCGAGCGACGGCATCGTGCGCGAGGGCTCGTCAGCCGTCGACCTCAGCATGCTCACCGGTGAGTCGGTCCCGGTCGAGGTGCGACCCGGCGACCGTGTGACCGGCGCGACCATCGACGTCGGTGGTCGGCTCGTGGTCGAGGTCACCGCCGTCGGTGCCGACACCGAGCTCGCCCGGATGGGACGCCTCGTCGAGGACGCCCAGACCGGCAAGGCCGCGGTGCAGCGACTCGCCGACCGGGTCTCCGCCGTGTTCGTACCCGTCGTGATCGGCCTCGCCGTGGTCGCGTTCGTCGGGTGGCTCGTCGCCGGCGGGTCCCTGACCGCTGCCGTCACCGCCGCGGTCGCGACGCTCGTCATCGCCTGCCCGTGCGCCCTCGGGCTCGCGACGCCCACCGCGCTGCTCGTCGGCACGGGTCGTGGCTCGCAGCTCGGCATCCTGATCGGCGGCCCCCAGGCGCTCGAACGCACCCGCGCCGTGGACACGATCGTGCTCGACAAGACCGGCACCGTGACGACCGGGGAGATGCGCCTGACGGCGGTCCTGCCGGTCGACGGCGCACCGGACGCCGACGGATCGCTGCTCGCGGTGGCGGCGGCGGTCGAGGACGGTTCCGAGCACCCGGTGGCGCGTGCGGTCGTCCGGGCCGCGCGGGACCGCGCACTCGACGTCCCGGTCGCGGAGCAGTTCGCCGCGACGCCGGGCGCGGGCGTGCAGGCCGTGGTCGACGGCGAGGTGGTCGTCGTCGGCACCGCCCGGTGGCTGGCGGAGGCCTGGGCGCTGCCGGTGGACGAGGCGCTGGCCGCGCGGGTCGCCGCTGCCGAGTCGGACGGCGGGACCGCGGTCCTCGTCGGCCGGGGCGGCTCGGTGCTCGGCGCCGTCGTCGTCGGCGACACGGTGAAGCCCGAGGCGCCGGAGGCCGTCCGGCGGTTCGTCGCGCTCGGCCTGCGCCCGGTGCTGCTCACCGGGGACAACGAGGGCGCCGCGCGCGCCGTCGCGGCGCGCGTCGGCATCGACGAGGTGCACGCCCGTGCGACCCCGGCCTCGAAGCTCGAGACCGTCCGGCGACTGCAGGCCGAGGGGCGGACGGTCGCGATGGTCGGCGACGGGGTCAACGACGCGGCGGCGCTCGCGGCGGCGGACCTCGGCATCGCGATGGGGGCCGGCACCGACGCGGCGATCGCCGCGAGCGACATCACCGTCGTGAGCGGTCGGCTCACCGTCGTGGCGGACGCGGTCCGGCTGTCCCGGGCGACGCTCCGCACGATCCGCGGCAACCTGTTCTGGGCCTTCGCCTACAACGTCGCGGCGATCCCGCTCGCGATGGCGGGCCTGCTGAACCCGGTGCTCGCGGGTGCGGCGATGGCGTTCTCGTCCGTCTTCGTGGTGACGAACAGCCTGCGCCTGCGTCGCTTCCGGGCCCTCGGCTGACGCCCGACGAGTGTCCCCGCGCCCTTCCGGGGGCGCGGGGACAGCCGATCACGGTGGTCCGTCGGTCATCTGCGTCGCTGGTGCTTCCGCACCGCGAACCCGGTGAGGACGATCCCGACGAAGAGAGCGGCCCCCAGGGCGAGCTTCCCGAGCCAGGAGTCGGAGCTGGCGAGTACGGACCCGACGCCCACGAGGACGAGACTGACGGCGACGGCGAACGGGACGCTCGAGGCAACCCCGCAGACTACGCGCTTGCTCATCAGGCGCAGCGCGGCTTGACCTTGCCGCCAGCGAACGGGTAGACCCGGAGAGCCTTGCCGCCGCTGCACCGCACTCCTCCGTTCGAGGTGATCGCAACGGCCGCGGCGGTCAGGATCGCGCCGGCGACGACGCAGAACGTTCCCGCACTGATGGCGCAGAGTCCGGCACCGAGCCCGAATGCTGCTCCGCTGATGATCAGGTTCTGGTCGGTGCTGTTGAACGCCACGTACGTGCCCCTGCTGTCCCGACCGGCGCTCAGACGCGATGTCGGACCCTCCTGGATGAGATCGAAGGTCATTCCCTGCCCGAGGTCCAGGGTCGTGCGGATGCTCCCGTCGTCGTCGACCGTCTGCCGCTCGACGTAGCCGCCAGCTCGGGCTTCTTCGATCGCATCGTCGATCTGAGCGGGTGTGAAGTGCTGCAACGCGTCGGCGCTGGCAGCAGCGCCCTGCGCGCCCGCGGTGGTGTCTGCGGCGTTGGCTGCAGGGGCAGCGATCAGCCCTGCGGCGACGAGTGCGACGCTGGTCGCGCTGATGGCGAGCGACGTCCTGACCTTCGACATGCGATTCCTTCCTCTGGGGTCCGAGAGCTGAGTGCTCCCCGGACTCCTGACCGTAGGGGTCGGAACGTCGATTCTGAAGTGTGAAATCTCAGTACGACGAGTTGTTACGCCGCTTCGCCCCCCGAGCTGTGCGCAACCGCACTGCTGCGGCACTACGCTCGGACGTGGTCCGCGACGCAGCGCTGCGGTGACCCGCGGTCCAGTACGTCCAGAAGGTACCCAGGAGGACCGAAGTGACCGAATCCGCTCCCGTCGACCCCACATCGACCGACGGCTGGAAGAAGCTCGCCGGCATCGCCGACGGATTCACCCCCGACCTGCGCGGTTGGTTCGACAGCGACCCCGGTCGCGCCGAGCGCTACACGTTCCAGGCCGCCGACCTGACCGTCGACCTGTCGAAGGGCCTCGTCGACGACGAGATCCTCGCCGCCCTGCTCCAGGTCGCGAAGGACACCGGCGTCGCCGAGCGCTTCGAGGCGATGCTCGCCGGCGAGCACATCAACGTGACCGAGGACCGCGCCGTCCTGCACACGGCGCTCCGCCGTCCGCGGGGCATCGAGCCGGCGCTCGTGGTCGACGGCCAGGACGTCGACGCCGACGTGCACGCCACGCTCGACAAGGTCTACGCCTTCGCCGAGCAGGTGCGCGACGGCTCGTGGACCGGTGTCACCGGCAAGCGCATCGAGACCGTCGTCAACATCGGCATCGGCGGCTCCGACCTCGGCCCGGTCATGGTCTACGAGGCGCTCAAGCCGTACGTGCAGGAGGGCCTCGAGGCGCGCTTCGTCTCGAACATCGACCCCGCCGACATCTACGAGAAGACCGTCGACCTCGACCCGGAGACCACGCTCTTCATCGTCGCGTCGAAGACCTTCGGCACGCTCGAGACCCTGACCAACGCCCGTCTCGCCCGCCAGTGGCTGTGGGAGCGCCTCGGCCTGACCGACGCGTCGGACGACGAGAAGTCGAACGCCGTCGCCAAGCACTTCGTCGCCGTCTCGACCGCGCTCGACAAGGTCGCCGCGTTCGGCATCGACCCCGAGAACGCCTTCGGCTTCTGGGACTGGGTGGGCGGCCGCTACTCGGTCGACTCGGCCATCGGCACCTCGGTCGTCATCGCGATCGGCAAGGAGAACTGGGAGCAGTTCCTCGCCGGGTTCCACGCCGTCGACGAGCACGTCCGCACCACGCCGCTCGAGCAGAACGTCCCCGTCCTCATGGGTCTGCTCAACGTCTGGTACACGAACTTCCTCGGTGCGCAGAGCCACGCGGTCCTGCCGTACACGCAGTACCTGCACCGCTTCGCCGCGTACCTGCAGCAGCTCACGATGGAGTCGAACGGCAAGCGCGTCCGCTGGGACGGCTCGCCCGTCACGACGGACACCGGCGAGGTCTTCTGGGGCGAGCCGGGCACCAACGGCCAGCACGCGTTCTACCAGCTCATCCACCAGGGCACCCGCCTGATCCCGGCGGACTTCATCACCGTCGCGAAGCCGGCGCGTCCGCTCAAGGACGAGTCGGGCGACGGCAAGGCCGTGCAGCCGGGCCAGGACGTCCACGCGCTGTTCCTGGCGAACTTCTTCGCGCAGACCAAGGCGCTCGCGTTCGGCAAGACCGCCGACGAGGTCCGCGCCGAGGGCACCACCGACGAGGGCATCGTCGCGGCCCGCACCTTCACGGGCAACAAGCCGTCGACGTCGATCCTCGCGCCGGAGCTCACCCCGAGCGTGCTCGGTCAGCTCATCGCCCTCTACGAGCACATCGTGTTCACCGAGGGCACCATCTGGGGCATCGACTCGTTCGACCAGTGGGGTGTCGAGCTCGGCAAGCAGCTCGCGCTGCAGATCGCCCCGGCGGTCGACGGCGACCAGGACGCGCTCGCGTCGCAGGACTCCTCGACGAAGGCGCTCATCGCCAAGTACCTGGAGCTGCGCGGCGAGTAGCCCACGCACCTGACGACGGACGGGAGGCGCGGTGCCAGCTGGCACCGCGCCTCCCGTCCGGTGCGTGGTCGCGCTTGCCGCGGGGCGGCCTCGGCCCCGAGACTCGGCCCCGCGGACACCTTCGCGGCTCGAGGGCCGCGAACACGTCCGCCTGCGCGAGACTCGGCGGGCGTGCGACCAGCCGGCGTCAGCGCGCGAGCGGGTCGAGGTTGAGGGTCGTCCCCTCGTACAGGTACTGGTCGTCGCCGAACACCTGCACGTCGGCGTTCAACCAGACGAGCGCCTTCACGCTGATGCCGAAGCGTGCCGCGACGTCGCCGATCAGGTCGTCCGGCGCGACCGTGTAGGAGCGCGGCGCACCGGACGCCGTCGTCGCCGTGACCGGACCGGAGGCGTTCGACCGTGCTCCGCCGTCGACCGGGTGCACGTTCGTCTGCCGCTCGGGCACCGACCAACGCACCGGCGCGACCGCGAGCACCTTGCCGGCCGCGATCTCGATCGGCAGGTCGGCCTGGCCGGGGTCGGCCGCCGAGGACACCACGAGCGTCACGAGCCCCGACGGGTCGACACCCGAGCCGTCGAGCGGCACGTCCTTCGCGACCGGCGCGGGGGTCGGACCGCCGAGCACGGTGTCGCCCACGCCGGGGTAGGTCAGGCCGT
This sequence comes from Curtobacterium sp. MR_MD2014, assembly GCF_000772085.1. Lineage (NCBI taxonomy): Bacteria > Bacillati > Actinomycetota > Actinomycetes > Micrococcales > Microbacteriaceae > Curtobacterium > Curtobacterium sp. MR_MD2014. Next base: position 2,805,978 of record NZ_CP009755.1, on the reverse strand, counting down.
CGCCCACCGTCCGCTCGCGTTCGAAGAACCCGGCCCCGATCGGGACGGGCAGCGACGAGGTCACGCCGCTGAGCTGTGCGGTGAAGGTGTCGTCGCCGTCCGCCACGACGCGGTAGTGGAAGTGGATGCTGCCCTTCGGTGAGGCGACGTCGCCCTCGGCCAGCACCGTCCCGGCCGGGATCGGGGTGAGCACGGGGTCGGGGACGGCGGCCTCGGACGCGACCGGGCTGGGCGCGCGCGGGGTCGCCGAGGCCTCGAGCCGGGCGGCGTCCGGGTCCTCGGTCGCCGTCGGCGACGGGGTGGACGTCCGGCTCGCCGTCGGCGGGGCCGAGGGCGCCGGGAGCGCTCCGTCGGACCCGCCGAGCAGCGAGCAACCGGACAGCGCGACGGCGACGACCAGAGCGGTGGCACCGGTCGCAACGGTTCGGTTCATGATTCCCCCTCGGTTCGAGATGCTACCGGCGGACCCGGCGCGGCAGGGAGCGGCGGCGAGCGGATGTGTCGAGGGACGTAGCTGTCGGCGCGAGCGGCTACCGTCGAGGCATGGACCGCCACGACATCCTCGCCGCCGCAGCCGCCGCCCACGCCGCTCGCATCGCCGAGGCGGGCGGTGACGACACGGCCGCCCGGCAGCGTGCCGCCGCCGTCGAGGGGCGCGAGCACGGGACGGACGATGCTTCGGCCGACGCCGTCCGCGCGGTCCAGCGCCGGCGTGCAGGAGAGGTCGAGCGGGCCGCTGAGCGCACCGAGGGCGCCCTCTCCGACTGGCACCGGATGGGCACCCGTCGCGGGGTCACACCGGACGAGCAGCTCCGGAGCGCCTGGACGGTCACCGGGGTCCCGGAGTCCGGCGCCGCACGCGCACTGGCGAACGTCCTGCTGTCCACCGCCGGGCACGCGGGTCGGGTGGCGGACGCGGCTCGGCGCAACCCGGCGCTCGGCGGGGCCGCGAGTGCAGCGGCCCGACGGACCGTCCGCCGCTACACCGACCACGGGGCCGGCATGGCTTCGCTCGGCGACGTGCTCGGCGACGGTCCGGCCGACTCCGACTGAGCAGCACCGGCCTCCGCCGACCGGTCGGAGGATCGGCCGGCCGCACGGGTGAGCGGTCCGGTCGACGGGACACGGAACGGGACACGATCGCCGCGCGCACCGTCGCGAGGTCCCCCGACGAAGGAGCCACGCAATGGTCGACACCGCGCCGACAGCACCGAAGGTCGCTCTCCCCCCGGTGGGGGAGGGCCCCCACCGCCGCCGTCTCGGTGTCCTGGCCCTCGTCGCGACCCTCGGCGGTCTGCTCTTCGGCTACGACACCGGTGTGATCAACGGGGCGCTGCTCCCGATGCAGCAGGAGCTCGGCCTGACGGACCTGACCGTGGGCGTCGTCACGAGCTCGCTGCTCTTCGGCGCGGCGGTCGGTGCGGTGCTCGGCGGTCGGATCGCGGACGGCTGGGGACGTCGGAGGACGATCGTCCTGCTCGCCGTGGCCTTCTTCGTCGGCACGCTGACCTGCGTCCTCGCCCCGACGTTCGGGGTCATGGTCGTCGGCCGGGTCCTGCTCGGGCTCGCGGTCGGTGGGGCGTCGACCGTCGTGCCCGTCTTCCTCGCCGAGCTCGCACCGTACGAGATCCGTGGATCGCTGTCGGGCCGCAACGAGCTCATGATCGTGATCGGCCAGCTCGCCGCCTTCGTGGTGAACGCCGTCATCGGCACCCTCTGGGGCGAGGGCGACGGCGTCTGGCGCGTCATGCTCGCCGTCTGCGCCCTGCCTGCGGTGGCGCTCTTCGTCGGCATGCTGCGCGTGCCGGAGTCGCCGCGGTGGCTCGCGTCGAAGGGCCGGTACGGCGAGGCCCGCGCGGTGCTCGTGCAGGTCCGCTCCGAGGAGCGCGCCACCGCCGAACTCGAGGAGATCGAGCGCGCGAACGAGCGCGAGGCGGAGCTGCGGCACGGCGGCGGGTGGCGCACGCTGCTCGGCAGCGGGTGGCTGGTGCGGATCGTGCTCGTCGGGTCCGGCATCGGTGTCGCGCAGCAGCTCACCGGCATCAACTCGATCATGTACTACGGGCAGACCGTCCTGGTCGAGTCCGGCTTCCAGGAGTCGGCGGCCCTCATCGCGAACATCGCTCCCGGGGTCATCGCGGTGGTCGGCGGGGTGGTCGCCCTCGCCAACATGGAGCGCATCGACCGCCGCACGACGCTCGTCATCGGGTACTCGCTGACGACGGTGTGCCACTTCCTGATCGGCATCGCGTCGATGACCCTGGTCGAGGGCAACCCCGCTCGACCCTGGGTGATCCTGGTCCTCGTCGTCGCGTTCGTCGGCTCGATGCAGACGTTCCTCAACATCGCGACGTGGGTGATCCTGTCGGAGATCTTCCCCACGCAGATCCGCGCGCTCGGCATGGGCATCGCCGTGTTCTGCCTCTGGACCGCGAACGCGTTCCTCGGGCTGACCTTCCCCACGATCGTCGCGGCGACCGGCATCACCGGCACCTTCTTCGGGTTCGCCGCGGTCGGCGTCCTGGCCCTGCTCTTCATCCGGAGGTTCGTGCCGGAGAGCCGGGGCCGCACCCTGGAGGAGGTCGAGCAGGGGCTCCCCACCGGTGACGTCTCCGCCGTCGCCGCGGAGCAGGCGCAGCGGTAGCCCGCGCTGCCACGCGGACCGACGCCGGGGGACGCCTGCTCGACCGCGGCTCCGGCACGGGTGTGTACGGTGCACCGTTGTCGGGCGACAACGATCACGGGAGGCGCACGCGATGACCGAACTGCAGGTGGGCGACCTGCCGACGACGCTGACCGCGGTCTGCGCGGTGCTCCTCGTGGTGGCGGTCGGCTGCGCGCTCGTCGTCGCGGTCGACGTCGTCCGACACCCACCGCACATGCGGGTGATGGCGCTCGTCTGGCCGCTGACGATGCTCTTCGGCAGCGTGGTGTGGCTGGTCTTCTACCTCCGCCGGGGCCGTGCGACGGTGGGCGGTCACGGCCGGTGGGCGGGCACGGCGATCGACACGAGCCACTGCGGCGCCGGGTGTGCGCTCGGTGACCTCGTCGGCGAGTTCGGGCTCGTCGCCTTCCCGGCCCTCGGCACCCTCGTCGGGCTCGGTACGCTCTACCAGGACCGCATGTTCGCCGGGTGGATCATCGACTTCGTCATCGCGTTCGTCGTCGGTATCGCGTTCCAGTACGCGGCGATCGCGCCGATGCGCGAGCTCGGCTGGCGGGACGGGCTCGTCGCCGCGCTGAAGGCCGACACCCTCAGCATCACCGCGTGGCAGGTCGGCATGTACGGCGCGATGGCGGTGCTGCAGTTCGCGCTGCTGCCGGCGGTGCTCGGTGGCCGCGTCGGCGTGCTGACACCCGAGTTCTGGGTCGCGATGCAGGTCGCGATGGTCGCCGGGTTCGTCTGCTCGTACCCGATGAACGCGCTCCTGGTGCGGAAGGGGCTGAAGGAGGCGATGTGACCTCCGGCGCACGCCACGACGGACGGGAGGCGCGGTGCCAGCTGGCACCGCGCCTCCCGTCCGTCCCGGGGTGCTGGACCGCTACGGGCGCAGCAGCACCTTGCCGACACGGCCGGCGGTGTCGCTGGCACGCGCCGCGTCGCGGGCGTCCTCGAAGACGAAGGTCTCGGAGACGGGGAGCGTCAGCGATCCGTCGAGCACGCGGGTGATGAGCTCGCCGAAGAGCTGGCCCTTGAGCTCGGCCGGCATCGTCTTGCTGACGACGGCGCCCCAGAACCCCTTGACGGTGAGCTGGCCGAAGATGACCTTGCCGGACGGGATCTCGAGCGTCGGCGACGCCATGGCGCCGAAGACGACGAGCGTGCCGTTCTCGCCCATGACCGAGGCGATGTCGCCCGCGGCCTTCCCGCCGACGGACTCGACGCCCGCGATGATCGGGGCACCGCCGGTGAGCTCGCGGACCTGGTCCTGCCAGCCCTCGGAGTCGGTGGCGACGATGCGGTCGATGCCCTGCTCCCGCAGTTCCTCGACGCCCTCGGCGCGACGGACCAGACCGATCACGTTGATGCCGCGGGCCTTGCCGAGCTGCGCGACCATGCGGCCGACGGCGCCGTTCGCGGCGTTCTGGATGATCCAATCGCCCTCGTGCAGGTCGAGCGAGTGCAGCAGGCTGATCGCGCTGAACGGCATCGAGACGAGCTGCGCGGCGGACTCGTCGGGCATGGCGTCCGGCACGGGGACGAGCCCGGCGGCGTCGGCGACGTAGTACTCGGCCCAGACGCCGAAGGTGCCGCCCGCGACGCGCTGGCCGACCTGCAGGCGGTCGACGCCCTCGCCCAGGGCCTCGACGACGCCGAGCGCCTCGGTGCCGCTGGCCGCGGGGAGCTCGGGCTTGAACCCGTAGGTGCCGCGGATCGTCCACAGGTCGTGGTTGTGGATGGGGGAGAGCACCGTGCGGACGAGCACCTGGCCGGGGCCGGGCTGCGGGACGGGGCGCTCGGCGACGGTCAGGACGTCGGCTGGCTCGCCGAAGGTCTCGTGGACGACGGCACGCATGGTGGCGGGGGTGGTGTCGGTCATGGGTCAGTCCTCCGAGACGACGATGGTGACGTCGATGTTGCCGCGGGTGGCGTTCGAGTACGGGCAGACCTGGTGCGCGGCGTCCGCGAGGGCCTGGGCCTGGTCGTGCTCCAGGCCGGGGATGACGACCTCGAGCATGACGGCGAGCTGGTAGCCGCCCTGGCCGTTCGGGCCGATGGAGACGCGGCCACCGACGGTCGAGTCGGTGATCTTCACCTTCTGCGCGCGGGCGACGCCCTGCAGCGCGGAGTGGAAGCACGCGGCGTAGCCGGCTGCGAAGAGCTGCTCGGGGTTGGCGCCGTTGCCGGAGCCACCCATCTCCTTCGGGATGGCGAGGTCGTGCTCGACGCGGCCGTCGCTGGTGGCGACGTGGCCGTTGCGGCCCTCGCCGGTGGCGAGCGCCTCGGCGGTGTAGAGGACGTCCATGGGGGTCCTTCCTTCCTTCGTGGGGTCAGTCGTCCGACGCTGTGGGGGCGTCGGTGGTCGTGGTGGCGGTGTCGTCGGCCGCGGCGTGCATGGTCGCCGTCAGGCGCTGGAGCGTCGCGATGAGCTCGAGGGCGGCCTGCTCGTCGGACAGGCCCATGCCCGCGGCGATGCGCGCGGGGACGTGGGCGAGCTCGGGGCGGATCGAGCGACCGCGGTCGCCGAGCGTGACGGTCACGACGCGCTCGTCGGTGCTGCGGCGCTCGCGGCGGACCAGGTCGGCCCGCTCCATGCGCCGGAGCAGCGGCGACAGGGTGCCCGAGTCGAGCTGCAGGTGCTCGCCGAGCGTGGAGACGGTCTGGTCGCCCTCGATCCACAGGGTCACGAGGACGAGGTACTGGGGGTACGTCAGTCCCCAGGGCTCCAGCAGTGCGCGGTACGCCTGGGTGGTCGCCCGGGACGCCGCGTAGAGCGAGAAGCACACCATCTCGTCGGTCACCGGCATGCCCACCAGTGTGGCACGCAACTCAGTTGTGCACAACCAGGTTGTTCACAGGTGGGCACGGGCGGTCGCGCGCACGGCCGGTTAGGCTGACCTGAGCCACGATGACCAGCAACGACACCGACAGCACCGCGACCCCGGGAGCAGGACCCAGCCTCCGCACCGGGTCAGCGTCGTCCCACGGCAAGACGATCCTGATCGGCGAGCACGCCGTGGTGTACGGCGTACCCGCGCTCGTGCTCCCCGTGCTCGACGTGCGGGTGACCGCGGCGGTGACCCCGGTGGCGCCCGGCGACGGCAGCCGGCTCGAGTCGACCGTGCACACCGGCCCCCTCGACACCGCACCGGCGGCCGTGCTGCCGACGGTGACCGCCGTGACCGCGACGCTCCGGCACCTCGGCGCCGAGGAGCAGCACGTGCACGTCCGGGTCGACAGTGCCGTGCCGACCGCCCGGGGCATGGGTTCGAGCGCCGCCGTCGCCGCCGCCGTGACCGCCGCCGTGGCCGACGTCTTCGGTCGGACCCTCGACCCCGAGGAGCACCACGAACTCGTGCAGGAGTGCGAGCGCGTCGCCCACGGCCGCCCCTCCGGACTCGATGCCCGAGGGGTCGTCGCCGAGGTGCCCGTGTGGTTCGAGGGCGGCGTGGTCGAGCCCGTCCCGCTCGGCGCGGTGTTCACCTTCGTCGTCGCGGACACCGGTGTCCCGGGGCACACGCGCGAGGCAGTCGCGGCCGTCCGGGAACGGCACGACGCCGACCCCGCCACGGTCGACGGCGTCGTCGATGCGATCGGCGCACTCGCGCGACGCGCACGGGGGACACTCGAGGATGGCGATGCCCAGGCCCTCGGTGCCACGATGGACGCCGCGCACGAACTGCTCACCGAACTCGACGTGTCGAGCGCGGACCTCGACCGGCTCGTCGACGCCGCACGCCGTGCGGACGCCCTCGGCGCGAAGCTCACCGGCGGTGGGCGCGGCGGATGCGTCCTCGCGCTCGTCGCGGACGGGGAGCACGCCGACCGCGTGTCCGCCGCACTCCGTGCCGCGGGCGCGACGGAGACCTGGACCACCACGATCGGAGCCCGCGCTTGATGACCGCCACCGCCGTCGCGCACCCCAACATCGCGCTCGTGAAGTACTGGGGCAAGGCCGACGCGCAGCTCGCCCTGCCCGCCACCGGCAGCGTGTCGATGGGCCTCGACGTCTTCCCGACCACGACGACCGTGACGCTCGACGCCGCGGCGGACGCCGACTCGCTCGTGCTCAACGGCGGCGCGGCCCCCGAGGGTGCGCTGCTCCGCGTGCAGCAGTTCCTCGACCTCGTGCGGGCGCTCGCCGGGTCGTCCGACCGCGCGGCCGTCGTCTCCGAGAACACCGTGCCGACCGGCGCCGGGCTGGCCTCCAGCGCGTCCGGCTTCGCGGCCCTCGCGACCGCGGCGTCGGCGGCCTACGGGCTCGACCTGTCCGAGCGCGACCTCTCCCGGCTCGCCCGACGCGGTTCGGGGTCCGCCACGCGCTCGATCCCCGGCGGTGTCGCGGTCTGGCACGCCGGCGACGACCAGGGCTCCTACGCCGAGCGCGTCCCCGCCCCGCCGATGGCCATGGTCGTGGTGACGATCTCCGCCGGCGAGAAGGCGATCGGCTCGCGCGAGGCGATGCGCCGGACGATCGCGACCTCGCCGTTCTACCCGGCGTGGGTGACGTCGACGACCGAGACCGTGGGGGAGATGCTCGACGCCTGCGCCGCCGGTGACTTCACCCGGATCGGGGAGCTCACCGAGAGCAACGCGCTCCGCATGCACGCGACGATCGAGGGCGCCTTCCCGCCCATCCGGTACCTGAACGCCCGCAGCGTCGCCGTGTTCGACGCCGTCGCCGAGCTCCGTGCCGCCGGGACCGAGGCGTACGCCACCGCCGACGCCGGCCCGAACGTCGTGGTGCTCACGAAGCCCGAGGACCGCGGTGCCGTCGCCACCGCGCTCGCCGGTCTCGGAGACGTCATCGAGTCGGGCACCGGACCAGGCGCACGGGTCGTCCGCTCCGAAGGGACGGAGGCACCCGGAGTGGGTGCCGTCCGACCGGAGGAGACCGCCGAGTGATCGAGTTCCGCGCCCACGGCAAGCTGTTCGTCGCGGGCGAGTACGCCGTCGTCGAGCCCGGGCAGCCGTCCGTGCTCATCGCCCTCGACCGGGCCATCACCGCCCGGGTGCGCGAGGGCCACGGTTCCGGGAGCGTGCACTCCGAGGAGTACGGACACCTCCCGCTGACGTGGACCCGCGACGAGGACGGCCTGGCGCTGGACCGCGAGCACCACCCCTACGACTACGTCATGGCGACGATCGACCTGGTCGAGAAGCTCCGGGCCGAGCGTGGGATCGCACCACGGTTCCACGACCTGCGCATCGAGAGCCAGCTCGACGACGCCAGCGGTCGGAAGTTCGGACTCGGATCCTCGGCCGCGGTCACCGTCGCCACGGTCGGCGCACTCGACCGGTTCTACGGCATCGGGCTCTCGCAGCGGGACCGCTTCCGGGTCGCGCTGCTCGCGACCGTCCGGGTCAACCCGCGCGCGTCCGGCGGCGACCTCGCCGCGAGCACCTTCGGCGGCTGGCTCCGCTACAGCGCACCGGACCGCGAGCGCCTGGTGGCCATGCTCGACAGCCGTTCCGTGACCGCGATCCTCGACGACACCGACGCCTGGACCGGCTTCGACGTGCAGCGCCTGCCCGCGCCGGCGGACCTCGAACTCCTCGTCGGCTGGACGGGCTCGCCGGCGTCGACGACGAAGCTCGTCAGCGTGGTCCGGAAGCACCGCAACGGCGGGTACCAGGCGTTCCTCGACGACAGCCGCGCCTGCGTCGACGACCTGACCACGGGCCTCCGGACCGGCGACGCCGCGATGACGCTCGACGCCCTGCGGCGCGCCCGCGTGCTCATGCAGCGCCTCGGCGCGTCCGTCGGCTCGCAGATCGAGACCGAGCGGCTCGCGACCCTGTGCGACGTCGTCGAGTCGGCCGGCGGGGCGGCGAAGCCGTCCGGTGCCGGCGGCGGCGACTGCGGCATCGCGCTCGTCCCGGCGGACACCGACCTCGCCGGCATCCACCGCGCCTGGGAGGCGCACGACATCAGACACCTCAGCGTCGCGGTGCAAGCGCCCGAAGGGAGCGTCGAATGACCGACCTGCTGACCCCGATCCCCACGAAGTGGGTGGGGCCGATCCGCGTGAGCGGCAACGCCGTCGAGGGCGAGCACGAGGTGCCCCTCGCCACGTACGAGTCGCCGCTGTGGCCGTCCGTCGGTCGCGGTGCCCGCATCTCGCGCATGGTCGAGGGCGGCATCGTCGCGACCGTCGTCGACGAGCGCATGACCCGCTCGGTCGTCGTGAAGGCCGACAGCGCCGCCGCTGCGCACATCGCGGCAGGCCGCATCCTCGCGCGCCAGGACGAACTCGAGCAGATCGTCGCCGGGCAGAGCCGCTTCGCGAAGCTCATCGAGGTGCACCCCGAGATCGTCGGCGACCTGCTGTTCCTGCGCTTCGCGTTCACCACGGGCGACGCCTCCGGCCACAACATGGTGACGCAGGCGGCGGACAAGCTCCTGCCCGCGATCCTCGCGTGGGAGCCGGGCCTGCGCTACGTCAGCGTCTCGGGCAACTTCTGCACGGACAAGAAGGCCACCGCGGTGAACGGCATCCGCGGTCGCGGCCGGAACACGATCGCCGAGATCGTGATCCCGGGGGAGATCGTCGAGAAGCGGCTGCGGTCGAGCGCTGCGCGGATCGCGGAGCTCAACGTGGCGAAGAACCTGGTCGGCTCGACCATCGCCGGGGCCCTGCGCTCCGCGAACGCGCACTACGCGAACATGCTCCTCGGCTTCTACCTGGCCACCGGGCAGGACGCCGCCAACATCGTCGAGGGCTCGCAGGGCATCACCTACGCCGAGGCCCGCGGTGACGACCTCTACTTCTCCACGGCGCTGCCGCACCTCATCGTCGGCACGGTCGGCAACGGCAAGGGCGGGGACCTGCCCGTCGTCGAGGACGCCCTGGTGCGCCTCGGCTGCCGTGAGGACCGGGAGCCCGGTGCCAACGCCCGCCGCCTGGCCGCCCTGTGCGCGGCGACGGTGCTCTGCGGTGAGCTGTCCCTGCTCGCCGCCCAGACCAACCCGGGCGAGCTGATGGCGGCGCACGTCGCCATGGAACGTCGCGGGTCGAAGCCCGCAGGAGGTGCAGCATGAGCGCCCAGCAGCGCGACGCACGGCAGCCGCTGTCCGTCGGCATCCACGACATCGCGATCGCGACCGGCCACCACGTGCTCGAGCTCGACGACCTGGCCGAACGGCTCGGTGTCGACCCGGCGAAGTACCACGTCGGCATCGGGCAGGACGCGTTCAGCGTCCCCGCGCCCGACGAGGACATCGTCACCATGGGTGCCGCCGCCGCGAAGGAGGTCATCGACCGCCACGGCGTCGAGGGCATCCGCACGGTGCTGTTCGCGACCGAGTCGGGCGTCGACCAGTCCAAGGCCGCCGGTGTCTACGTGCACGGGCTCCTCGGCCTCCCGCAGAACGTCCGCGTGGTCGAGCTGAAGCAGGCCTGCTACGGCGGGACCGCGGCCGTGCAGCTCGCCCTGGGCATCATCGCGCGCGCACCCCACGAGCGGGTCCTCGTCATCGCCGCCGACGTCGCCCGGTACGACGTCGACACCGCCGCCGAGCCCACCCAGGGCGCCGGGGCCGCCGCGATCCTGGTGTCCGCGGACCCCGACCTCATCGAGATCGAGCCCGCCGCGGGCGTCTTCACCGCCGACGTCGACGACTTCTGGCGACCGAACGACCGCTCGACGGCGCTCGTCGACGGCCGGCTGTCGGTCAGCGCGTACGTCGACGCGTTCGTCGGGGCGTGGGACGACCTGGCGTCGCAGGGCGGCCCGGCGTACGAGGACATCGTGCGCTTCGTCCACCACCAGCCGTTCACGAAGATGGCGCTCAAGGCGCACCGGAAGCTCACGCAGCACGTCGGGGTGCCCTTCGACGAGTCCGAGCTCGCGATCGGCTTCACCTACAACAAGCAGACCGGCAACACCTACACGGCGTCGCTCTGGATCGGCCTCGCGGCGCTGCTCGACCTCGACGACGACCTGGGCGGCGAGCGGATCGCCCTGTTCAGCTACGGCTCGGGCAGCGTCGGGGAGCTCATCACCGGGATCGTCCGGCCCGACTACCGCTCCCACCGCCGCGAGGGCCGGGTCCACGCACTGCTCGCGGCGCGCACCCCGCTGACGGTCGACGCGTACCGGGAGCTGCACGCTGCCGGTGCCGCCACGAGCGAGGACGTCGAGCGGCCCCGCGTCACGGCTGCGCCGTACCGCTTCGCGGGTGTACGCGGCGGTGCGCGGCACTACGAGGCGACCGCGCAGGACTGACGCGACCCCACGACGGACGGGAGGCGCGGTGCCGGCCGGCACCGCGCCTCCCGTCCGTCCCCGCACCCGTCCCTCGCCCGCCCACACGGTGTAGAAGGATCCTCATGGGTCAGATCGTCTACGACGGTGAGGTGCTCGACCTGCGGGTCGACGACCGCGCGCTCACGCACCTGCAGATCGTCATCGTGAACATGCTGCGGCGCGACCACCGCTTCGTGTTCTCGTGGAAGGACGACGTGCTCCACGGCGACGGGCGCAGCTCCGTCTGGCTGCACCCGAACGTCAGCCTGCGGTTCACCTTCGCGGGCAGCCGGGTGCCCGCGATCAACCGCAGCTGGCTCGAGGAGCTCTACGCGGCGGCGACCTCCGGTGCCGGGCTCGTGCTCGTGCCCGAGCCACCGGACACGAGCACCGCGGCGGACTCCGCGTGGTCCCGGGCGGTCGTCCCGGGGGCGGCGGAGTCCGCGTCCGCCGGCGACACGGAGTAGCACAGCGGCGGAGCCGGGTCAACGGGTTCCGGCCGTCGCAGGCGCCTCCGTAGGGTACGGGTGCCGCGGGACGCACAGTCCCCACGGCCGGCGTCAGGGAGCCGGCCGGCTGCGACCGCGGACGGAGGGAACCGCATGTCCGCGACGGAGGACACGGTCGACGACCGCGCCGGGACGGTCGTCGAGGTGGAGCGTCGACACGAGATCTGGATCAGGGGTCTCCTGGTCGAGCCGGACGGGTGCGCGCTGTACTCGGACTTCTTCGTCGTGCGGGATGCGGAGTCGGTCGCCGTCACCGGGTGACCGTCCCTCGGGTGCCCCGGCCGTCGGTCCCTCGGCGGCCGGGGCACGCCTCGGCGGCGGCGCCGCTCAGTACACGTCGCGGACGTAGCGCTTCGCGCGCCGCAGGTCCGCCAGGTACGCCTGCGCGTCGTCGTCCCCGCGGCCCCGACCGGTCGCGATGACCTCCAGGAGCGCCTGCTCGACGTCCTTCGCCATGCGCGAGGCATCGCCGCACACGTACACGTGCGCCCCGTCCTCGAGCCACCGGAAGAGCTCCGCCGCCTGCTCGCGCATCCGCGTCTGCACGTAGACCTTCTCGGCCTGGTCGCGCGAGAACGCCAGGTCGAGCCGGGTGAGCACGCCCGACGCCTGCATCGCGGTGAGCTCGTCCTCGTACACGAAGTCGGTCTCGCGGTGCTGGTCGCCGAAGAACAGCCAGTTCCGCCCGGTCGCACCGGCCGCTGCCCGCTCGTGCAGGAACCCGCGGAACGGGGCGATGCCGGTGCCGGGGCCGATCATCACCATCGGGGCGTCGCCGTCGGCGGGGACCCCGAACGCGGCGTTCGGCTGGAGGTACACGTCGACCTCACCGTCGGCCTGCACCCGGTCGGCCAGGTACGTCGACGCGACGCCGGCGTGGGACCGGTGCGCGTCGCCGTAGCGGACGGACGCGATCGTCAGGTGGATGCGGTCCGGGTGCGCCAGCGGGCTCGACGAGATCGAGTACTGCCGCGCCTGCAGCCCGCGGAGGTTCGGGAGCAGCTCCTCCATCGACGGCGCCGCGGTACCGGCGTCCCGGAGCAGGTCGAGGACGTCGCGGCCCCAGAGCCACCGGTCGAGCTCGTGCTTGTCCCCGTGCGACACGACCGCCGCGAGCTCCGACGCCGGTGCGCGCTGCACGAGGTCGGCCACGAGGTCCTTCGACGGCGTCCGGATCTCACGCTCGGTGCGCAGGACCTCGGCGAGCGGCCGTCCGTCGAACACGGCGGCCCCGTCGGCCCCGAGGTGCTCGAGCAGCTGGCCGACGAGCGCGGGGTCGTTGTGCGGTACCACCGCGAGGGCGTCGCCGGCGCGGTACTCGATGCCCGAGGTGCCGAGGTCGAACTCGACGTGCCGGATCTCCTTCGCGCTGCGCGGCGAGGAGAGCAGCCGGTTCACGACGAGCGGGGCTCGGTACGGGTTGCGCTTGTTCCACTGCGATCCCGGCCGGGAGGCGCGGCCCGCCTCCGACGCGCCCGCTGCGGCGGACGACGTGGTCGCGGCTGCGGCGGGGCCGTCCGCCCCGGGCTGCGCTCCGGCCTCGGCCGCCAGCCGGTCGAGGACCGACGCGCTCCAGAGCGCCGCGGGGTCCTCGAAGTCGACGTCGCAGTCGACGCGGTCGTGGATGCGGGTCGCGCCGAGCTGCTCGAACCGCAGGTCGAGGAGCTTCCCGGCCTGGCAGAACTCGTCGTAGCTCGTGTCGCCGAGCCCGAGCACCGCGTACTGCAGCCCCTCGAGCCGGGGGACCGTCGAGGCCTGGACCGCGTCCCAGAACAGGCCGGCGTTGTCGGGCATCTCGCCCTCGCCGTACGTCGAGGTGACGACGAGCACGTGCGACATGCCGGCGAGCTGCTCCGGCGTCACGGCGTCGAGCGGTGTCGCCCGTCCGCCGAGCCCGCGCGCCTTCGCGCCGGCGACGAGCTCGTCGGCGAGGAACTCGGCGTTGCCGGTCTGCGTCCCGAAGAGCACGTCCACCGTCGTGGTCGGGGCACCGCCGGTGGCACGCTTGCCCGCGGCCGCGATGCCGGCGATGAACCCGGCGAGCCACGACTCCTGCGCTGCCGAGAACGGGGCGTCGACCGGGATCAGCTGCCCGGTGGGGGGAAGCGTGCTCATGCCGACACCGCCTCGACGGGGGCCTGCGGGGCGCGGGCGGCGATGTCCTCGAGCGCCGCGGTCGCGAGCAGCTCGTCGAAGCGGGCGGCGCGGACACGGCCGGCGTTCTTGGCGTTCTGGTGCATGATCCACCCCGTGGTACCGGGCATGTCCGCGCTGCGGTTGTTCCGCTGTGCGAGGGCACGCTTGGCGTCGTCGAGCCGCTTGACGGCGATGAGGGTCGCGAGCTCGTCGTCGGCGAACCGGTCGAACGTGCCGCGGAGGTACTTCACGACGCGCTGCTTCACCTGGAAGTCCTCGGTCAGGACGAGGTTCCGCACCGCCTCGGTCACCCGGGGGTCGCTCGGCGCGGCACCGGGCACACGTTCCTGCGCGACGTCCTGCGCCACCCCGAGCACCGTGTACGACGACAGCAGCGAGAACGTGTCCTCGCCCTGGTCACCCAGCGCCGGAGCGCGGCCGTCGAGCACCGTCCGCTGGTCGCGGTAGTCCACCTTGAACGCCCGGAGCTTGTCCGTCGCCACCGAGGTCGCGAGCTCGTCGAGGAGCTCGTTCCGCGTCGCGGCGGCGAGGATCTCGTCGGCGTCCTGGCTGAGCAGGAGCGCGCGCGGCATCCCGACGAACACGTGCTCGCGAGTGGTCGCCCAGTCCGCGAGCAGCCGCTCGGCGAGGGCGGACCCGGTGGCCTCGAGGTGCCACTCGAGCAGCAGCTTCGCCGCGGCCTCGTGGAACGCACCGCGCTCGGTCTCCGTGACGGGGAAGACGAGGAGCGAGTCGGTGCTCGCGCGCTCGGCCACCGCTCCCGACGGGTCGTACTGGTACAGGAACCCGCCGGACATGCCGTTGCCGAGGCCCTTGCCGTAGCCGCCGAGGTTGAGCACGGCGCCGCCGGTCATGTACTCGCAGCCGAAGTCGCCGAGGCCCTCCACCACCGCCGTCGCGCCCGAGTTCCGGACGGCGAACCGGTCGCCGGCCTCGCCCTCGACGAACGTGCGTCCGCCGGTGGCGCCGAACAGCGCGAAGTTGCCGACGAGGACGTTGCCGCCGCGCTCGGCGCTCCCGCCGCCCGGGGCACGGACGACGATGCGTCCGCCGGACTGGCTCTTGCCGACACCGTCGTTCGCCGTGCCGGTGTGCTCGAGCGTCGTGCCGTCGTTCGTGAAGACGCCGTACGACTGCCCGGCAGCGCCGTGGGTGCGGACCGTCACCGCGCCGTCGACCAGGCGACGGCGACCGCGGTCGTCGGTGGTGACCGCCGGGTGGCCCGACAGGTCGACGTCCCGCAGCTCGTGGTTGAGGAGGCGCTCGACGTCGATCCCGAGCTGCCCGCCGACCGACTTGTCGGCGTTGCCCAGGCCGATGCCGTCCACGGTCAGGGCGTGCTCGTGCCCGTCGACGAGCGCGGCCCGCACCTGGTCGATCAGGGCGTCGTCGGTGCGGTAGTCCTTCTCGAGGTACTCGGGGTCGGTGACGACCTTCTCGGGCACCTGCGCGAGCAGGTTCCGCACGTCCAGCCGGCCGACGGACGCCGGGTGGTCGAGGAGCTGCAGCAGGTCGGTGCGACCCCGGGCCTCGCGGAGGGACTGCAGGCCGAGTCGCGCGAGGATCTGCCGGACGTCGTGCGCGATGTTGAGCAGGTACTGCGCGAGCGCTCGGGGGTCGCCCTCGAAGGCCTCGGCGTTCGTGGTCAGGCCCGCCGGGCACTTCACGTTGCAGTTCTTCGCCATCACGCAGCCGAGCATCATGAGCGCGGTCGTGCCGAACTCGAACGAGTCCCCGCCGAGCAGCGCACTCGTGACGACGTCCGAGCCGGTCTGGTGCGCACCGGAGCAGCGGAGCGTGACCTTCTGGCGCAGGCCGTTCGCGACGAGGGCCTGGTGCACCTCGGCCACACCGATCTCCGCGGAGCGTCCGGCGTACTTCAGGCTCGTGACGGCCGCGGCGCCGGTGCCGCCGGTGTTGCCCGCGACGTTGATGACGTCCGCGCCGGCCTTCGCGACGCCGACCGCGATCGTGCCGATGCCCTCGGAGGACACGAGCTTCACGACCACGCGGACCCGGGCGGCCTTGCAGTCGTGGATGAGCTGCGCGAGGTCCTCGATCGAGTACGTGTCGTGGTGCGGCGGCGGCGAGATGAGCTCGACGCCGGGCGTTCCACCCCGGGCCGCGGCGATGTCCACCGTGACCTTGGGTGCGGGGAGCTGCCCGCCCTCGCCGGGCTTCGCGCCCTGGCCGATCTTGATCTCGAGCTCCTCGAGCATCGGGTCGGCCAGGTAGCCCGCCCAGATGCCGAACCGACCCGAGGCGAACTGCTTGATGCGCGAGCCGCGGATCGTGCCGTAGCGGGAGTGGTGCTCGCCGCCCTCGCCCGAGTTCGACATGCCGCCGACCATGTTCGTGCCGTGGGCGACGGCCTCGTGCGCGGTCGCGACGAGGGCGCCGTGGCTCATCGCACCGGACGCCAGGGTCCGGGTGATCTCGTGCGCGGGTTGGACCTCGGCCACGTCGACGCTCGCCGGTGCCTGCTGCAGCAGGCCGAGCAGGTCGGCGGCCGCACCGGTGGCGCGCAGCGTCACCCGGTCGTCGGCGACGACGTCGACGTCGACCGTGCCGGGGTGCAGCAGGGCGAGCCCGTCCGCGAGGGCCCGGTGGCGCAGTGCGCCCGTGGGCCCCGTCGAGGTGAGCCGCAGGGTGAAGCGGGTCGTGCCTCCCGGCAGGGCGTCCTCCGAGGAAGACCGCGAGCCGGACAGCCCGCGCACCGTGATGCTCGCGTTCCCGGTGGTCGAGAAGCGGCCGAGCTCGCGCGCGAAGTCCGGCGCCTCGTCGATGCCGGTGACGTCCGCGGGCAGGGCGAGCACGTCGCGCAGGGCCGCCGGGCGGCGGGAACGCTCGTCGTGCGTGGTCTGCAGGAACGTGACGTAGCCCGGCGTGATGCGGTGCGCGTCGATCTCGGCGTCGCTCAGCCGGTCGTAGCCGGTGTTCCGGTACGCCGTGTCCGAGATGCCGAACGAGTCGTCGAGCTGCCGGAGCGTGAGCAGCCGCAGCGCGTCGGAGTCACCGGAGCGCTCGAAGGCCGGGCGCTCCTCGGTCATGCCGCCGAAGCCGCGGACGCTCGCGACGCCGAACGAGTGTCCGGCGCCGTCCGACCGCTCCTTGAACAGGCCGAGCAGGGGGACCTGGCCCTCGGTGGCGACCGAGCGCGCGCGCTCGTGCCACTCGGTGGACGCCTGGGCGATGCGGGCGAAGCCGACACCGCCGACCGGAGCGGCCATGTGCGGGAAGACCCGGGCGAACAGGTCGTCGCCGGTGTCGAGGTAGTTCGGCTCGAAGAACTCGCCGCCGATGTAGCTCTCGGCGGTGCACAGGCCGACGCGGCCCATCGTCTTCGCCAGCGCCTTCTCGGCCGCCTTGCGGAAGCGCTCGAGGGCGGCATCCGTCTCGGTGAGCTCGCCGGCGGGTGCGGGGGCGGCGGGGTACTTCTCCTCCGCGCGGAGCCGGGCGGACAGGCTGTACACGGCCGAGGCCCCGAAGCCCAGGGCGGTGGCCACGTGGTGCGAGGACGGCAGCTGGCCGGACTCGGCGACCACGGACACGCGCAGGCGCAGACCGGTCTCGATGAGCCGCTGGTTGACGGCGGCGACGGCGAGGATCACGGGGAGGGGTGCGTGCGTCGACGACACCGAGCGGTCGGTCAGGACCGCGATCCCGCCCTGGCGCTCGGCGAAGGCCACGACGGCACCGGCGAGCCGTTCGGTCGCGGTACGGACGGCGTCCGCGTTCGCCTGCTCGTCGTCGACGACCGGCACGTAGAGCATGTCGAACCGTTCGAGCGGCACGATCGTCTGGTCGCGCAGGCGGACCATGTCGAGGTGCCCGAGGACGGGGGAGTCCACGACGATCTGCCGGCTCGACGTGCCGGACGCGCTGCCCGTACCGTCCGGCTTGCTGCCGAGGGCGACCCGCATCGACATGCCGTCGGCCTCGCGGATCGAGTCGAGCGGCGGGTTCGTCACCTGGGCGAAGCGCTGCGAGAAGTACTTCGCCATGCCGCCCTCGGTGTCGCTCAGCGCGTTGATGGCGTTGCCGTAGCCCATCGCCGAGATGCGCTCCGAGCCGGTGGCGAGCATCGGGTCGAGCATGAACCGGAAGCTCTCCTGGTTCAGCGAGTACGCCACGTAGCGGCCCGCGAGCGACAGGTCGCCGTCGTAGCCGAGCGTGCTGGTGCCGCGGTCGTAGGCCGGCGCCGGCAGGTCGTCGAGGTGCACGCGGGCGGCGTCGAGCAGCGTCCCGTAGTCGCGACGGGCGGCGAGCATCCGCAGGACCTCGTCCGTGCGCATCACCGACCGGGTGCGGTGGTCGACGACGAGCATGCCGCCGGCCTCGATGCGACCGCGGTGCACGACCTCGTCGGCCGGGAACGTCACCTGGCCGGACTCGGACGCCACCATGAGGTACTCGTCCGTCTGCACGGTCCGCAGGGGACGGAGCCCCAGTCGGTCGAGCCGTGCGCCGACGACGTCGCCGTCGCTGAAGATCACCGCGGCCGGGCCGTCGTTCTTCTCCTCGTACAGCGAGAAGTACTCGAGCATGTCCCGGACGTCGGCCGTCAGGGTGCGGTCGTTCTCCCACGCCGGCGGCATGAGCGTGACGACGGCCTCGACGATCTCGAGCCCGTCGTCGAACACGCGGCTCTGCAGGGTCTGGTCGAGCCGGCTCGAGTCCGACTGTCCGGGAGGCCGGACGATGCTGCGGGTGCGGGCGGCGGCGAGTGCCTCGTCCGACAGCCGGTTCTTCCGGTCGGTGTTGAGCTCACCGTTGTGCGCCATCAACCGGAACGGCTGCGCCATGGTCGGGTGCGGCTCGGTGTTCGTCGAGAACCGCGTGTGGAAGTAGAGCGTGCGCACCGAGTGCCGCGGGTCCGTGAGGTCGCGGAAGTACGAGATCACCTCGCCCGAGTTCAGCCGGCCCTTGAGGATCTGCGTGCGGGCACTGAGCGACAGCGGGTAGAGCGCGGCGTGCGGGGCACGGGCCTCGGCCGCCTGCGTGTAGGACACGCGCTCGACGGCGAGCAGGGCGCGGTTCGCCGCGGCGTCGACGTCGGTGCGGGACCACCCCTCGGGCGCGCGGAACACCCACTGCACGATCGGCAGCTGGTACTGCTCGGCCTCGGGACGGGCGACCGAGTGGTCGACGGGGACGTCGCGGACGAGCAGCAGCGTGAAGCCCTCGTGCTCGATCGCGTCGGTCACGGTCTGCACGGCGGCGGCACGCTCGTCGGGGTCGGCCGGCACGAAGCAGTTCGCGACGCCGAAGTGCCCGGCGACGAGCTCCTCGCCGGTGATCGCGCTGAAGAACTCCACCGACAGGTCGATGCTCACGCCGGCGCCGTCACCGACGCCCTCGGCGGACTTGCCGCCCCGGTGCGGGATCGAGCAGAGCGCTTCGTCACCGCGGACGATGACGTCGTGGGTCGGCACCCCGTCGAGGCGGGTGATGAAGCCGACGCCGCAGTCGCTCGACTCGCGGGCAGGGTCGTACAGACCGAAGGGGGAGGGGTTCACGTGCGGGTCCAGTGGGGCTCAGCCGGCAGCGGACGGCCAGGGCTGCATCGGTGGAGCGCTCGCCGCGGGCGGACCGGTGGTGGCGGTCGTGGCCCTGTGTGGGGGTGGTGCGGTGAGCCGATGCTACGGCTTGGTATACCGCGGGTGCAACAGACCGGCCGGACGGGAGGCGCGGGGCGGTCCGGCCACGCGCCTCCCGTCCGGTGTGCGGCCGGTTCCGGTGCCGGTGCCGGTGCCGGTGCCGTTCTGCTCCCGCGGTTCTGTCTGCTTGCGCACAACCGGAAGCACCTCGCGCCACGGGATCCCGTGGCGCGACGTGCTTCCGGTTGTGCCGCGAGCGCCGTGCCGCGAGCGCCGCGCCGCGAGCTTCGCGGCGCGCCGCCTGCTGCGGCGGCTCAGGCCGCCGGCTCGTCGACCCGCCGGGTCGCCGCCGCGGCGGTCGCCGTCGTCGCGATCGGGCCGGCAGCGTCGGCGACGGCTGCCGTGGGGCCGCCGGGGCGCACGAGCACGGGACGCCGCCTCGTGCGGAACACCCACGCCTTGAAGAGGACGAAGCGCACCAGGGTCGCGACGAGGTTCGCGCCGGTGAGCACCAGGACCTCGGCGCCGTGCGACGCCCCGGGCACGGTCGTGTGCAGCAGGACGAGCGACCCGGCGGTGATCGCCCAGGCGATGCCGAACACGACGAGTCCCTGCACGTGGTGGACGCCGGCCCCCGCCCGCCCTCGGACTCCGAAGGTGAAGCGGCGGTTCAGTGCGGTGTTGCCGATCGCCGTGATGAGCAGCGCGAGGAAGTCCGCCGTCTGCGCTCCGATCGCGGGCCGGAACAGTGCGTAGAGCAGCGCGAAGGCGACCGTGGACAGCACGCCGATGGTCCCGAAGCGCATGAGCTGACCGATGATCCCCACGTGCGGGGTCGTGAAGGGCTGCCGGCCGATGGCGTCGTACACCGGGTCGATCGGGATGCGCCCGGTCGCGAGCCCGCGGGAAACGCGCCACATGCCCTTGAGGTCCTCGGCTGCGGTCGACGCGATGTGCACCGAGGAGTCCACGTCGTCGACCCAGTCGACCGGGACCTCGTGGACGCGCAGCCCCGCGTGCTCGGCGAGCACCAGGAGCTCGGTGTCGAAGAACCACGCGTCGTCCTCGCAGAGGGGCAGCAGGTGGTCGGCGGCCTGGCGGGTGATCGCCTTGAACCCGCACTGGGCGTCGGAGAACGACACGCCCATCGTGCTGCGGAGGAGCAGGTTGTACGAGCGGGAGATGAACTCGCGCTTGCCGCCGCGCACGACCCGGGAGGACCCCGCGAGCCGCGTGCCGATCGCCACGTCGGAGTGGCCGGAGAGCAGCGGTGCGACGAGCGGTTCGAGCGCCGCGAGGTCGGTCGACAGGTCCTCGTCCACGTAGACGAGCACGGCGGCCGGGGACGCTGCCCAGACCGCCTTGAGGGCGCGGCCGCGACCCTTGAGCGGCAGGTGGACGGCGTGCACCTCGGGCAGCATCGCGGCGAGGTCGTCGGCGATGCGCCCGGTGTCGTCGGTCGAGGCGTTGTCGGCGATCGTGATGCGCCAGGTGTGCGGCAACGACGTCCGGCAGAAGTGGTGCAGACGTCGGACGTGGGCGGCGAGCGTGCCCTGCTCGTCGTGGCAGGGCACGACGATGTCGATGTCGAGCGCGGTGCTGCTGTCGAGCGGGGTGCTGCTGTCGTTGGGGGTGGCTGCTTCCGTCATGCCGCCCAGGCTCGGCAGCGCGTCGATGCGGACCGCAGCAGCACCCTGTGGTGCCCCTAAGAAGCGGTCGGAGGGCTCAGCCGGTGACGCCGAGCACGATCTGCACGATCGCGACGACGGCGAGCGCCGCGATCGGCACGCCCGCGATCCAGAGCCCCGCGCGCGTCTGCGTCCGCCGGATCGTCGGCATCGCGTGCGAGGTCTGCGCGAAGCGGGTCGCGGCGACGAGCTCGGGGGCGGCGGCCGGCGGCTCGGGTTCGGGCTGGGGTCGGTCGTCCTCGAACGCGGGGACCTCGACGACCAGGTCCTCGGGTCGGGCACGCTCCGGCAGGCGGGTGAACCGCTGGTCCGTCCCGCGCGGGTCACCGTCCCGCAGGTCGCCGCTGCGGAGGTCGCCGTCCCGCAGGTCGCCGTGTCGCTGGTCCATCGCGTTCCCCTTCCGCCGGTGCCCGCAGCGTACCCGTGGCAGACGAGGAAGCGGGAGCGGGTACGCGTGACGATCCTGGTTCGCGGTCCGCGGGGATCGTGCACCGGGATCGTCAGGCGTCGGATCGGTCGCCGACCTCCGGCAGGTCGACCGTGAACGCGGTCCGTCCCGGCTCCGACACGACCCGGACGCTCCCACCGTGTGCGGTCACGACCGCGCGGACGATCGCCAGTCCGAGGCCGCTCGTCCCGTGCTCCCGCGAGCGGGACGACGAGCCCCGGGTGAAGCGGTCGAACAGCACCGGCAGGACCTCGGCGTCGATCGGGGGTCCGTCGTTCGCCACGACCAGCCGTGCGAGCCCACCCGTCGCGGCCTCGTCGCCCCCGGTGCGCGGGACCCGTTGCAGCGACACCACGACGGTCGTCCCCGCCGGGGTGTGCGTCCGCGCGTTCGCGAGCAGGTTCGTGACGGCGCGCCGCAGCTGCCCCGGGTCGCCGGACACCGTCAGCGGGCGGTCGTCGGCGAGCTGCAGCATCCACCGGTGGTCGGGTGCGGTGGCTCGTGCGTCCATCACGGCCTCGACCACCGTGGCGGTGAGGTCGACCTCCTCGTGCACCGTCCCGGGCCGGGCGGCGAGGGCGGCGGCGTCGGGCGCCGGGCCGTCGGGCGCCGGGCCGTCGGGCGCCGCGCCGTCGGGCGCCGCGCCGTCGTGTGTCGCTGCGTCGGGTGCCGCGCCGTCGTGTGTCGCGGCGTCGAGCCGGGCGAGCAGCAGGAGCTCCTCGACCAGGTCGCCCATCCGCACCGCCTCGCGGCCGATCCGTTCGGCGTTCCGCTGCAGCGCTGCGACGTCCTGCGAACCGGCCGACAGCTCGGCGTAGGCGCGGACGGTCGCGATCGGCGTGCGCAGCTCGTGCGAGGCGTCGGCGACGAAGGTGCGCATGCCCCGCTCGGCGTCCCGTCGGACGGTCAGTGCGCGGCCGACGTGGCCGAGCAGCCGGTTGAGCGCGGTGCCGACCTGTCCGACCTCGCGGCTGACCACGAGGTCCGCGGAGGGCACCCGGGCGGCGATGTCGGCGTCTCCGCGTTCGAGGTCCAGCGCGGTGACGCTCGACGCGACGGAGGCGACCCGCTCGAGCGGACGCAGCGATCGTCGGACGGCCAGGGTCAGCGCCCACGCCGCGACGAGGAGTGCGAGCAGCGTGGTGCTCCCGATGACGACGACGAGTCGGACGACCGACGCGCGCAGGTCCCCGAGGGGCAGCGCCGTCACGAAGACGTCGCCGCCGCGGGTGACCGCCTGCGCCCGGTACGCCCCGAGCGACCCCAGCGAGACCGTCGTGGGGGTCGCATCCGGTGCGACGTCCGCGAGCACGGTCTCCTGCGCTCGGCTGAGACCGTGCTGCGCACCGGCACCGTCCGTGTACCCGGCGAGCACGGCGTCACCGTCGCGCAGGACCGCCACGACGGTGTCGGCCGCCTGTCCCGGCGCCCCGATGAACCGGTTGTCCGGGTCCTGCTGACCGCCGGAGGACTCCGGGGGCGGTCCGGACGGCGGCTGCCCGCCCGGGGTCCGGCCCGCCGCCGTCGCCAGCTCCGCGTCGAGCCGTCCGACCAGGTACTCGCGGTACGCGATCACGGTCACCGCGCCGACGACGACGTTCGTCGCGACGAGCAGCAGCGCCACGGCTCCGACGATCCGCCAGCGCAGCGACGGGGTGCGCACCGGTCGGGAGGCACGCCCCGCCCCGTCGGGACGGCTCACGGCGTCGGCCGCAGCACGTAGCCGGCGCCCCGGACCGTCTGCAGCATCGGCTCGCGTCCGGCGTCGAGCTTCCGCCGCAGGTACGAGACGTACATGTCGACGAGGTTCGACGACGTGCCGAAGTCCATGCCCCACACGCTCGCCAGGATCTGCTCGCGGGACAGCACCCGGTTCGCGTTCCGGGCGAGGTGGCGGAGGAGCTCGTACTCGGTCGGCGTGAGCTCGATCGGCTCGCCGTCGCGCAGCACCGAGCGGTCCTCCTCGTCGAGCCGGAGGTCGCCGACCACGACCGCGGACGACCCCGGTGCCGCGACCACCTGCGGTGCGGTCCGGGCCAGGATGCGGGCACGGACGAGCAGCTCGTCGATGCCGAAGGGCTTCGTCAGGTAGTCGTCGCCGCCGCCGGTGAGTCCGGCGAGCCGGTCCTCGGGGGCGTCCCGGGCGGTGAGGAACAGCACCCGCACGGGGTCCCGGGCGTCCCGGAGCCGCTCGAGCACCTCGAAGCCGTCGATGTCCGGCAGCATCACGTCGAGCACGACCACGTCGGGCAGGAACTCCCGCGCCGCGAAGAGCACGTCCCGTCCGCGGTGCACCGCCCGCACGGCCCAGCCGTCGCCCTCGAACGCGAGGGCGACGGCATCGGCCAAGGCGTGCTCGTCGTCGACGACGAGGACCCGGACGGGGCTGCCGTCGGTGCGTCGGAGTGGTCGGTCCGCCATGCACCGGAGCCTAGCCACCGCCGTGTCCTCGTCGTCGGTCACGTCGATGCCGTCACTTCGACGCGCTCAGGTCGTAGACGGTCTGGCCGCCGACCGTGGTCGCCTCGTAGTGCGCGGCGACCCACTCCTGGATCGCGCTCGCGGTCGACGAGCCGCCACCCATCCCGCCGCCGGAGCCCGAGGACACGTAGTAGCCGACGTCACCGGCCGCGACCCAGGCCTGGAACTCGGCCAGGGTCGGCGCGGGGTCGCTCGACCAGCCGCCGATGGCCATCACGGCGGTGTCGGTGTCGAGCTCGAGCTGCGCGGCCGACTGCGAGCCGTTCACCGCGGCCGACCACTTCGCGTCCGAGGCGGCGAGCAGCTTCGTCAGTGCCGACGACGTCGTCACACCGCCACCACCCATCCCGCCGCCGCCGGTCGGGGCACCGTCCTCCGAGGTCGCGGAGCCGGAGCCGGAGCCGGAACTGCCCGGCATCGTCGGGACGCCGTCGCCCGTCCCCGCAGGAGCCGAGCCGGTCGGCGCTTGCCCGCCGCTGTCCGGGCCCTGCCGGGAGCCGTCCGTCCCGTCCTGCTGCGTGCCCTGCCCGCCCGGGCCGCCACCGTCCTGGGAGCCGTCCGTCTGCGTGCCGTCAGTCGACCCGCCGGGGCCTCCCGCGCCTCCCGGCTGTCCACCGCCACCGCCGCCCGGGAATCCTGCTGCGCCGCCCGTCCCACCGGAGCCGCTGCCCGCCGGGCCGACGCTCGGGATGGACCCGGAGTGCGCGACGGTCGTCGTGGCGAGCGCGTACGCGGTCGTGCCGGTCAGCCCGAACAGGGTGCCGGCGAGGACGCCGACGGTGACGGCCTTCCGGAGGGTGGGCACGCTGCCGACGACGATCGCCGCGGCGGACAGGAGCCCCCCGGCGAGCACCACCCATCGGAGCCAGGGCAGCCAGGTCGGGTCCTCGTTCAGCAGGCACCAGCTCCAGAACGCCGTCCCGCCGACCATCGCGGCGAGGCCGAGGCGACCGGTGACACGCTCGCGGGCGTGCCAGAGGAGCGCACCACCGGTGCCGACCAGGCCGGCGATCGCCGGGGCGAGCGCGACCGTGTAGTACGGGTGGATCGTGCCGGACATGAACGAGAAGACCAGACCGGTGACGATCAGCCAGCCGCCCCACAGCACCAGACCGGCGCGTGCCGGATCGGCGAGGTGCCGACGACCGACGACCACCAGGCCGAGGACGAGCGCGACGAGCGCGGCGGGCAGGAGCCAGGAGATCTCGAGGCCCATCTCGGACGAGAACAGGCGGTTCAACCCGGTCGCACCGCCGAACGACGAGCCCGCGGTGCCGCCTCCGCCCGTGCCGCCCCCGCCGCCGCCGTTGCCCGAGCCGCCGAAGATGCGGCCGAGGCCGTTGTAGCCGAACACCAGGTCGAGGACCGTGTTGTCGGTGGACCCACCGATGTACGGGCGCGACTCCGCGGGCCACAGCGCCACGGCGACCACCCACCAACCCGCGGACACGACGAGCGAGACCGCGGCGATGCCGAGGCCGATCGCGCGCCGGCCCCAGCTCGTGCGTGCGGCGAACAGGTACACGAGGCCGAACGCCGGCAGGACGAGCAGGCCCTGCAGCATCTTCGTCAGGAACGCGAAGCCGAGGGCGACACCGGCGAGGGCGATCCACCGCCAGCTGCCCCTCGGGAGCGCCCGGACGGTGCAGTACGCGCCCGCGGTCATGAGCAGGACGAGGAGCGCGTCCGGGTTGTCGAAGCGGAACATCAGCGCGGCGGCCGGGGTCGCGGCGACGACGAAGCCGGCGAGCAGCGCACCGACGTTCGCGGTCGTCGCACCGAGGCGGGCGAGGGTCCGCCGGACCGTGCCCCACACCAGGGCGACGGAGCCGACGGCCATGAGCGCCTGGGGGAGCAGCAGGCTGGTCGACGAGAAGCCGAACACCCGGGCGGACAGCACCATCACCCACAGCGAGGCCGGGGGCTTGTCGACGGTGATGAAGTTCGACGAGTCGAGGGAGCCGAAGAAGAACGCCTCCCAGGACTTCGTGCCGGCCTGCACGGCGGCGGCGTAGAAGCTGTTCGCGTACCCGGAGATGCTGAGGTCCCACAGGTACACGACGGCGGTGAGGACGAGGAGCGCCCAGAACGCCGGGCGGAGCCAGCGGGCGTCCTCGCGCTCGCCGGCGAACAGGCGGACGAGGGGCTGGCGTCGACGGACCCGGGCGGCGGTGCTCCCACCGGGGTGGGCGCGGCCCGGACGGTCGGTCGCGGGGGTCGGGTAGGTGGTCATGTCGACGACGATCGCCGGTCCGGGTCGGCCGATCCGATGTGTTCCCTCGGTGCTCCCTAAGAGCGCTGCACGGTGCCGGTGCCGGTGCCGGTGCCGGTGCCGGTAGCGGTACCGGTGCCGGAGGCGGCCTCGCGGCGGACCCGTCGGCGGGCCTGGCGGATGCTCGCGCGCTGCAGCCGCATCGACGGCCACCCAGCGGTGCGCGCGTGTGTCGCGAGCTGTTGGTCCGGGTTCACCACGACGGGGTTCCCGACGAGCGAGAGGAGCGGGATGTCGTGCCGCGAGTCCGAGTAGGCCCAGCAGATCGCGGGGTCGGCACCGGTCCTCGCCAGGAGCGCCCGGGCGGCGACGGCCTTCTGCTCGCCGTGCAGGAACGCGCCGTCGAGGCGGCCCGTGTACACGCCGTCCTGCACCTCGAACACGCTGCCCAGGGCACCGGTCAGGCCGAGGCTCCGCGCGATCACGTCGGCGAGGAACGTCGGCGTCGCGGTGACGAGCCAGACCTGGTGGCCCTTCGCGAGGTGCTCCCGCGCGAGCGCGGCGGTCTCCGGCCAGACGCTCGGTTCCGTGTGGCGCTCCCACACGTCGTCGGCCAACCGGGCCATGTCGGTGACGGTGATGCCGGTGATGACCTCGAGCCCGCGGGTCTGCGCCGCGGCGAGGTGCCGGTCGTCCTCCCCGCGCACCTTGAACCGCGCGTGCTTCCACCCGGCGCTGACGATGTCGCGCAGGGTGATCAGTCCGGCGGCCCGGAGGCCACGGACCAGGTGGAAGGCGCTCGCGCCGTGCACGAGCGTGTTGTCCACGTCGAACAACGCGAGGACCGGGCCACCCGTCTGCTCCACCGCCATCGCGCCAGCGTAGGTGACACACCTGCGTCTCCGCCGCTGTGGACGCCCCGCGGCGTCAGGCGTAGCGGCGGGCGGCGCGCAGGGCGTGGTCGGTGTACGAGCCGCCGAACAGGTACACGTGCAGGAGCAGCGGCGCGAGCTGGTGGAGCTCGACACGCTCCTGCCAGCCGTCCGCCAAGCGGGACTCGGCGTCGTACCCGGCGAGCACCGACTCGAGCCGGGGGAGTCCGAACAGCGCCAGCAGTGCCAGGTCGGTCTCCGCGTGCCCGCCGTGCGGCGTTGCGTCGATGAGCACCGCACCGGTCGGTTCCGAGGAGTCCGTGTGCCACAGGACGTTCCCCGCCCAGAGGTCGCCGTGGATGCGCGCCGGAGCGTCGCCGACGAGCCGGGGCTGCGGGGAGCCGAGCGTGCCGTCCTCGAGCCGGTCGGCCACGCGCTCGAACACCGCGGCCTCGGCAGCGTCGAAGCCACCGCGGTCGACGATGCGCTGCACGAAGTCCCGGATGCGGTACTCGGCGAAGAACGCGCCCCAGGTGGCCGGCGCGTCGGCGGCGCTCGTGAACGGCGTCCGCGACCGACCCATCCGCAGGCCGCCGCGGGTCGGGAACCCGGGCGAGGGTGCACCCCAGTGGTCGGCACCGGCGGCGTGGGTGCGTGCGAGCGAGCGACCGAAGCGCTCGGCCTGTGCACGCGTCGGGCTGCCGTCGCGGATCTGTTCGAGGTGGAGCACGGTCGGCTCCGGGTGGTCGAGGACGCGGGCGATCCGGGTGCCGCCCGTCTCCTCGGCCTCGGCGAGCCAGGCCAGTCCGGCGGCCTCGGCGGTCGCCTCGTCGGGGTCGCGGAACGTCTTCACGTGGATCTCGGGCACCGGTCCATCCTGCCGACGGTGCCCGGCGGGTGTTCAGGCTCCGCGGCGGGCGGCGTGCACGACCAGGGCGAGCTGCACCCGGTTGTCGACGCCGAACTTCTCGTACACGTGCCCCACGTGGGTCTTCACGGTGGCCAGGCTCACGAACAGGTCGGCGGCGACCTGTGCGTTCGAGGCTCCGGCGGCCACGGCGAGGGCGACCTCGGTCTCGCGGTCGGTCAGGCTCGCCAGGAGCGCGCGCTCGGCGGCTCCGTCGGCCGCGGCGGTCGCGACGGCGGCCGTCCCACGTCCCGTTCCGGTCGGGGCGCTCGCCGCGACGGCGATGACGCGGTCGAGCACCGACGGCGACAGGATCGACCGCCCGGCGGCGACCGTCCGGACCGCGTGGACGAGGTCGTGCGGCGGGGTGTCCTTGAGCAGGAAGCCCCGGGCGCCCCGCTGCAGCGCTCCGAGCACGAGGTCGTCGTCCAGGAAGGTGGTCAGGACGAGCACGGCCAGCTCCGGCTGCTTCCGGAGCTCTCGTTCGGTGGCGACGAGGCCGTCGCAGCGGGGCATCCGGATGTCCATCAGCACGACGTCGGGTGCTGCGGAGGCGATCACGCCCTCGGCCTCGAGTCCGTCGCCGGCCTCGCCGACGACCTCGATGCCGTCGTCGCCGCTCAGGAGCAGTCGGAGCCCGGCTCGGACGAGTTGGTCGTCGTCGACGAGGACGACCCGGATCGATGCGCTCACGCCGTCCACGGGAGCACCGCCTCGACCACGTGGGTGCCGTCGTCGTCGCGACCGGCCGTGAAGGTCCCACCGACGAGCCGGGCCCGTTCCGCCAGGCCCCGCAGGCCGTGACCGCCGGGAGCGCCGTCGCCGGTGCTCGCGGGCCCCACCGTCGGGTTGCCCACCCGCACGCGCAGCGCCGGACCGTGGAGCACGTCGACCGTGACGGTGACGGGCTGCCCCGGAGCGTGTCGGCGGGCGTTCGTCAGCGCTTCCTGCACCACCCGGTAGGCGTGCCGCCCGACGGTGTCCGGCGCGGCGGTGACGGCCTCGTCGACGGTCGCCGACACCACGGCGCCCGAAGAGCGCGCCTCGTCGAGCAGCGCGGGGAGGTCGCGCAGGGTCGGCTGCGGGGGAGCGGCTCCGGCGAGCGCGGCGGTGTCCCCGGGTTCCCGCAGCACGCCGAGCACGTCGCGGAGCTCGGTGAGTGCGGCGTGCGCCTCGGCCCGGACGACCCCGGCGGCCTCGACCGTCTCGTCGGGTGACAGCGACCGGCCGCGGTACTCGAGCGCCCCGGCGTGCAGGGCGACGAGCGACAGCCGGTGTCCCAGCACGTCGTGCATCTCGCGGGCCAGGTGCGCCCGCTCCTGCTCCCGGGCGCGGTCCTCGCGGAGCTGCTGGTCGCGTTCGAGCAGGGCGGCCCGTTCGCGCAACCCGTCGAGCAGGGCCCGCCGCTGCCCGATCGCGATGCCGATCGCGACGAGCAGGGCGGTGAGCACGACGGCCGCGACGAGCACCTGCCACAGGGGCGTGGCGTCCTCGACCGGGTACAGCCCCTCACCGAACATCGAGGCGGCCACGAACGCCGCACTCCCGATCGCGATCTCGGCCGGGCGCCGCCGGGTGACGAGCGAGACCAGCGCGAGGACGGCCGCGCCGACCGCGAAGGTGGACACGGTGCTGCCGGCGATGACGAGCACGCCGACGAGCAGTGGCGCCCGGTGCCGGAAGGGGACCAGGACGAGCGCAGTGAGCCCGACCGCGAGGTCGACGAGCAACGCCGCACCGAGCCGGGCCTCGCTCCACCGGGTGGTGTCGAGGGTCGACCAGATCGCGCTGAACGCGGTGAGCCCGACGAGTGCCGCGAGCACGAGTCGCCACGACTGCGCCCACACGCGTCGGCCGAGGGGCACGGGACGGAGCACGGTCGAGGTCACGGCTCCGAGCCTAGGAACTCCGGCACCCGCGCCGGATCGGCCGAAGGTCGGAGAAACGGCGGCGGCCGGGGTCACACCGCGTCGACGAGGGCCCGTGCCAACGGGTGCCACGGCCGCGAGTCCGGTCCGCTGAGCACGAGTGTCCGCACGTACCGCGGCTCCACGGGCAGCATCACCAGGTCGTCCGGCAGCATCACCCGCCCGAGCGTCGGGACGATCGACACCCCCTCGCCCCGCTGGATCATCCCGAACATCGTGCTCATCTCCCGCACGCGGTGTGCCCAGCGGAACGGTTGCCCGGCGAGCTCGTGCATCCGCTGGATCTGGTGCTCGCAGCCTCCGCCGCCGGCGACCAGCCCGTCCTCGTGCAGGTCGTCGAGCGTCAGCGCAGTACTCGACGCGAGCGGGTGGTCGCGCCGGACGACCGCGCCCATCTCGTCCCGTGCGACGACCACGCCCCCGTGGGGTGCCGGCACCGGGTCGACGAGCACGGCGGCGTCCACGGTGCCGCCCTCGAGCCACTCGGCCATCTCGTCGTCGTCACCCTCGTAGACCTGCACGTCGACGTCCGGCAGCGTCACCGCCCACAGCTCGCGGAGCCGCGGCAGCAGGCCCTGGCAGACCGTCGGGACGGCGGCGAGGCGCACGGTGCCGCGGATCGTGGCGGGCCGCACCACGGCCTCCAGGGCGTCGACCGAGGCGAGCACGCTGCGGGCGTGGGCCAGCATGCGGTCGCCGAGCGGGGTGGCGACCGCGGCGCCGCCGCGCCGGACCACGGGCCCGCCGACCTCGCGCTCGAGCCCTGCGACGGCGTGCGAGACGGCGGACTGACCGACGCCGAGGGTGGTGGCCGCGCCCGTGAAGGAGCCGGCGTCCACGGTGGCGACGAAGGCGCGGAGCTGCGGGATCGAGAGGGTCATGCGTGTCCTTCATGCCGTCATGCAGGTCAGTCGTTCGACACATGTGACGGACGTGGCCGATGCTAGCGCTCGTGAACGCCCTCCTCTACGTCCTGGTCGCCCTCACCTGGGGTTCGAGCTTCTTCTTCGCGAAGATCGGGCTCGAGGGACTCGCACCGCAGCAGGTCGCCACCGTCCGCACCGTGCTCGGGGCGGTCACGCTCGTCGTCGTGCTGCTCGTCACCCGACGGCGGTGGCCGCGCGAGCCGCGCGTCTGGGGGCACCTGCTCGTCGTCGCGGTGTTCCTGAACGCGGTGCCCTCGTCGCTCATGGCGTGGGCCGAGCAGACGGTGCCGTCGGGTCTGGCGAGCATCTACAACGCCACGACGCCGATCATGACGCTCCTCGCGCTCGCGGTGCTGGTGCCGTCCGAACGGCTCAGCCGCCGCCAGCTCGGCGGCGTCGTGCTGGGGATCGTGGGTGTCCTCGTACTCGTCGGCCCGTGGGACCTGGTCGGCGACCCCGCCGTGCTCGCCACCGTCCCCGGCCAGGTCGCACTGCTCGGCATGACCGCGTCCTACGGCATCGGACTGGCGTGGCTCCGGCGCTTCGGCGTCGGCAGCGGGCAGGACCCGACGACGGTCGCGACGGTGCAGCTCACCCTGGCGGCGCTGCTCATGCTGCTGGTCGCGCCGGTCATCGCGACCGGGCCGGTGGACCTGGACTGGAGGATCGTGGCCGCGATGGTGGCGCTCGGTGCGGTGGGCACGGGGCTGGCCTACGCGTGGAACACGCGCCTGGTCGGCGCGTGGGGCGCGGGGCGCGCCTCGACCGTGACCTACCTGACGCCGGTGGTCGGGGTGGCGCTCGGGGTCCTCGTGCTCGGGGAGCCGCTGCGGTGGAACGAGCCCGTGGGTGGGCTGGTGGTGCTGCTCGGGATCGCGTTGGCGTCCGGGGTGCTGGGCGGGCGGCGGCGGAGCGCCCCGCGGGCTGCAGCCGCCGCCTGACGTCGCTCGGGCGGGGCGGGGCGGGCTGCGGGGCTCCGGCTCTGGCGCTGCCCGTTCTTTCCCACAGCGGCTGCGATGGAAGGTGGAACCGGGCGTACCTGGTGGGAACGGACGACCAGGTACGCCCGGATCGACCAGGTACGCCCGGATCGACCAGGTACGCCCGGAACGGCCGGGTACGCCCGGGAGGACTCGGCGCGCTCACCCGCGGCAGTACGCTCGCCCGGTGCTGACGATCGAGACCGTGCTCCCCGGTGCGCCCGCCGCCGCGCGCATCCTCCGCCGGTACACGTCCGAGGTCGCCTCGCGGTGGTACGGCCGCCCTGCGAGGGAGGACGAGGTCGACCAGGCACTCCGCGACGAGCCCTCCGACGACCTCACGGGCACGACCGGTGTGCTCCTCGTCGCCCTCGACGACGGGGTACCGGTCGCGTGTGCCGGCGCGCGCTTCCGCGGGGACGTCGCCGAACTGACCAAGGTGTTCACCCTGGGCGAGGCCCGCGGACGGGGCATCGGGAGACGCATGGTCCGCGCCGTCGAGCGGGTGTGCGCGGAGCGGGGCGTCGACACGGTCCAGCTCGACACCCGCGGGGAGCTCGCCGAGGCCTGCGCGTTGTACGAGCGGCTCGGCTACCGGCGGGTCGAGCCGTTCAACGACGAGCCGTACTCCGACCGCTGGTACCGGAGGTCCCTCGCCGGAACGTCCGCCTGAACCTCCGGCGGGTCAGAAGGCGGCGAGGGCGTTCTCGAGCATCCGGTGCCCCTGTCGTTCGAAGCGCTCGTCGTGCACCGCGAAGGCCCACACGGCCGTCCCGACCGCCTCACGCAGCTGGAGCGAGCGCCAGTCGTCGGTGTCACGAGGATCGGACCCGTAGCCCGCGAAGAACGCGTGCTCGAGCTCGGGGGAGTCCTCCCAGTGCAGGACCGCCAGGCGGGTGAGGTCCGCTGCGGCCGGGCGGAACCCGAAGCGACCGAAGTCGATCGCACGCAGTCGGCCGTCCTGCACGATCCAGTTCCGGGGGTGCCAGTCGCCGTGCGTCGGCACCAGGGTCGCGGCGTGCGGGGTCGACGACCGGAGCAGCGTCCGCGCGCGGTCCTCGAGCTGCGGATCGATGCGGTGCGGGGCGTCGAGGGAGCGGAGTGCCTTCGCGGTCTCGGCCGTCAGGTACTCCGCATCGGTGCGGGCCGCCTGGTCGTGGAGCCGTCGGAGGATCGTGCCCGCCTGCCGGTGCACGGTCGCAGCGGTCTCGTCGGGGGTCCCGAGCGCGAGGTGCCCGGGGACCCGCTCCAGCACGAGCACACGGCTCTCGGTGTCCGCGGCGACCAGATGGCCCGTGTCGTCACCACGGAGGAGCGCCCCGGTCCACTGCCGGTGCGCCGTCAGCTCCCGTGGGAAGTGCGTGTTCTCCGGTCCGGACGCCTTCACGGTGTGCTCCCCGGCACCGTTCCGGACGTGGAGCACCCGGGTGTCGAGGAGGCCCCACGACTCGTCCGCCACCATCGACGCCCCGGGGAGCACCTGCGCGACGAACGCCGCCTGCGCCGGGCTCAGCCCGCTGTCGTCCCACCCCACGGCGCCATCCTGGCACGTGCGCGACGAGTGGTCATCCGGTAGTCGCGCACCGTCCTTGTCGCCCTCGGACACGGGCGGTACAGTCCGGATCACCCGTCGACGGAGACGGCCCCTCGACGGGACGAGGAGCGCACCGCAGTGCTGCGCGCTCCCCGCACGTGCCGCCGCCGACCGATCGAGGAGGATCACATGGCGAGCAACCACGCAGTCGCGTACAAGGGACCCGGGAAGGTCGAGGTCATCGACACCGACTACCCGACGTTCGAGCTCAAGGACGGACCCGGGGTGAACCCGGCGAACGTCGGACGCAAGGTCAACCACGGGGCGATCCTGCGCACCGTGGCGACGAACATCTGCGGCAGCGACCAGCACATGGTCCGCGGGCGCACGACGGCACCGACCGACCTCGTGCTCGGGCACGAGATCACCGGCGAGGTCGTCGAGGTCGGGTCGGACGTCGAGTTCATCAACGTCGGCGACATCGTCTCCGTGCCCTTCAACATCGCGTGTGGCCGCTGTCGCAACTGCAAGGAGCGCAAGACCGGCATCTGCCTCAACGTCAACCCGGACCGTCCGGGCAGTGCCTACGGCTACGTCGACATGGGCGGCTGGGTCGGCGGCCAGGCCGAGTACGTGCTCGTGCCGTACGCCGACTGGAACCTGCTGAAGTTCCCGGACCGCGACCAGGCGCTCGAGAAGATCCTCGACCTCGCGATGCTCTCCGACATCTTCCCGACCGGCTTCCACGGTGCGGTGACCGCCGGGGTCGAGGTCGGCTCGACGGTCTACGTCGCCGGCGCCGGGCCCGTGGGTCTCGCCGCCGCGACGGGCGCGTTCCTGCTCGGAGCGAGCGTGGTGATCGTCGGGGACATGAACGCCGACCGGCTGGCGCAGGCGCGCAGCTTCGGGTGCGAGACGGTCGACCTGACGAAGGGCGACCCGGCCGACCAGATCGACCAGATCCTCGGTGAACCCCTCGTGGACTGCGGCATCGACGCCGTGGGCTTCGAGGCGAAGGGGCACGGCTCCGGTGCCGGACACGAGGCCCCGGCCACCGTGCTCAACTCCCTGATGGACGTCACGGCCGCCGGCGGCGCACTCGGCATCCCCGGGCTCTACGTCACGGGTGATCCGGGCGGCGTCGACGAGGCCGCGAAGAAGGGCGCCCTGTCGCTCAGCCTCGGCACCGGGTGGGCCAAGTCGCTGTCCTTCACCACGGGGCAGTGCCCGGTGATGAAGTACAACCGGCAGCTGATGATGGCGATCCTGCACGACCGCACGAGCATCGCGAAGAACGTCAACGCGAAGCCGATCGGACTCGACGAGGCCCCTCGCGGGTACGAGGAGTTCGACAAGGGTGCCGCGACGAAGTACGTGCTGAACCCGAACGGCCTGATCCCGGCGGCCTGACCGCCGCACGGTCCGCGTCGCATCGACACCCGGTGCGGCGCGGGCCGTGGCCGTCGTCGCACTCGCGCAGCCACCGGTCCGTACGCTCGCCGGTGTGAGCGACACCCGCCGGCCCTCGACCGTCCGCCTGCTGTTCGCGTCGTCACACCCCGGACCGACGGTCACGGTGACGGTCCTCGCCGCGGTGATCGCCGCGGCCGTCGGGCACCCGTGGTGGCTCGTCGTGCTCGTGGCGCTCGCCGTCGTGGCCGGGCAGCTGTCGATCGGCCTCGCCAACGACTGGATCGACGCCGACCGCGACCGGGCCGTCGGCCGCAGTGACAAGCCCGTCGCCCGCGGACTGATCCCCGTCGGGACCGTCCGGACCGCGGCCGTGACGACCGCGGGTGTCGCCGTGCTCCTGTCGCTCGCCCTGGGCCCGGTCGCCGCGGTGGCCCACGTCGTCCTCGTCGCGGCCGGCTGGGCCTACGACGCCGGACTGAAGCGGACGGTCTGGTCCGTCGTGCCGTTCGTGGTGGCGTTCGGGCTACTGCCGGTCGTGTCCGTCGCTGCCGGGGGCGACGGTTCGTGGCCGGCGTGGTGGGCGATCGCCACCGGAGCGGTCTTCGGTGTCGCGATCCACTGCACCAACGTGCTGCCGGACCTGCTCGACGACGAGGCGACCGGCGTCCGTGGGTTCCCCCACCGGCTGGGGCTCCGGGGCGCGGGGACGCTGGCGTTCGGGTCGCTCGTCGTCGCGGCGGCGCTGGTGCTCGGCGGCCAGGTCGCCGGCGGAGGCGTCGGCACGGCCGGGACGGTCCTGGCGGTCGTCGGAGCCCTCGTGGTCGTCGTGCTCGCGGTGGTCGGGATCCGCCTCGTGTTCGCCGGTCGTCCGACGCGGGCACTGTTCCGCCTGGTCATCGCGTCCTCGCTCGTCCTCGTCGTCGAGCTCGGCGTCGCCGGCGCCCGACTGATCGCCTGACGGCACCGGAAGCGGCACCGGGACCGGCACAGGCACAGGCACAGGCACAGGCACCGGCACTGGCACCGGCACCGGCACCGGCACCGGCACTGGCACCGGAAACGGCATCGGCACCGGCTGACTCAGGCCCACCGCATCGCGTAGACCCCGGCGAGCCCGTCGGCGCTCGGCAGCGCGAGCACGGTGCGGAGCAGCGCCTCCCGCCCCACCGACCCGAGCACGCCCGTGGGACGCCCGAGCGCCATGTTCAGTTCCGCCTGCCGAGCAGCCCGCCGCGCCGCGGCCTGCCGCCCGACGGCGTACCCGTTCGCGGACTCCTGCCACGGTCCGTCCGTGCCTGAACGGACGGCCTCGGCGAGCAGTGGCGCGAGCGCGGCGGCGTCGAGCCAGCCGAGGTTCATGCCCTGGCCGCCGATCGGACTGATCTCGTGCGCGGCGTCCCCGACGAGCACCACCCGTCCGACACCGACGTGCGACGCCTCCCGCCGCCGCACCCGGAAGCCGCTCGTCATCGTGCACGTCGCCGGGTCGGGCCGGGCGCCGGTGCGTCCCGCGACGATCGCGGCGAGGCGGGCGGCGGCGTCCGGGTCCGGTTCGCCACCGGCCGGTGCGGTGCGGTCGTCCGGCACGAGGGCGACGTACCGCCGCCTGCCACCCGGCAGCGGGAACGACTCGACGACCCCCTCCGGTCCGACGTCGACCAGTGCCGACGACCGGGCCTGCTCGGGTTCGGGGTCGGCGAAGTCGCCCATCACGTACCGGTCGCGGTAGTCGCGGCCCGAGGTCGCGATGCCGACCAGGTCCCGCACCGCGCTGCGGGCGCCGTCCGCGCCGACGACGAAGGCCGCCTCGACGACGACCGGGGCACCGTCGGGTCCGACACCGTGCGCCACGACGTCCCCGACGCGGCGGGACAGGGCGGTCACCGTCGTGCCCGTCCGCAGCGTCCCGGACGCGAGCCGGTCGCGCAGCAGCGCCTCGGTGCGGTGCTGGTCGAGCGTCGCGACGTACGGGTGCGTCGCGGAGGCACGGTCGAACGACAGCGTCCCGAGTTCCCGTCCGCGACTCCGGGCCACGCCCGTGCGGACGAGCACCGCCTCGGCGAGCACCGCGGTGTCCAGGCCGATCGCGGCGAAGGCGTCGAGCGACGGCGGGTGGATCCCGATCGCGCGCGAGCCCGTCGGCTCGGTGCCGCGCCGCTCCCAGACGGCGACCGTGACGCCCGCCCGCTCGAGGAGCGCAGCGGTGAACAGGCCGACGGGCCCGCCCCCGACGACGAGCACGTCGACGCGTTCCGTGGTCACGGAGGCGAGCCTACGGACCCGTCGCGGCGACCCACCCAGGCGGCGTCGGACGGGAGGCGCGTGGCGGGCGCGCCACGGGCCTCCCGTCCGACGGTGCGTCACGTCGGCGGACGCTCGCCGACGTCGTCAGGTGGTGACGCGTGCGCGTTCGGCGCGGTCCTCGGCGGCGAGTCGACGGGCCTCGCGGAAGCGCTTCTGTGCCTTCTCGACGGGGACCTCGACGGCGTACGCGGCGCCGACCGCCACGACGACGGCGACCGCGATCATGAGCACCTTGCCCCACGGCCCGACGGCGAAGGGGTCGAGGAGCGCGATGACGAGCGGGTGCCAGAGGTACGCGGCGTACGACACGCGCCGACCGAACCACGAGACCGGCGACCAGGCGAGTGCGGCCGACAGCGGCGACCGCACCGACACGAGCCCGCCGATGAGCACCGCGGAGACGACGCCCGTGAGCGGCAGCAAGACGCTGAAGGTCCAGGCGTGCTGCGCCCAGTCGTCGCCGATCCACAGCATCGTCCCGACGAGCAGGGCGAGCCCGGCACAGGTGGCGACGTGTCCGGCGATCCCGGCGGCCCACGTGCGGACGCGCTCGTCGTCGAGCAGCAGCGCGAGCAGGCAGCCGGTCGCCAGCGGGACGACCCCGAGCACGGGGGAGAAGTAGACGTCGGGCGTCGCACCGCTGTTCGGCGTCCGGTAGACCAGCCCCGCGGCCACCGAGCACCCGACGATCACCGCGCCGAGGCCGGCGAGCAGCCACCGCCGACGCGACCGCACCAGGAACAGCAGCACGAGGACGGGCGGCCACACCAGGTAGAACTGCTCCTCCATCGACAGCGACCACGTGTGCGCGAAGACGCCCTGCGTGGTGTCCCAGAAGGAGCGGAAGAGGTTGCCGGTGTAGGTCAGCGCGATGAACGCGGCCTCGCCGGGGCTGAACGAGGCGCCCTTGTAGTCACCGACCCAGTTCCACAGGAGCAGCCCGACCACGACGAGAGCGACGAGGGCCGGGTAGAGCCGGAGCAGACGCTTCAGCCAGAAGGTCCCGAGACGGATGCGTCCGGTCTTCCGGTGCTCGCCGAGCAGCAGCGTCGTGATGAGGAACCCGGACAGGGCGAAGAACACGGTGACGCCGATGAAGCCGCCCTCGAACTGCGGCACGTGCAGGTGGTACAGGATCACCATGGCGATGGCGATCGTCCGGAGCCCGTCGAGGGCCGGAGCGCGGCGGGTCAGTGGCGGTGGCGGCGTCGGCCGGGCAGCACGGATCCCACGGCCGACCGGTGTGCTGCGGCCGACCGCGTGGGCGTGCTCGGGGGCGAGGGTGTTCGTCGCCACGGTTCCTCCCTGTGAGGATCGTTCGAACGGATGACGACGAGCTTGCCCTGTCCGGGTAAGAGGACGCTCAAGATCCGGGGTGCAGGATCCGGGTCAGTGCGTCCAGCCGCTCGTGCACGATCGCGGCGAAGTCGCGGTCCTCGCCGTCCGCGATCCACTGCGTGAAGGACAGGTGGAACACCGTGACCGCCGTCTCTGCGGCGATCGTGGCCGCCGGCTCGTCGATCCCGTGTGCGCGCAGTGCGCCGCCCAGGTGGACCTTCAGGGTCGCGAGCTTGCCGAGCTCCCGCTCGCCCAGGGCGGGGACGGCGTCGATGACCTGCTGCCGTGCCCGGGACCACGCGCGACGGTCGTCGGGGAAGAACGTGGCCGCGGAGTCGAGCGCGCGACCGACCAGGGCGAGGGCGGGTGTCCCCCCGGGAGCCTGGGCGATCGGGTCGGTGAACATGCCGGTGAAGTCGTCCTGCCCGGCGAACAGCACCTCGCGCTTGTCGGCGAAGTGCCGGTAGAAGGTGCGCTCGGTGACCTCGGCTGCCGCGGCGATCTCGGCGACGGTCGTCTCGTCGTAGCCGTGCTCGGCGAAGCGCTGCAGTGCGGTCGCCTGCAGTCGTTCCCGGGTGCCCGATCGCCATCGTGCCATGGGACGATCCTACTGATGACAGTCGCTGACATCGAGTGCTACGGTGATGTCAGTCCGTGACATCAGGTCGCGGGCACCCCACGAAGGGACCACTCATGCACGTGTTCGTCACCGGGGCCTCCGGATGGATCGGCTCCCACACCGTCGACGACCTGCTCGCCGCCGGGCACGACGTCACCGGCCTCGCGCGCTCCGACGCGGCGGCGGCGGCGCTCGAGACGAAGGGCGTCACGGTCCTGCGCGGCGACCTCGACGACCTCGGGGCGCTCGCCCGGGGTGCGGCCGGTGCCGAGGGGGTCCTGCACCTCGCGAACAAGCACGACTGGTCCGACCAGGCTGCGACGAACGCCACCGAGCGCGCCGCCGTCGAGACCCTCGCGAACGCCCTCGTCGGCACGGACCGCCCGTTCGTGGTGGCATCCGGGGTCGCCGCCCTGGCTCCGGGTCGTCCCGCCGAGGAGCGGGACCCGTCTCCCTTCACCGGTGTGGACAGCCCCCGCGGTGGCAGCGAGAACCGGGCACTCGACTTCGTGGACCAGGGGGTCCGCACGATCGCTGCGCGGTTCAGCCCGACCACGCACGGCGTCGGCGATCACGGCTTCGTCGCGTACCTGACCTCCGTGGCGCTGGAGCGGGGCGTGTCCGGCCACGTCGGCGACGGCAGCAACCGCTGGGCGGCCGTGCACGTGGACGACGCCGCCCGCATGGTGCGACTCGGTCT
The DNA here is from genome assembly GCF_000772085.1 of Curtobacterium sp. MR_MD2014. Classification (NCBI taxonomy): domain Bacteria; kingdom Bacillati; phylum Actinomycetota; class Actinomycetes; order Micrococcales; family Microbacteriaceae; genus Curtobacterium; species Curtobacterium sp. MR_MD2014. The sequence continues at coordinate 2,766,450 of NZ_CP009755.1, read as the reverse complement.
CGAGCAGGCCCCCGCGGGCGCACGCTTGCACGCCGTCGCCGAGGAAGGGATCCCCACGCGGGACATCGCCGCGGCGATCGGCGACGCGCTCGGGCTGCCGGTCACGAGCATCGACCCGTCGGACGCGTCGGCGCACTTCGGGTTCATCGGCGGGTTCTTCGGCGCGGAGATGTCGGCGTCGTCGACCGCGACGCAGGAGTTGCTCGGGTGGGAGCCCGTCGGGCCGTCCCTGCTCGAGGACATCGCCGCGGGGGCGTACGCACACGCCGCCGCGCGCTGACGGCCGCGCCCGCCGTGCTCGTCACGCTCGTCACCACGGTTGCGAGACTCGGCACAGCGGACAGTTTCGCGACGCAACCGCCGCGAATCTGTCCGCATGGTCGAGTCTCGGCTCGGGCCGGCGCCGGGCCGGCGGCCGGCCCGGCCGCGCCGCGGCCGGCCTACTCGGCCTTCTGCATCTGCCAGGGCTCGGGCTCGCGGTCGCCGTTCGGGCGCACCGGCCGAACGTCCCCGACGATCGGGATCGAGCGCTTCCGCATGAACCACAGGTAGCGGACGAAGAAGTGCGAGAGCGTCGACAGCCGGTTGCCGTTGCCGAGCAGCGAGGCGATGTGCACCGCGACCCACGCCAGCCACGCCACGGGGCCGACCATCGTGATGCCGCCGCGCAGCTGCGCCACCGCGGCGTTCGTCCCGATGGTCGCCATCGTGCCCTTGTCGAAGTACTTGAAGTGCTCGGTCGGCTTCCCGTCGAGCAGACGCACCACCTGGCGCGCGACGTGCTTGCCGCCCTGCAGTGCGGGCTGGGCGAGCTGCGCGAGCGCGTCGTCCTGCGCCGCGATGTCGCCGGCCGAGAAGATCCGCTCCACGCCCTTCACGCTCAGGTCGTCGTTCACCTGGATGCGACCGCCGTGGGTCTGCGGCAGGCCCCAGCCGGAGACCTCCTTGTGCGCCGCGACCCCGGTGGCCCAGATGACCTGCGACGCGGGGATGAACTCGCCCGAGGCGGTGACGACCCCGTCCTCCTTGACCTCGGCGACGCCCGTGTCCAGGCGGAGCACGACCCCTCGCTTCCGGAGGACCTTGGCCGCGTACCGACGGAGGCGCGGGGCGAACGGCTTGAGCAGCTCGCCGCTGCGGTGCACCAGCGTGATGGAGATGTTGCCGCGCTCGATCTCCGGGTAGGCGCCGACGAGCGCCTGGTCGCGGAGTTCCGCGAGGGCGCCGGCCATCTCCACGCCGGTCGCGCCGCCGCCGACGATCACCACGCGGATCTCGTCAGGGCCCTGCTGGGCCGCGGCCTGCTCGAGGCGGGTGAACAGCTCGTCGCGGATGCGGAGTGCCTGCGAGCGGGAGTACATCGAGTAGGCGTACTCGTACGCACCGGGGGTGCCGAAGTAGCTCGTGTTGACGCCGTTCGCCAGGATCAGCCAGTCGTAGTGCAGGTGCTCGCCGTCCGACATCTCGGCGATGCGGTGCTCGGTGTCGATACCGGTGAGCAGTCCGTGCCGGAAGTCGGCGTTCGACTGCTTCGCCCGCAGGCTCCGCAGGAAGTACGTCACGTCGCCCGCGTTCAGGCCGCCGGTGGCGACCTGGTACATGAGCGGCTGGAACATGTTGTAGACGTGGCGGTCGACGAGCGTCACCCGGACGTCCGCGTCGGCGAGTTCACGCATGGCCGCGATCCCCGCGAAGCCACCCCCGACGATGACGACGTGCGGGCGGGTGTCCTCGGACATGGTGTTCTCCAGGGTGGTGCGGTCGACGGCCACCCAGAAGGGTACGCCGGTCTCGGCACCCGTCCGTCCACCTGCCCGTCCGGCTGCCGATGGAGCGGTCCCGCGGTCCGGCCTGGAGGCACGCCCCGCCGCCGTCAGGCGTCGAACGGCGCGTAGGTGCTCAGCACGTTCCCCTTGCTGGTCACCGCGCTCTGCACCAGGCGCAGGCGGGTGGGCGGGTCCGTCGGTTCGAAGAGCCGCCGCCCGGCTCCGGCGATCGCCGGGTGCACCATGAGCTGCAGCTCGTCGAGGAGTCCGGCGAACAGCAGGTGGCGCACCAGCGTGACGCTGCCGGTGACCGCGACGTCGCCGCCCTCGCCGGCCTTGAGGTCGCGGACGAAGTCGTCGACGTCGCCCTGGATCCGGTGCGCGTTCTGCCACGTCAGGTCGTCACCGAGGGTGGTCGACGCGACGTGCTTCTCGATCGGGTTGATCCACCGGCCGAACGGGTCGTCCTCGTGCCGGGGCCACCACTCGGACCACTCCAGGTAGCTCTGCTTGCCGAGCAACACCGTCTCGGTCCGCTCCATCCACGCCGTCATGGCGGTCCCGAGCTCGGCGTCGAACGAGTCGTACTGGAACTCGTACGGGTCCTGCACCACACCGTCGACCGATGCGAACAGCCCCGAGGTCACCTTGCGCATGCTGCGGAGCACAGGGCCGCGGCGACCCCGCGTCGAGAGGTGCGTGCCGATCAGGCTGACCCCGCGCCGGGGAGCGCCGGGTAGGTTCGCACCGTGCGCGCACGGGTGGAGTCCTTCGAGGTCGGTGGGCTGTCCGTGCGGCTCCGGACCCTCGCGCCGGCCGGGCGGCTGCACGACACGCTCGCGCCGACGGTCGTCCTCGTGCACGGCATCGGCATGTCGCACCGCTCCTTCGACCGGACGCAGCGCCACCTCGCCCGCACCCACCGCACGGTCGCGGTCGACCTGCCGGGTTTCGGCGGGCTCCCCCCGGCAGGCCGCCCGCTCGACCTGCAGGAGCTCGGCGACCTGGTGGTCGGAGCCGTCCGGTCGCGGGGCGTCGGGGACCTCGTGCTCGTCGGCCAGTCGATGGGCACCCAGGTCGTCGTCGAGGCAGCCCGTCGGCACGCCGAGACGGTGACCGCGGTCGTCCTGGTCGGGCCCGTCGTGGACCGGGCGCGGCGGACGCTGCTGCAGCAGGCGACGGACCTCGGACGCGACTGCCTCGTCGAGGACCCGCGGATGAACCTCGTCGTGCTCACCGACTACCTGCGGAGCCTGCGGCAGTACGTCCGGCAGCTCCGACCGATGCTCCGTTACCGGCTCGAGGACACCGTCCCGGAGCTCCCGCAGCCGGTGCTCGTCGTGCGCGGCGACCGCGACCCGATCGGGCGACGGGACTGGGCTGCTGCGCTCGCGGTCGCAGCGCGTCGGGGTGTCCTGGTCGAGCTCCCCGGCGGTCACCACGTGCAGGACCGGCAGCCCGTCGCGTTCGCGCGGCTGGTCGACGAGTTCCGGCGGGTGCAGACCGTCGAGGACCTCGCGGCCGGTGGCCCGTCGACCGGTGACACCACGACGGGGCCGGCACGGTGACGGACCGGACCACCCCGGGGACGGGAGCGGCGTCGGGGACGGCGGCCGTGCCTCCCGGCCGTGTGCCGCTGCTGCGTCGCGCCTGGTGGGCCGCCCTCGACTGGTGGTACGCCGCGCGGTGGCAGCTGCGGAGCACCGGACCGACGACCGCCGATGACTACCGGACCGGTGACGGCCAGCCGGTCGTCGTCGTGCCCGGCGTCTACGAGACCTGGCACTTCATGCGCCCGCTGATGGACGCCCTGCACGACGCCGGGCACCCGGTGCACGTGCTGCCCGTGCTGCGGCACAACCTGCGTCCCGTGCCGGAGTCGGCGCGCGAGGTGCTGGCGTACCTCGACGAGCACGACCTCCGCGGGGTGCTGGTCGTCGCACACAGCAAGGGCGGCCTGATCGGCAAGTACGCGATGACCCTGCCCGAGGGGGAGCGCATCGACCGGATGGTGGCGGTGTCGACGCCCTTCGGCGGGTCCGTGTACGCGCGGCTCGCGCCCGTGCCGCACCTGCGGGCCTTCCGTGCGGCGGACCCGGTGCTCGCAGCGCTCGGACGCGACCTCGCCGTGAACGCCCGGATCACGTCCGTCTACGGGGTCTTCGACACGCTCATCCCGGGAGGCAGCGAGCTCGCCGGGGCCACGAACGTGCGCGTGCCCGTCGGCGGGCACTTCCGGATCCTCGGCGCGCAGCAGACCCGCGAGGTCGTGCTCGACGCGGCCGCGGGCCCGGGCTCAGCGGGCTGAGCCGCGAGAGGCCGTGCGGCGGCCGTGCGCGAGACTCGCGCTTACGGGCACTTTCCTCCCCGGGGCCCGCGAGTCTCGTCCGCCTGGCCGAGTCTCGGGGCTGTGCCGCGCCGCCGCCGCCGCGGTCAGGCGCCGGGCAGGAACAGGCAGAAGGGGTGCCCGTCGGGGTCGAGGAGCACCCGCACGTCGTCCTGGGGCTGGAAGTCCGCCTCGGTCGCACCGAGCTCGAGCGCGCGGGCGGTCGCGGCGTGGAGGTCCTCCACCTGCAGGTCGAGGTGCAGCTGCATGCCCTGCGTCCCCGTGACCGGGGGCCAGGTCGGTGCCTCGTAGGCGTCGTCGTACTGCACCGAGAGCCCGACCCCGCCGTCGGCCGGGCGCACCCGCAGCCAGGTCGGACCGTCCTCGTGCACGGTCCACCCGGTCAGCGCACCCCAGAACCGCGCGAGGCGCACCGGGTCGGGGGACTGCAGGACGGTCGCGGTCAGCACGGGCATCGCGGGGTCGTCGGCACTCATGCGGCGCACGGTACCCGGGCCTGTCGACAGGACGGTCCAGCACCGCGACGGCCGCGCGACGGACGCGCGACGGCTGCCGGCTGGTCAGCGGGCGGCGACGCTCGCGCGCTCGACGATCCGGTGCGGCACGACGACGGTCTCCGGAGCGGCCGTCGGGTCGGCGATGCGTCGGGTGAGCAGGTCGAGCGCCGCCGTGGCGAAGGCCCGCCGGTCGAACGACACCGTCGTCAGCGCCGGGATCGCGAAGGCTGCGGCGTCGACGTCGTCGAACCCCACGACGCTGACCTGCTCCGGCACGTGGACACCCCGTGCCGCCAGGACGTGCAGCACGCCGAAGGCGATCGAGTCCGTGTACGCGAACACCGCGTCCGGCAGCGGGTGCGCGTCCAGCCAGGTCGCGAACCCCGCCGCCGCCGCACTCGTCGACCACGTCGGCAGCGGCACGCGCAGGGCGGGGTCGACCTCGAGGCCGACCGCGCCGAGCGCATCCGCGTGACCCTGGTCGCGCAGCTCGCTCGTGGCGGTGGCGTCCGTCGGACGGGCGGCCCCGACGACCGCGATCCGACGGTGCCCGCGGTCGAGCAGGTGGGTCGTGACCTCGCGTGCGGCGCGGCGGCTGTCCACGTGCACCTGGTCGACGTGCTCCGGTTCGACCTCGCCGATGACGACGGTCGGCGGGAGCCCCTCGGTCTCGGCCAGGACGCTCGCGCTGAGCGACACCGGGTTGAGCACGAGACCGTCCACCAGGTGGGCCCGGGCCCGGGAGACGAGGTCCCGTTCACGTCCGGGGTCGTGTCCGGTCTGGTCGAGCTGCACCGTCCAGCCACGCTCGCGGGCGAGTTCGACGAACCACTGGGCGAGTTCGGCCGAGTAGGCGCTGCCGAGCTCGGGCAGCGTCAGGGCGATCGCGCCGGAGCGTCCGTTGCGCAGGCCGCGCGCGGACAGGTTCGGCACGTAGCCGAGCTCGGCGACCGCGCGCTCGACCCGCTCCCGTGTCGCCGGCCGCACGGGCACGCCGCCGTTCACCACGTTGGAGACGGTCTTCGGGGAGACCCCGGCGAGGGCCGCCACGTCCCGCACGGTCGCGCGCATCGGGACGAGCGTAGCGCGCCGCCCGGCGGACGGGAGGCGCGGTGCGGTGCCGCCACGTGCCTCCCGTCCGTCGCGGTGACGGACGGGAGGTGCGGTGCAGGACCGCCCCGTGCCTCCCGTCCGAGACGGGTCGGGTCCGCCGACCCGGACCGCGCGCCGCGGGCCGGCGCCGCTCGGTCGTGGCTACGCGTCGAGCAGCTCGCGCCGCGCCGCACGGCGGGCGCGGACGCGGCCGGTCACCGTGACCGCGACCACGACCGCCAGCACCGCGTAGAGCACGATCGGGATGGGGCCGGCCACCAGTACCGAGAAGTCCCCGTCGGCGCTCAGCGCCGCGTCCCGCAGGCTCGTCTCGGCGAGCGGACCGAGCACCATCCCGATGATGAGCGGTGCGAGCGGGATGTCGAGGGCCCGCATGAGGAACCCGACGAGACCGATGCCGAGCAGCATGAGCAGGTCGAAGACCGAACCGCTCGTCGCGTAGATGCCGAGCCCGCAGAAGACGGCGATGCCCGCGTAGAGGTACGCGCGCGGGATCCGCAGCAGCTTCGCCCACAGCATCGCGAACGGGAGGTTGATGACGAGCAGCACCACCATCGCGATGAAGAACGACGCCAGCAGCGCCCAGACCAGGTCGGGGGAGCGGTCGAAGAGCAGCGGACCCGGCTGCAGGCCGTACTGGCGGAACGCGGCGAGCATGATCGCGGCGGTCGCCGACACCGGCAGGCCGAGGGACAGCAGCGCACCCATCGCCATGCCGGTCGTGGAGTTGCCGGCTGCCTCGGGTGCCGCCAGCCCGCGGATCGCACCCGTGCCGAACTGCGGGTCCTTCCGGCGGGCGTCGAGACGCTTCTCGAGCCCGAACGCCAGGAAGGTCGGGATCTCGGACCCGCCGGCGGGCACGACGCCGAAGGGCAGCCCGATCGCGGTGCCGCGCAGCCAGGCGGGCGCCGCCTCGCGCAGTTCCCGCTTCGAGAGCCACGGGCGTCCGGTCGCCTGCACCATCCGGCGGTCCTTCAGGTGTCGGGCCAGGCACGCGACGTAGATGACCTCGCCGAGCGCGAGGACCGCGACCGTCACCGTGACGAGCGAGATGCCGTCGAAGAGCTCGGGCACGCCCATCGTGAAGCGCGGTGCACCCGAGATGCCGTCGACGCCGATCACCGCGATGCCGAGACCGAGGCACAGCGAGCCGAGTCCCTTCAGCGCGTCGTCGGTGACGACCGACGACGTCGTGACGAACGCGAACAGTGCCAGGGCGAAGAACTCCGCCGGTCCGAAGCTCGACGAGAACGACGCGAGTGCCGGTGCGAGGAACACGACCAGGACCGAGGCGATCATGCCGCCGACGAACGCGCCGATCGCGGCCGTCGCGAGCGCCTGGGCCGCTCGTCCGTTCAGCGCCATCTTGTGGCCCTCGAACGTCGAGGCGATGGCCGAGGCCTGGCCCGGCGTGTTCATCAGGATGCCCATGGTGGAGTCACCGAAGAGCCCGCCGAAGTAGACGCCGGCGAACATGATGAACGCCGCGGTCGGGTCGAGCGAGAACGTCACGGGCAGCAGCAGCGCCACCGCCATCGACGAGCCGAGGCCGGGGAGGACGCCGACCGCGGTGCCGAGGAGGCACCCGACGACGACCCAGAGCAGGTTGGCGGGGGTCAGGGCGCCGGCGAAGCCGTCACCGAGGAGACCGAGCACGTCCACGTCAGAACTCCCATCCGACGATGCCCGAGGGCAGCGACAGGTCGAGCAGCATGTCGAAGGCGATGTAGCTGATCGCGCTCACCGTCAGCCCGACGACGAGCGGACGCAGCCACCCCGGGGCGCCGAGCCCCTTCGCGACACCGAGGAAGAGCAGTCCGGCACCGACGATCCACCCGAGCACGCCGAGCAGCAGGGCGAAGGCGGCGAAGGACAGGACCACCCAGGCCAGGGAGCGCCAGTCGACGCGGACCGAGCGCTGCTCGACCGAGGTGCCGGTCGTGTCGGTGTCGGCGGCGGTGTGCGCGTCGGCGCGGACGGCGGTGTCGGTGCGGGCCTCCGACGGTGTGCCGTCGGACCCGACCCGTCGGCCGCGCGCAGCCCGGACGGACCGGACGACCAGCAGGGCGGCCAGCAGCAGGAGTGCGGCGGCGACGATGCCGGGGAACACCGCGGGCCCGGGGAACGCGGTTCCGTCGGGGACCTCCATCGTGACGATGCCGACGACGAGGTAGACCGCGAAGGCGGTGAAGAGCGCCGGGGTGGTCAGCTCCTTCGCCACCGCGGCGACGCGGCCGGAGTCGGCCCGCAGCGTGAGCCGCTGTCCGACGACCGCGGAGGACGACGTGGGGTTGCTCGGACGGGTCATCGGCCCAGCTCCTCGTACAGCCCGGTGATGCGCTCGCGCTCCTCGTCGATGAACGCGTCGAGCTCGTCACCCGTGATGATCCGCTCGGTCCAGTGGTACCGCTCCATGGCGTCCGCCCACTCGGGGGTGTCGAGCGTGTCCAGCACGATGTCGGTCAGCTGCGCCCGCTGCTCGTCGTCGAGTCCGCCCGGTGCAGCGATCTCGCGCCAGTTCGTCAGCGTGACGTCGTGCCCCTGCTCGACCGCGGTGGGGATGTCGATGCCCTCGACCGGCTCCGCCGCGACGAGCGCGAGTGCGCGCAGACGACCGGACTCGATCTGGTCGATGTTGTCCGGGTACCCGCCCGAGGCCGCCGCCGCCGTGCCGTTGAGGAGCGCCTGGATGGCCTCGCCACCGCCGTCCGACGGGATGTAGTTCGTGTCCTTCGGGTCGATCCCGGCCGAGACGGCGAGGTCGGTGACGACGAGCTGGTCGAACGAGCCGCCGCCCGTCCACGGCACCGAGCCGGGGCGCTCGCGCCAGGCGCTGACGAGGTCGTCGAGCGTCTCGTACGGCGAGTCGGCGGGGACGACGATGACGTCGTACTCCTCGACGGTGACCGCGAGCGGCGTGATGTCGTCGTGGGTGACCGCGGAACCGAACTGGATCTCGGCCGCGAGGAGCCCCGTCCCGCCGACGAGCAGCGTGTCCGTCTGTCCGGCGAGCCGAGCGACGTTCCCGAGCGCGATGGTGCCACCGGCGCCCGGCATGTTGACCACCTGGACGGAGTTGACGATGCCGTTCGCGCGCTGCGCCTGCTGCATGGACCGTGCGACGCCGTCCCAACCGCCGCCGGCCGCCGCCGGTGCCACGAGGGTCACCGACCGGGTCGGGTCGCCTCCGGCCGCTGCCGACGTCACCGAGCCGAAGGCCGCGACAGCGATGGACACCGCGGCGACGGCTGTCCCGACCACGCGTGCGACGGGGCGACGGGCACGCGGCGGACCCGGCGTCCCCGTCGTCGGCTGCTCCGGCACTGGTTGCTCCGGCTGCACTGGTTGCTCTGGCATTGCTGGCTCCCTCCTGCGCACGTCGTCGTGCCGCAGGTCGAGAAGTACGATGGCAGCCGCCGACCGGGCGAGCACCCGGCGGCGGAGATGTGCTCATTGACGCTCACGGCGTCGCGGCCGAAGGGGGACGCCACGGTGACCAGGGCTCGTCTCGGGCGGTTGCGGCGGACCGCGGTGCTCGCGCTGCCGAGCGTCATCGTGCTCGCGGCGACGGGTGTCACGACCGGGGTCGCGGCCGTGGTGCAGGAGCGCGCCATCCGCACGTCAGTGGTCGACCAGGTGTCCGGCGTCGCGTCGAGCCTGGCCGACCTGCCCGAGGTGCGGGACGCGGTGGCGTCGGTCGCCGACCGGGGCGCACCCGGCGCGCTCGCCGACGCCGACGACCTCGCCTCCGCCACCGCGGCACTGCAACCGATCGCGACGCTCGTCGAGGGTGCCGCCGGCGTCTCGTACGTCGTGGTCACCGACGACGACGGCGTGCGGATCACCCACCCGGACCCGGCGGAACGCGGTGAGCCCGTCGAGACGACGATCGCGCCCGTGCTCCGCGGTGCGGAGTTCGTCGGCACCGAGACCGGCCCGACCGGGACGACCCTGCGTGCGAAGGTGCCCGTCGTCGGCGAGGAGGGCGAGGTCGTCGGCGTCGTGGCGGTCGGCGTGCTCGAGTCCACCATCGCGGCGGACCGGGAACGGGCCCTCGGCACCCTGCTCCCGTGGAGCACCGGCGCGCTCGTCGCGGCGACGCTCGCGAGCGTGCTCCTGTCACTCGTGATCGCCCGACGGCTCCGCCGAGCCGACGCGGTCGACGCGGAGAGCCGGCAGGTCCGGTGGACGACCGAGGCGCTGCGCGAGCAGGCACACGAGTTCGGCACCCGTCTGCACGTGGTGCGCGGACTGGTCGAACAGGGGGACGACGAGGACGCGATGGCCTACATCGACGCCGTGGCACCCGGGTTGACCAGCGGCGGCGGTGCCGGGTCGCCGCGCCGCGGTGCGGTGGCGACGGCGTCGGTCGCGGCGGTGCGCTCGGAACTCGCCGTGGCCGGGACCACGCTCGACCTCCGGATCGCCGACGACGTCGTGCTCGACGACGCGGTGCTGCTGGTCGTCGCCAACCTGTGCCGGAACGCCGCCGAGGCCGGGGCGGCCACCGTCAGCTGCACCATCGGCTCGCATGACGGGCGTGTGACGGTGACGGTCGAGGACGACGGACCGGGCATCGACCCGGCCGACGCGCACCGCGTGCTGACCCGCGGGTGGTCGTCGAAGACCGACGAGAGCGGCCTCGGGCGCGGCATCGGCCTGGCACTCGTCCGACGCACCGCCACCGACCGCGGCGGATCCGTGGTCGTCGGACGGTCGGCAGCGCTCGGCGGTGCCCGGCTCGACGTCGAGATGGCGGCGGGATCGTGACGGCGGCGCTCCGCGTGCTCGTGGTCGACGACGACGCCGGCGCTCGCGCACTCCACACCCGGTGGGTGGCCGCGACCGAGGGGTTCGCCGTCGTCGGGGCGGTCGCGTCCGGCGGCGCCGCGCTGGCATCCGTGGAGCGCGGGGTCGACCTCGTGCTGCTCGACATGCGCCTGCCCGACATCAGCGGCATCGAGGTCCTGCACCGCATGCACGTCGCCGGCGTCGACGACACCGACGTGCTGGTCGTCAGCTCGTCCCGCGACCAAGTCACCGTCCGGCAGGCGCTCGCCGCGCACCCGGTCGGGTACCTGCTGAAGCCGTTCGACCGCGAGGCCCTGCAGGACCGGCTCCGCGCCTACGCGGCCGAACGTCGGTCCCGCGAGGACGCGCAGCGCGACGTCCCGATGGGGCAGGGCGACGTCGACCGGCTGCTCGCCACCGGATCGGTGCGCGTGGTCGGACCCGACCGCACGGCGACGAGAGCGCCCGAGGACGCCCTCCCGAAGGGCGTCAGCGCCACCACGCTCGGTCGGGTCGTGACGGCGCTCGACCCCGTGGTCGCCCGCTCGGTCGACGAGGTCGCGGCAGCGACGGGCACCTCGCGGGCCACCGCCCGCCGGTACCTCGACCACCTCGTCGCGACGGGCGCCATCGACCTGGCGCACCGGTACGGCCGTCGAGGCCGTCCGCAGGTGCTCTACCGGCTGACGCCGGCTCCCTGAAGGCCCGGCCACGGCAGCCGGGTCGCGATCCGTGACGGAGGGAAGGCCCGTGGCGGCGTCGCCACGGGCCTCCCGTCCGTCACCGGGTCACGCGCGTCGCGTGGTGCCGCCCCGCCGTACGGACGCATCCGTGGCGGGCGGGCGTCCGGTCAGGACGGGTGGCGGGCGGTCCACTCGCGGAATGAGGCGGCGCAGCTCAGTTCGTCTTTGCGAACACGCTGCCGTCACCGAAGGAAACGATTCCGCCGTGGAAGGTGTTCGGGACCTGGAAGACGACCTCTCCGCTCGCGCTCTGGCCGGCACCGAGTGTGACGCTCGGCATCGACTTCGCGCCGGTGATGAACTCGGAGTCGTAAACGGAGCCGTCCGTGCCAGCAAGCGCGAGGTCGTAGGCGACAGATCCCGCTTCGACTCCCGCGGTCGTGGCCGTGACGTGCACGATCAGGAGCACGTACTTCATCCCGGCGTCCGGCTGCTCGAACTGGTTGGACGACGTGAAGTTGTCGTTGTAGCCGTCGACCCACTGCGTGTAGTCGGCGGACGACCCGTCGAGGCGGTTCGTGCTCGTCATCTCGAACTTGGTTCCGGCCGGAGCGGGGTTGGCGGCGCTCGAACCGTCATCGGCTGCCGGCGTCAAGAGGACGGTGGTACCCGGCTTTACGCTCGCTCCGGCGTCGGGTGCCTGTGAAGCGACCGTGTCGGCAGCTTCGCCGCCCCCACCGACGTTGAAACCAGCGGCCTTGAGCAGGTCGGTTGCCTCGTCGAAGGTCTTCCCGACGACGTCAGGCACCTCCACTGGCGCAACTTCCGCGACCTCGGCGGCCTCGGTCGCGGAGGTCAACGAAGCCGCCGTCTCGCTGGCAGCACCGAGCGACGCCACCCCGTAGATGGTCCCGAAGAGGAGGGAGACGACAACAGCAGCACCGCCCAGGATGACGCCAGCCAACGACTTCTGCAGGCGGTGACGCAGTGTGACGAGGCCGAAGACCAGGGCCAGAACCCCGAGGATGAACCCGAAGTGGAGCAGAACCGGGATGAAGGCGATGGCGAGGCCGATGATCCCGAGCACCAGGGACGCGGTTGCGAGCGGGACGGTCCGATTTCTCGGGTCTCCGGATTGCGGTGCGAAGGGCGGTTGCGGCGTACCCGGGGCGTACGGTGCGGACATTGGAGACTCCTGAATGAGTGATGGTCAGGATGACCGTAGCCGCTGCACTCCTGGTTCGGTAGTTCGCTCGGTCGCCAGGAACCGTCGGCGCGGTTCCCGGCTCGGAGACAGACGTCACCTCGGTCAGGACGGGTGGCGGGCGGTCCACTCGCGGAACGGGGCCGTCGGGTCGTCGACCCGGCCCTGCTCGCTCGGCAGGGCGCGCTCCGTGACGGGCTTCGCGTACTCGTCGTAGAAGGTGGCGAGCGTCATCAGGCGGTTGCCGTCCTCGTAGTGCTCGCCCTCCTGCTCCCGCGTCGCGGCGAAGACCACGCGGTCCGGCTGGGCGTAGTACAGCGCGCCGAGGCACATCGGGCACGGGTACGCGGTGACGAACACCTCGTGGCCGGTGAGGTCGGTGATGCCCTGCTCGGCGGCGGCGCGGATCGCGCGGATCTCGGCGTGCGCGGTCGGGTCGCCGGTCTGGGCGACGTGGTTGACGGCTTCGACCACGACCTCGCCGTCGCGGACGATCAGGCAGGCGAAGGGCTTGCCACCGTCGTGGACGTTGTCGAGGGCGCGAGAGACCGCGAGGGCGGTGAGTTCGTCGTCGTGCATGCCGGCCACGGTGCTCTCGGCCAGTGCTCGTCGGGTGTGCGTCCGGGGGACGGGGACGAGCGGATCGCGGTGCTGGTCAGCCGAGCCAGGACGGGTCGGCGAAGAGCGCCTCGACCTCGGTGACGAAGCGCGAGGCGTGGAAGCCGTCCACCGCCGCGTGGTTGATCCGGAGCGCCATCGGCATGCGGGTGCGTCCGTCCACCTGTCGGTAGCGCCCGAGCGTGATCACGGGCGCCAGGTGGTCCTCGGCGCCCGTCAGGTGCAGCGCGAAGCCGGTGAACGACGTGCGGGGGAGCGTCGAGACGTCGAAGAGGTCGGTGCGACCGGTGCCCTGCGGGAACATGCGGTGGTCGTCGCGGTACCGCTCGGTCGTGGCGACCACGGCGTCGTGGAACGCCCGTGCGTCGGGGTCGTACTCGGTGACGAGCACCGAGAAGGTCTCGGTGTCGCGGTGGAAGACGGTGAAGGTCGGGTGCACCACGTCCCACACCGCGGGCCGGCCCTCCTCGGTGAGCTGCATCCGGAACTCGTCGTGCCGGTTCACGACCGTCGCGAGCACCCAGATCTGGGACGGGTACGTCTTCGCGCCGGCGGCCCGGGCGGCGTCGACGAAGGCGGTGACGTCGACCTCCACGGTCATCTCCCACGCACAGGGCTCCCGCCGGTAGTGCGCGAAGTGCTCGGCGCGGGGCCACTGGTCGAGGTCGATCGGTCGGAGTCGGTCCACCCGGCCAGTCTCGTCCCCCGGACTCCCGACGCGCGTGCACCGGACGGCGGTTCAGTGGTGCATGCCCTCGACGCCGTTCTCACCAGCGCTCGCGACGTTCTTCCGCGGGCTCGCCGCGCACAACGAGAAGTCGTGGTTCGAGGAGCACCGCGACGACTGGGAACGGCACGTGCAGGAGCCGATGGAGGCGCTCCTGCACGAGGCCGAGCGCCGCTACGGTGCCGGACGGGTGCTCCGGCAGCACCGCGACCTGCGCTTCACGCCGGACGAGCGGCCCTACCGCGAGGACACCGGTCTCACCGCGGGCGGCACGTACCTCAGTGCCGGAGCGGACGGGTTGCAGGTCGGCGGTGGACTCTACGAACCGTCCCGCGCACAGCTGCGGGCAGCGCGCACCACCATCGACGAGCACCCGCAGGCCGCGGCCGCGCTGCAGCGTGAGCTCGACGAACTGACCGATGCCGGGTACGAGCTGGCCGGACCGCCGCTGAAGACCGCCCCGCGCGGGTACGACGTGGACCACCCGCGGATCGACCTGCTCCGGATGCAGCACTACGCGGCGCTCGTGCACCTGCCGCTGGAGAGCTCCCTCGACGACATCACCGCGGCGTGGGACCGCGTGCAGCCGCTGGTCCGGTGGACGGTGAAGTGGGCACGGGCGGACGACCCGGAGGCTTCGGACGACCCGGCGCCGCCCGTGCCGGGAGCCCGGTCGATCGACGAGCGCGCCTGACCGCCTGATCGCCCGTCCGTCGGCTGCTCCCTAGGCTCGGGGCATGCCGACGCTCGACCGTTCCCCTGCCCTCGTCGCCACCGGGTTCCTCGCGATCCCCGTCGCCCAGGCGCTCGTCGCACTGCCGAGCGACCTGCTGTCGACGATCCAGGCGGCGCCGATCGACCCGGCCCTTGCCGACACCGCAGCCTTCTCCGAGGCGTACGGCTACCCGCTCGAGGGCGGCGCGAACTGCATCGTCGTCGTGGGGAAGCGCGGCGACGAGGTCCGCCACGCGGCGTGCGTGGTGCTCGCGTCGACGAAGCTCGACGTGAACCGGGTCGTGAAGAAGCTGCTGGACGTCCGCAAGGCGAGCTTCGCGCCGATGGACCAGGCGGTCGAGCTGACCGGCATGGAGTACGGCGGGATCACCCCGATCGGGTTGCCAGCGGACTGGCCGGTGTACGTCGATGCCCGCGTGCTCGGTGCTCCGGAGGTCGTCGTGGGTGCCGGGCTCCGCGGGGCGAAGGTGTTCCTGCCCGGGCGGACCCTGGCGGCGCTGCCGAACGTCACCGTGGTCGAGGGGCTGGCCGTCGAGGGGCCCTCCGTCGAGGATCCGGCCACCGGAGCCGCCGACCTCGGCTGAGCCCCGTCAGCGGGCGGCGGCCAGGGTCTTCGTGATCCGCTGCAGCGAGACCGTCTCGGCGGTGCCGAGCTCCTGGGCGAACAGGCTCAGGCGGAACTCCTCGAGCATCCACCGTGCGTGCACGAGCTCGGGATGCGCACCGACCGACGGCGGGAACACGCCACCGGCGTCGGTGTAGCGGTCGGTGGCGACCGTGACCTCACGCATCCACGTGGCGTCACGTCCGGGGTTCTGCAGGAGCTTCTGCACGCGGGCCTCGACACCCCGCAGGTACACCCGGATCCGCCGGAGCCGGTCGAGCCCGGCGACGGCGACGAAGCCCGGGAAGACCAGGCGCTCCACCTGCTGGCGCATGTCGGTGAGCGCCGGCAGGAGCGCCATCGAGTTCGCCTGCTTCATCGCCTTGTCGGCCGCCCGCTGCGCGGTGAGCACGGCGGCGACCTCGGACACGGCGGTGAACATCGTGTCGACGACGGTGGCGGACACGGCATCGCGGACCGCCTCGAAGTCGGCCTTCGTGAAGACCAGGCCGTCGGGGTGGGTGCGTCGGATGCCCGCGTCCACGACGGCGGCCAGCACGTCGTCGAACAGCGCCGCGGTCGACGCGTACGGGCTCGCGGCCAGCGCGAGCTTCTCCTGCGCCGTGAGGTGCGACTGCACGTACGACACCGGCGAGGGCACGGCGTGCATGACGAGCCGACGGACGCCGGCGGGCATGCGCACAGCGCGGTCACCGGGCGTCGCCAGGAGGCGGACACCGACCGTCGCCTTCGGACCGTCGCCCTCCTCGACCAGCGACGGGTAGGCACGGATCACGCCACCGGCCTGCTTCGTGTCGAGGACCTGCGGCAGGTCGTCGGACGGCCAGGCGGTGAGGCCGGAGCGTTCCACCTGCGTGCCGGAGGAGGCCCCGGCGACGCGCGCCGCGCCTCCCGGCCGGGCCGCTGCCCTCGCCGTCGCGGAGGCGACGCTCTGCTGCGTCCGGTCCTTCAGCTTCGTCTGGAGGGCCGCGAGGTCCTTGCCGGACTCGACCCGACGGCCGCGCTCGTCGACGACCGCCCAGGTGGGCAGCAGGTGCGCCGGCACCCGGGACAGGTCGAAGTCGGCCTCGGTCACCGGCACGTACGTCATCCGTTGGATCGCCGCGGCGAGGGTCGCGCGGAAGGACTCCGTCGGCTCGGTCGGAGCGTCGTCGGGCAGTTCGGCGACGATCTTCTCGGCCCAGTCGGCAGCGGGGACGACGTTCTTCCGGATCTGCTTCGGCAGCGACTTGATGAGTGCGGTGACGAGTTCCTTCCGCAGGCCACGGACCTGCCAGTCGAAGCCCTCCTCGCGCATGCGGGGGAGCAGCGCGAGCGGCACCTGCACGCTGACGCCGTCGTCCTGCGCGCCCGGCTCGAAGCGGTACTTGATCGCCAGGCGCTGGTCACCGGAACGCCACTGCGTCGGGTACTCCTGCTCGTCCTGGGCGGCCTCGGCGGCGTCCTCGTCGAGCAGGTCCTGCCGCCGCATCGTGAGCAGGTCCGGCTGCTCGCGACGGGTCGTCCGCCACCACCCCTCGAAGTCGCGGGTGGTGGCGACGTCCGCAGGGATCCGTGCGTCGTAGAACTCGTACACACGCTCGTCGTCGAACAGGATGTCGCGACGGCGGGTGCGCTCCTCGAGCTGCTCGAGCTCGCGACGGAGCTTCCGGTTCGCGCGGTCGAAGGCCTGCTGCGCGTCCCACTCGCCCTCGACCAGGGCGTGGCGGATGAACAGCTCGCGCGAGTGCTCAGGGTCGACGCGCCCGTACTGCACGCGGCGACGCTGCACGATCGGGACACCGAACAGCGTCACGCGCTCGTACGCGACGACCGCACCCTGCTTCTTCTCCCAGTGCGGCTCGCCGTAGGTGCGCTTGAGCAGGTCACCGGCGAGCGGCTCGACCCACGCGGGGTCGATCCGGCCGACGGTCCGGGCGAACAGCCGACTCGTCTCGACGAGCTCGGCGGCCATCACGGCGTCGGGCTGCTTCTTCGCCAGGACGCTGCCCGGGAACACCACGAACCGGACGTTGCGCGCGCCGAGGTAGTCGCGCTTCTCCTTGTCCCGCAGCCCGATCTGGCTGAGGAGCCCGGCGAGCAGCGAACGGTGCACCGCGTCGCCGTCCTCGGAGCGCGACTGGCCCACCCGCACGTCGACCTGCTTCGCGGCGCGGGACAGCTGCCGGTACAGGTCCTGCCACTCGCGGATCCGCAAGTAGTTGAGGAACTCGGCCTTGCACAGGCGGCGGAACGCGCTCGACGACAGCTCCTCCTGCTTGTCCTCGATGTGGTTCCAGAGGTTGAGCAGGGTGAGGAAGTCGCTCGTCGGATCGGCGAACCGGGCGTGCAGCTGGTCGGCGTGGGCACGCTTCTCGAGCGGTCGTTCACGTGGGTCCTGGATGCTCAGGGCGCTGACGATCGCGATGACCTCGCGCCCGACGCCCTGGCGGCCGGCCTCGAGCACCATCCGGCCGAGCCGCGGGTCGATCGGCAACCGGGTGAGCTGTCGGCCCGACCTGGTGATCCGGCCGTCGCGGTCGACCGCGCGGAGCTCCCGCAGCAGGTCGAGGCCGTCCTTGACGCCCCGGGAGTCCGGCGGCTGCAGGAACGGGAAGCGTTCGATGTCGCCGAAGCCGAGGGAGATCATCTGCAGGATGACCGCCGCGAGGTTCGTGCGGAGGATCTCGGGGTCGGTGAACTCCGGACGGCGCGTGAAGTCGTCCTCGGAGTAGAGCCGGACCGCGATCCCCGCGCTGGTGCGACCCGCGCGTCCGGAGCGCTGGTTCGCGCTCGCCTGGCTGATCGCCTCGATCGGCAGCCGCTGCACCTTCGCCCGCGGGGAGTACCGGGAGATGCGGGCGGTGCCGGTGTCGATCACGTACTTGATGCCCGGCACCGTCAGGGAGGTCTCCGCCACGTTCGTGGCGAGGACGACGCGGCGACGGACACCCGGGGTGGTCCGGCGCTCGAACACGCGGTGCTGGTCGGCGGCGGAGAGTCGGCCGTAGAGCGGCAGGACCTCGGTGCCCGGGTAGCGCTTGCCCTCGATCGCCTCCTGCGCGTCGCGGATCTCGTTCTCGCCCGACAGGAACACGAGGACGTCGCCCGGGTCCTCGCGCGCGAGTTCGTCGAGCGCGTCGGTGATGCCCTGGAGCACGTCGCGGTCGTCCGCGCTCCCACCGCGGCCACCGCTGTCGTCGGTCCGCGGGTCGGTGTCGTCGCCCTCGTCCGCACCGGTGTCACCGTCCGCCGCGTCGTCGGCGACGAGCGGCCGGTAGCGGACCTCGACCGGGTACGTCCGGCCGGACACCTCGATGATCGGAGCGCCGCCGAAGTGCTGCGAGAACGATTCTGGGTCGATCGTCGCACTCGTGATGATGACCTTGAGGTCGGGGCGCCGGGGGAGCAGCCGCTTCAGGTACCCGAGCAGGAAGTCGATCGTCAGCGAGCGCTCGTGGGCCTCGTCGATGATGATCGTGTCGTAGCGCTCCAGGTCACGGTCGAAGTGGATCTCGTTGAGGAGGATCCCGTCGGTCATGAGCTTGATCCGGGTGTTCCCGCTCACCTTATCGGTGAACCGCACCTGGTAGCCGACCAGGTCGCCCAGCTCGCTGCCGAGTTCCTCGGACACGCGCTCGGCGATGGTGCGGGCGGCGATCCGGCGGGGCTGGGTGTGCCCGATCGACTCGCGGCCGAGCTCCAGGCAGATCTTCGGCAGCTGCGTCGTCTTGCCCGAGCCCGTGGCGCCGGCGACGATGACGACCTGGTGGTCACGGATCGCGGCGGCGATGTCGTCCCGCCGCTGCGACACCGGCAGTTCGGGCGGGTACGTGATGACGGGCGTGGCAGACATGAGCATTCCAGGATAGCGGTCCGTGCGGCGGCTGTCGTCAGCGGAGCTGCTCGGCGAGCGCGGCGTCGCTCCGGGCCGGCAACGCACAGACGTGGTCGTGGCAGACGTAGGCGGCTGGTGCTGCGCTGTCCCGCCCGGCGAACAGCGAGAACCCGGCGGCGGCCCACGCCCGTGCCTGGTCCGGGGTCACGGTCGCGACCACGGTGCCCGGCCGGCGGGCGGCGAGGCCGGTCCACCGCATCGGGTCGTCGCGGCCGGACACGACGACGACCTCACGCGAGGGACGCTGCAGGGCGAGCGCGACCCCGAGGGCGTCGGCGTGGCCGAGCGGCCGCTCGGTACCGGTGCGTGCACGGTCGGCGACGAGCCGCGTCGCGGCGTCCCGGAGTGCCCGGTCACCGGTGAGTGCGGCCAGTGTCGCCGCGGTCGCCGCCAGTGCGACGGTGCCGGACCGCAGTGCCGTCTGCGGCTGCTCACCCGTCGTCGTTCCGGCTGCCCGCAGGACCGGATCAGCCTCGAAGCGACCGGCGAGGCCGTCGTCGACGAGCGCGCGTGCCGTCTCGGCGTACCGGACCTCGCCGCTGAGCAGCGCGAGTTCGAGCAGCCCCTCGGCGAGCAGTCCGACGTCCTCGATCGTGGGAGGCGCCGCGGACGTGCCGTGGTCGGTGCTCGACCGGACCACCACGTGCCCGTCGCGCGCGTGGGCGGCCAGGACCGCGTCGGCGGCACCCTGCGCGAGGGCGGTGCACTCGTCGTCACCGCTCCGGGCCGCAGCACGCGCGAGCCCGCGGATCGCGAGGCCGTTCCACCCCGTCAGCACCTGGTCGTCGAGGGGCGGTGCGTCGAACCGCCCGCGCTCGTCGAGTGGCAGCCGGTACCAGTCGCCCTCGACGCGTCGCCCGTCGATGGTCGACTCGCTGTCCTGCGCCGCGACGAAGGCGCCGTCGGGCCGTCGCAGCGTGTCGCGCAGGAAGTCGGCGATGCCCCGTGCCTGCTCGGCCCCGGCGATCGCGAGCAGCCCCGCGTTGTCGTAGAGCATCCGTTCGTAGTGCGGCACGCTCCAGTCGCGCTTGGTCGCGTACCGGAACACGCCGCCGTCGGCGTCCGTCAGCTCGGACGTCCGGATCGCCCGGAGGCTCCGCTCGAGCAACCCGCGTGCGGCGGCGTCACCGTCGGCCGCGACGTCGGAGAGGAACTCGAGGAGCGGCGCGCTCGGGAACTTCGGTGCACCGCCGAAGCCGCCGTACGTGGTGTCCTCCGCCGAGACGAGCTGCGCGGTCACGGAGCGGATCGCGTCGACGGACGGGAGGCGCGGCGTGTCTGCGTCGGACCGCTCGCCACCCTGGGCGGTGGCGTCGGCCTGCGCCCCCTGCGCGATCGCCGCGGCGATCGCGCTCGCGTTCGCGTCCACCTCGTGCCGCCGCTCGGTCCAGGCATCGAGCACCGCCGTGAGGACCTGGCGGAACGACCCGACCTGGCCGACCGGGGTCGGCGGGTAGTAGGTCCCCGCGAAGAACACCCGCCCCTCGGGCGTCGCGAACGCGGTCAGCGGCCACCCGAGCTGCTGCGTGAAGGCGCTCGCGGAGGCCATGAGGCTGGCGTCCACGTCGGGCCGCTCTTCTCGGTCGACCTTGACGGCGACGAAGTCGCGACGGAGCAGCTCGCCGATCTCGGGGTCGGAGAAGCTCTCGCGCGCCATCACGTGACACCAGTGGCACGTGGCGTACCCGACCGAG
The DNA here is from genome assembly GCF_000772085.1 of Curtobacterium sp. MR_MD2014. Lineage (NCBI taxonomy): Bacteria > Bacillati > Actinomycetota > Actinomycetes > Micrococcales > Microbacteriaceae > Curtobacterium > Curtobacterium sp. MR_MD2014. Next base: position 2,745,773 of record NZ_CP009755.1, on the reverse strand, counting down.
ACGAGCACCGGGACGTCGCGCTCCCGTGCCTCGGCGAACGCGTCGGGTCCCCACTCGCGCCAGTCCACCGGGTTGTCGGCGTGCAGACGGAGGTACGGGCTGACGGCGGTCCCGAGCCGGTTGTCGTTCATGCGTCCAGCCTGCCCCGCGGGCGCTGGACGGTGCTGACGATCCGGTGACCGGTGGACAGGTCGTGCTCGTCCACAGGCGCAGGCGGGGAGTCCGGGACACCGTGCCCGGGCCGGCGGTCAGCCGGGCAGCCAGCCCGTGAGCGACGCGAGCCGTCGCGCGATCTCGAGCGGGGACCTGCCGTCGGTGTCCACCCGGGCGACCGTGTCCGCGACGGCCGAGTCGAGCCTCCCGGCCGTCGCCGTGCTGTGGGCGACCTGCGCATGCGGGACCGTGCCGCCCGCCCGCCGGGCCAGACGACCTGCGGTGGTGGCGTCGGAGGCGCGGAGCAGGACCGCGGTGACGAGCGGGTCGTCGCCCATCGCGGCGGCGAGCCGCTCGTGCTCGAGCACGGACACGGTGTTCGTGAAGACGAGCCGGTGGTGCCCGAGCTCGCGGTACGCCGCCCACATCGCGCGCAGGTTCCGCTCGGCGAGCCGGACGGCGGGGTGCGCCACGTGCGGAGCCGGGTGCGCGAGGTCCAGGAGGTCACCCTCGATGACCGCGTGCGGGACGTCGGCAGCCACCAGCAGGTCGTGGAGCGCCTCGGCCGCGGTCGACTTGCCGACGCCCGAACGCCCGCCGACGAACAGGACCTCCGAGCGGGGCACCGGCTCAGCCCCTGCCGAGCGAGAGCAGCACGAGGGCGGCGTCCTCCGGGCCGTAGTCGAACATCCGCTCCCAGAACGGGTCCTCCGCCCAGGGGACGTCGCCGCCGGCCGGCACGGCGTGCGCGGTCTCGAGCAGCCAGTCCACCTCGGGCCGCACCGCCTCGGCGTACCGCGGGGGCTGCCAGCCGAGCGCCCGTGCCGCCGTCGTGTCGAGGACGAACGGCGACGGCGAGCTCCACGGGGTCGTCCCGACGAAGGCGGGGGCGTCCTCGTCGAGCAGGACCTCGTCGAAGCGGTGGTCGACGAGCCCGGCCACGGTCCGCACGATCTCCAGCACGTCGGGCGCGGTCTCGTCGGCCACGTTGAGGATCCGGCGGTCCGGAGCGTCGGCGACGAGGCGCACGAGTGACGCGATCCCACTCGCCGCCGTCGTGTGGTCGACGCCCCGTCCGTGGTCCGCGAGCAGGATCCGCTCCCGGCCGTCGAGCGCGCGACGCACCACGAACCACTCCCGGGGGCGGCCGATCCCGACGCCGTACACCTTCGAGGGGCGCAGCACGGTGACGGGAGCGCCGTGGTCGAGCAGGACCTGTTCGGCGGCGACCTTCGCGGCGCCGTAGCCCTCGCGCGAGGTCGGGTCGCCGTCGCCCGCGACGACGGTCGGCTGGAGCTCCGTGACCGCGCCGCCGAACACCGGCCGTCCGACCGAGTTCGCGTGCCGCCCTCGGTCGTCGACGTAGACCGCCTTCGAGGAAACGAACACCGTCGAGCCGACGTCGTCGAGGAACGGTCGCAGCTGCAGGGCGTCGTCGCGGGTCGCGCCCACGGTGTCGACGAGCAGGTCGGCGCCGGGGCGCAGGAGTTCGCGGAGCACGCTCGTGTCGCGGCGGTCACCGGCCACGAAGGAGGCGCCGGCTGCCGTCAGTGCATCGGCTGCGGGACCGCCGTGTCGTGCCACGACGTCGATCTGCCAGTCGTCGCCACCGCGGCCGGAGACGTCGAGGAGGTCTCGGACCACCGCCGACCCGATCCCGCCGGTACCGCCGAGGACGACCGCGCGTCTGGTGCTCATGCGCCAACGCTAGTGCCGCGGGGACGGCCCGGCCGCCCGGCCAGCCCGGCCAGCCCGGCCAGCCCGGTCAGCCCGGTCAGCCCGGTCGGCCCGGCCAGCGCGGCCAGCGCGGCCGACGTTGTGGCGTCAGGACGCGAGCAGCTCCGGCTCGAGGCGCCACCACTCGGCGAGCGAGCCGTCGTAGACCTTCACCTGGTCGTGCCCGAGCACCGTCAGGGCGAGCGCGTCGACGCAGGCCGCGCTGCCGACGCCGCAGTACGTCACGATCTCGTCGGCGTCGAGCACCGGCGCGAACACCTCGGCGAGTGCCGGGCCGCGGCGGAGGGTGTTGGTGTCGGGGTCGACCACGTCGTCCGTGGTGATCGCCGTGCTGCCGGGGACCACGCCGGGGTGGTCGGATCCCAGCGCCGACGGGGGAGCCGCCAGGACGACCGCCGCGGGCTCCTCACCGCGGACGGCACGCAGGACACGGTCGTGGTCGGCCCACACGGGACGTTCCTCGCCGGCCAGGAACGGCTCGGCGGACGGCGACGGGGTGCTGCCACGGAGCGGTCCGACGCGGACGGGTCGTCCCTCGTCCCGCCACTTGGTGAACCCACCGTCGAGCACCGCGACGTCGTCGAAGCCGAACGCGCGGAAGATCCACCAGAGCCGTGCCGCCCACTCACCGACGCTGTCGTCGTAGACCACCACGGTCGAGCCGTTGGTCACGCCCAGTCCACTCGCGGCGGACTCGAAACGCTCCGCTGTCGGGCGGGTGAAGGGCACGTCCGCGTCGGGCGTCGAGAAGTCGTCGACCAGGTCGGCGTGCCGGGCGCCCGGTACGTGCCCGTGCTGCTCGTACGCGTCGCGGGCGGCCTGCCAGTGCATCGCCGTGCCGACCCCGGTGGTGTGCACCGAGGCATCGAGGACGACGAGATCGTCGGCACCGATGTGGTCGGCGAGCCACTGCGTCGACACGAGCGGCGAGGTCAGGACGGGGGCCATGGCGCTCAGGGTAACCGGGGCCACTGATGTGCCGCAGGAGGACCGACACAGTGCGCAACGCCGCCGTCCCGACCACGGGGTGTGCCGAATCCGTGCGCACCGGAACGGCCGGGGTCGGTCGTTCCTTCGGCCAGCCCCGGGGACGCGACATCCCACGCGTCGATCGACGCGTGGGATGTCGCAGAGCGGGGGCAGAGCAGGGCAGGGCGGACCGGGGGCGGACCGGGCGCGGAGCGGAGCGGCTCGGGGAGCGGGGCGGCTAGTGCGCCGCTGCCGGGATGCTGCCCGTGGTCGCGGACGCCGCGCGCTCGAGCTTCGCGAGTCGCACCGACTGCCGGTTGATGAGCAGCCCGCCTGCGAGGGCGACGAGCACGAGCACCCCGGCCGAGATGCCGAAGGCGACGTGGTACCCGTCGATCACCGCCTGGGCCTGCTGCAGCTTCGTCGGTGCTGCCGAGAGGCCCGACAGGCTGTCCTTCACGACGTCGGCGAAGATCGTCGAGAGCAGGGCAGTGCCGATCGAGCCGCCGATCTGCTGCATCGTGTTGACCGTCGCCGAGGCCACGCCGGCGTCCGCCCGTGCGACACCGGTCGTCGCGGTGTTCATCGCGGACGAGAAGATCGTGCCCATGCCGAGACCGATGACGATCAGCGCCGGCAGGACGGTGCCCGCGTAGGTGCTGTCGACGTCGGTGCGGAGCAGCAGCAGGAGCCCGGTCGCCGCGACGAGACCGCCCGCGAAGATCAGGACCTTCGGGCCGACGCGGGGGAGCAGCCGCCCGCCGATCTGCGTCGCCGACACCATTATCGACAGCGGCATCGGCAGGAACGCCAGACCGGTCTGCAGCGAACTGAAGCCGAGGGTCTGCTCGAGGTAGTACGTCAGGAACAGGAAGATGCCGAACATGCCGATCGCCACGAGGCCGATCGCGATGAAGGCACCGCCGCGGTCGCGGTCGAGGACGACGCGCAGCGGCAGGAGCGGGTGCGCGACGCGGGTCTCGATGACCACGAACGCGGCGACGAGCAGGACGCCCGCGGCGAGCATGACGATGGTGAGCGGGGCGTCCCAACCGTTCGACTCGGCGTTCGAGAAGCCGTAGACGATGCCGACCAGGCCCGCGGTGATCGTCAGCACACCGGCCACGTCGATGCGCGGACGCTCGACCTTCGGCGGCTTCGCCATGAACACGAGCGCACCGATGACCCCGAGGACCGCGAACACGACGTTCACGTAGAGGCACCAGCGCCAGGACGCGTACTCGGTGAGCACGCCGCCGAGCAGCAGGCCGATCGCCGCACCCGAGCCGGCGATGGACCCGAAGATGCCGAACGCCCGGCCGCGTTCCTTCGGATCGCGGAAGGTCGTGGTGAGCATGCCGAGCGCCGAGGGGGCGAGCAGGGCACCGAAGACGCCCTGCAGTGCGCGGGCGGCGACGAGCAGGCCGAACGAGTCGGCGAGACCACCGAGCACCGAGGCCAGGGCGAACCCGACCAGGCCGACGATGAAGGTGGTCTTCCGGCCGAACAGGTCACCGAGGCGACCGCCGAGCAGGAGCAGGGAGCCGAACGCGAGCGAGTACGCGGTGACGATCCACTGCCGCTGGTCGGTGCCGAAGCCGAGATCGGCCTGCGCCGAGGGGAGGGCGATGTTCACGATGGTCGCGTCGAGCACGACCATGAGCTGGGCGAGGGCGATGACCGCCAGTGCGATCCAGCGGTGGTTCGGCCTGTCGGAGCCGGAGCCGGAGCCGGTCGTGGTGCCGGCAGCACGGCCGGTCGTCGTCGGTGCCGACCCGGTCGGGGTCGGCACGGTCTGTTCTGCCGTCACGGCAGCCTCCTTCGGAGAAGGGTGGAGGTGGCGGAGCACGCGCCGTCGAGCGCTTCGCGAGGAGGTGGAACCGGATGTGGTGCATCCGTTTGTGTCGAGTGTAGACCGAAACGGAGCCACCGCATCCGTTTGTTCCCAGAATCGTCAACTACCGTCGACGTCGTGAGCACCACCGACACCGCGCACGACCTCGAGCGCCCCCTGCGCGCCGACGCCGCGCGCAACCGCGAGCTGATCCTGCAGACCGCGCGCCGGTGCTTCGCCGAGCGGGGCCTGTCGGTCACGTTGAACGACATCGCGCACGAGGCCGGGGTCGGCGTCGGCACCGTCTACCGCCGGTTCGCCGACAAGGACGCCCTGATCGAGGCGTTGCTCGCCACCAAGTTCGAGGCGATGAACGCCGCCGCCGCCCGAGCCGCGCAGGAGACCGATCCGCGCGAGGCCCTCCGCGTCTACCTGACGGGCGTGTTCGAGTTCCGCGCGCGCGACCGTGCCCTGGCGGACGCCATCGTCCGCGCGGGGAAGGCGCGGCCGTCGATCGTGCACGAGCGGGACCGGCTCGAGCGCCAGGTCGCGACCATCATCGAGCGAGCGGCGGCGTCCGGGGTGGTGCGGGCCGGGTTCAGCTACGCCGACCTGCCGATGCTCACGACGATGGTCGGCGCCGTCGCGGACGCCACACGCGCCCACGACCCCGACGCCTGGCGCCGCTACGCCGAGGTCGTGCTCGAGGGCGTGCTGCCCGGCGGCACCACCGACCCCATGGTCGGTGCCCCGCTCGACCGCACCGCCATCGAGCGCGCCCTGCACGGCCAGCCCTGACGTTCGCCTGACGCGGTATGCGCCGGGCGGGAGGCTCGTGGCGGCCGGGCACCGCGCCTCCGTGCCGACAGCGGGTCGGCAGTCACCGGCGTCCCGCGCGGTCACGTCCCCAGGGCCGGACCGCTCCAGCCAGCTCGGCAGCACCGCTCCAGCCAGCTCGGCAGCACCGCTACAGCCAGCTCGGCAGCACCGCTACAGCCAGCTCGGCAACCAGTAGTGCGACCGGACGAAGTCCCACGGCATCTGCAAGCCGGTCCACATCGGGTACCAGTACGCCGACGCGAGCACGACGACACCGAGGTACACGCCGACCCAGACCAACGCCCGGGTCCGCCGCGGCCGCGGGTCGGTCCGGGACCCGGCGACGAGTCCGATCGCGGCAGCCAGGGCCATGACGAGGAACGGCTCGAACGCCACCGTGTAGAACTGGAACACCGTGCGGTCGGTGTACAGCAGCCAGGGCAGGTACCCGCCCGCGACACCGATGAGCACGAAGCCGTACTCCCACCGGCGCCGCAGCACGAAGAGCACGAGCAGCGCGACCGCCGCGATCACCGAGGCGTACCAGACGAACGGGTTCGCGATGCCGGTGATCGCCTCGCCGCAGCGGTCCGCCCAGCAGCCGTCCTGGCCGCGGTTCGTCCCGACGTAGTACATCGACGTGGGGCGCTGCATGACGAGCCACAGCAGCGGGTTCGCCTGGTACGAGTGCGGGGTGTGCAGGCCGATGTTGAAGCCGTAGATCTCCGACTGGTAGTGCCACCAGTTCTGGAACGGGTCCGGCACCCACGCGAGCAGTCCCGTCCACCGCTCGCCGCCGGAGGCGATCCAGTTCCGGTCCCACCCACCGGAGGTCCGGAACCACCCCGTCCACGACGCCAGGTAGGTCACGGCAGCGACCGGCACGGTGAGCAGGAACGTCACCGGCGCCTGCTGCAGGAAGGCGCTCGAGGACCAGAACGTCACGCCGGCCCGGCGGCGCATCACCATGTCGCTCAGCACGGAGTACAGGGCGAAGAACGCCAGGAAGTACAGGCCGGACCACTTCGTCGCGGACGCCAGACCGAGGGCGACGCCCATCGCGACGAGCCACGGCCGCCAGACCAGCACCGGCCCCCAGAGCGTGTCGCCGCCGCCGTCCGCCCGGCGTCGGACCCAGTCGTCGAGCCGCCGCTGTGTCCACCGCCGGTCGAGCAGCAGCGCACCCGCGCCGAGCACGACGAAGAAGGTCAGGATGCCGTCGAGCAGCGTCACGCGCGACAGCACGATCGCCTGGCCGTCGATCGCGAGCAGGAAGCCTGCGAGCGTCCCGATCGCGGTCGAGCGGAACAGCGAGCGGGCGATGACCGCGGTCAGGAACACGGTCGCGGTGCCGAGCACGGCGACCGTGAACCGCCACCCGAACGAGCTGTCGGCGCCGAACAGCAGCATCCCGAGGCCGATCAGGTACTTCCCGAGCGGCGGGTGCGCGATGAACTCCGCCGCCCTCGAGTACAGGTCGGTCTCGCCGTCCGCGAAGCGCTGGTCGGTCGTCGGGGCGCCGTCGTCGGAGGAGTTCGCCGGCCAGGTGCCCTCGTAGCCGAGGTGCACGATCGACCAGCCGTCCTTGACGTAGTACGTCTCGTCGAACACGAGCGAGTGCGGGTGTCCGAGTCCCACCAGACGGAGCACGGCCGCCAGCAGCGTCACCGCGATCGGACCCGTCCAGCGCCACACGGCGACCCGCCGCGACGTCGAGAGGACCCGACCCCACCAGTCGTCGAGGCGGGAGCCGGCCGGTCCGTCGACGAGGGCGGTGCGGTCGTCGGTCAGCTCGCTGGTCATCGCCTGCATCCTACGGATCGCCGCCACGGCGGACCTGGCACCAGAATGGGGAGGTGATCGTCCTCGCAGCAACGCCCATCGGCAACCTCGGCGACGCGTCTCGTCGTCTCGTCGAGACCCTCTCGAACGCGAGCGTGGTGGCCGCCGAGGACACCCGGACCGCGATCCACCTGATGCGTGCGCTCGGCATCGAGAACCGCCCGCGCCTGATCGCCCTCCACGAGCACAACGAGCGCGCGAAGGCCGCCGAGGTGGTCGAGCTCGCCCGCGACGAGGACGTGGTGGTCCTCACCGACGCGGGCATGCCCGCGATCAGCGACCCGGGCTTCCCCCTCGTGGAGGCCGCGGCGGCCGCCGGGGTGACCGTCACCGCCCTGCCCGGGCCGTCCGCGGTGCTCATGGCGCTCGCCGTGTCGGGCCTGCCGACCGACCGGTTCAGCTTCGAGGGCTTCCCGACCCGCAAGGCGGGGGAGCGCCGTCGTCTCTTCGCGTCCCTGGCCGGTGAGCAGCGGACGATGGTGTTCTTCGAGTCACCGCACCGGCTCCCCGACACGCTCGCCGACATGGCCGCGGGCTTCGGGGACGACCGCCGCGCGGTCGTGTGCCGCGAGCTCACGAAGCTGCACGAGGAGGTCCGCCGCGACTCGCTCGCCGCGCTCGCCGCCTGGGCAGCCGACGGGGTGCGTGGTGAGATCTGCGTGGTCGTCGAGGGCTCGACCGGCGCGCTCGACGTGACGAGCATCGAGGACGGTGTGCGGCTCGTGCTCGAGCGGGTCGCCGCCGGGTCGCGCATGAAGGAGGCCGCCGCGGCGGTCGCGGACGCGACCGGCCTGTCGAAGCGCGACCTGTACGAGGGCGCGCTCGCCGCGCGGTAGGGCCGACCACCGTCGGTCTGGAGGCGCGGGGCGGGCCCGCCACCCGCCTCCCGTCCGGTTCTCCACAGGCGGCGCGCGGGGCGCGTCACGCGGCTCCGGCCCGCCCGTAGGATGGTCCGCATGTCCGACGGGTCCTCGTTCAGCATCACCACGCCGATCTTCTACGTGAACGACGTGCCCCACATCGGGCACGCCTACACCGAGGTCGCCGCGGACTTCATGGCACGGTGGCACCGGCAGCGGGGCGACGACGCCTGGCTGCTCACCGGGACCGACGAGCACGGCCAGAAGATCCTCCGGACCGCCAGCGCGAACGACGTGTCCCCGAAGGAGTGGGCTGACCGGCTCGTCACCGACGCGTGGAAGCCCCTGCTCGACACGGTCGACGTTGCGAACGACGACTTCATCCGCACGACCGACGAACGGCACGAGCGCGGCGTGACCGCGTTCCTGCAGAAGCTGTACGACGACGGCTACATCTACGCCGGCGAGTTCGAGGGCTTCTACTGCGTCGGGTGCGAGGAGTACAAGCAGCCGAGCGACCTCGTGCCCGGCACCGGTCCCTACGAGGGCCAGCAGGTCTGCGCGATCCACTCGATCCCCGTCGAGGTCCTCGCCGAGCGCAACTACTTCTTCCGCATGAGTGACTTCGAGCAGCGCCTGCTCGACCTGTACGAGTCGAACCCGCAGTTCATCCAGCCCGAGAGCGTCCGCAACGAGATCGTCTCCTTCGTGAAGCAGGGCCTGCGCGACCTGTCGATCTCGCGCTCGAGCTTCGACTGGGGCATCACGATCCCCTGGGACCACGACCACGTGCTCTACGTGTGGTTCGACGCCCTGCTGAACTACGTCACCGCCCTCGGCTACGGGTCGGACGACGACGAGGCGTTCCAGCGCCTCTGGCCGAGCGTGCACATCGTGGGCAAGGACATCGCCCGCTTCCACGCGGTGATCTGGCCCGCGATGCTCATGGCGGCGGGTCTCCCGGTGCCGGAGCGCGTGTTCGGTCACGGCTGGCTGCTCGTCGGCGGCGAGAAGATGTCGAAGTCGAAGCTCACCGGCATCGCGCCGTCGGAGATCACCGACACCTTCGGCTCGGATGCCTTCCGCTACTACTTCCTCCGCGCGATCACCTTCGGGCAGGACGGCAACTTCAGCTGGGAGGACATCTCCGCCCGGTACTCGGCCGACCTCGCGAACGGCTTCGGCAACCTCGCCTCGCGTCTCGTCGCGATGCTGCAGAAGTACTTCGACGGTGCCGTGCCGTCGCGCGGCGAGCTGACCCCGTCGGACGAGGCGATCGACACGCTCGCGGTGTCCGTCACCGAGCGTGCCGACGCCGCGGTCGAGGGCTTCGCGCCGCACGAGGCGATCGCCGCCGTGTGGGAGCTCGTCGACGCCCTGAACGGGTACATCACCGAGCAGGAGCCCTGGGCGCTGGCGAAGGACGAGTCGGCGCGCGAGCGTCTCGGCACCGTCCTGGCGACGGCCCTCCGCGGCCTCGGCACCGTGAACGTCCTCGTGTCTCCGGTGATGCCGAAGGCGACGGAGAAGCTCTGGGCGTCGATCGGTGCCGGCGGATCGGTGACCGAGCAGCGCGTCGACCGCGCCTACGAGTGGCAGGGCGCCGCAACCGTCGTGCCGCTCGGGTCCGGCCTGTTCCCGCGCATCGAGCAGCAGCCCGAGCAGGGCGCAGCGTGACCGACGCGGCGGACGGCTCGCACGTGCGGGCGCGTGGCGAGGGGGCGTCCGGCGGCTCGAAGCGCGACCTGAGCTACCCACCGCTGCCGCAGGCGCTCGTGGTGCCGGTGTACGACAACCACACGCACATGGAGATCGCCGACGGCGTCGGCGAGGGCGGCGACGGTCCGCTCGACTACCGCGAGCACCTCGACCGTGCGTCGAGCGTCGGGGTCCGCGGCGTCGTGCAGGTCGGCACCGACCTGGCGACGTCGGAGTGGTCGGCGCAGATCGCCGCGCGTGAGCCCCGCGTGCTCGCCGCCGTCGCGCTGCACCCGAACGAGGCGCCCGTGCTCGACGAGCAGGGGCTGCTCGACGAGCACCTCGCCGGCATCGAGCGGCTCGCGGCGCTGCCCCGCGTCCGGGCGATCGGCGAGACCGGTCTCGACTTCTTCCGCACCGGCGAGGACGGCCGCGCGGCACAGGTCCGCTCGTTCGAGGAGCACATCCGCATCGCGAAGGAGCACGACCTCGCGCTGACGATCCACGACCGTGACGCGCACGAGGCCGTGGTCGAGGTGCTCGACCGCGTGGGCGCTCCCGAGAAGACCGTCTTCCACTGCTTCTCCGGCGGTCCCGACCTCGCCCGGCTCTGCGCCGAGCGCGGCTGGTACATGTCCTTCGCCGGCACCGTCACGTTCAAGAACGCCCAGTCGCTCCGAGACGCCCTGCAGGTCGCGCCGCGGCACCTGGTCATGATCGAGACGGACGCCCCGTTCCTCACGCCGACGCCGTACCGCGGCCGGCCGAACGCGCCGTACCTGATCCCGCTCACGCTCCGGTCGATGGCCGAGACCCTCGGTACCGACCCGTCGATGCTCGCGGCGCAGATCGCCTCGACGACCGAGCTCGTCTACGGTGCGTGGGACGCCGAGCCCGTCACGGTGGACCAGTAGTCGTGGGCGCACTGCTCGGCCCGGCGGAGATCCGGGACCTCGCCGCCAAGCTCGACGTCACCCCGACGAAGAAGCTCGGCCAGAACTTCGTGCACGACGCCAACACCGTGCGCCGCATCGTCTCGGCAGGCCGGGTCACGCCGGACTCCCGCGTGCTCGAGATCGGACCGGGGCTGGGCTCCCTGACACTCGGGCTGACCGAGACCGGCGCGTCCGTCACCGCGGTGGAGATCGACGGTCGGCTCGCAGCCCAGCTGCCCGCGACCGTCGCGGCGATGCAGCCGGACGCGCGCCTGCGGGTCGTGCACCAGGACGCGCTCGCGGTGACCGCGGACGAACTGCCCGAGGCCCCGACGCACGTCGTGGCGAACCTGCCGTACAACGTCTCCGTCCCCGTGCTGCTGCACCTGCTCGCGACCTTCCCGACCATCGAGCGGGTGCTCGTCATGGTGCAGGCCGAGGTCGGTCACCGCATCGCCGCCGGGCCGGGCAGCAAGGTCTACGGGGCGCCGAGCGTCAAGGCCGCCTGGTACGGGTCCTGGTCGACCGCCGGGCAGATCAGCCGCCAGGTCTTCTGGCCGGTGCCGAACGTCGACAGCGTGCTCGTCGGCTTCGACCGTCGTGAGCGCCCGGGGGACGAGACGCTGCGCGCGCAGGTCTTCGAGCTCGTCGACGGGGCGTTCCAGCAGCGCCGGAAGATGCTCCGGCAGAGCCTGTCCGGGGTCCTGGGTTCCAGCGCCCGTGCGTCGGAGCTGCTGACCGCGGCCGGTCTCGACCCGACCGCTCGGGGTGAGGCGCTGTCGCCGGACGACTTCGTGCGCCTCGGACGGACGGTCCTCGCCGCCGCCTGACGGCAGGCGGTCGTGTCACTGCTCCGGCCCGGTGGTCGTCGTGTCGGCGACGGAGCCCTAGGCTGACCGCGTGCACGCTCCGACCTCCCGTCTCGCCCTGGCGATCACGCTCTTCTTCCTCGCGGGCGGTGCACTCGTCGTGGTCGTCGCCGTCGTCGCCCTCGTCCGTGACGCCGGCGACGATGCTGCCTGGGCAGCCGCCCTGTTCGGAGCAGGCCTGGCGGCGTGGGGACTCTGGTTCAACCAGCTCGCGGACGAGGACGAGGACGGGGCGTCCACCGGGGCCGAGCCGCGGGCTGCGAGGAGCTCCATCGGCACCCTGGCGATGGTCGCCGTCCTGGCCGGGGGTGCCTTCTGGGTGCTCCGTGGGCCGCTGGACAGGACGCTGGCCGAGTCGCTCCTCGTCACCGCCATCGTGCTGGGGCTCTGGGCGTTGAACCGGGGTCTCGACGCGCGGATCCGGCGTCGGCGCGCCGCCGGCGAGGTCGACTGACGGAGCAGCGTGCTCCGGCCGGCACCGGTGCCCGCCCCGGCCCCGACCCCGACCCCGACCCCGGCCTGACGGTCGACGTGCACACGCCTCCTCGCCCGGGGCTGATCCGCCCGTGGTGCGTGGCTCAGTGACCGCGGCCGGCCATCGCCTCGAGGATCTGCTGGTGCGTCCCGTCGCGCTCGGCCCAGCGCAGCGGCTGGACGTCCTGCACGAGGATCTCCGGCGCGGCACCGGAGTCGAGCAGACCCATCACCTCGTCCGTGAAGGCGTCGAGGGGCATCCCGCCGAAGTCGGCGCCACCCATCAGGTCCGTCTGCACGGCCGGCGGGGCGAGCTCCAGCACCGCCACCGAGCTGCCGACGAGCTGCTGCCGGAGCGCCTGCGTGTACGAGTGCACCGCGGCCTTCGTGGCGCTGTAGGTCGGGGTCGCGGTCAGCGGGACGAAGGCCAGACCGGACGACACCGTGATCAGCGTCGCCGCCGGCCGGGAGAGCAGGTGCGGCAGGAAGGCGTCGATGAGCCGGATCGTCCCGACCAGGTTGGTCTGGACGGTCGCGAGTGCGTCGTCGATGTGTCCGGGGTCGCGCAGGTCCTCGTTGCGCATGATGCCCGACATCGTGACGACGGTGTCGAGCTCCGGCCAGCGGGTCGTCACGTCCGCTGCCGCGCTCGCGATGGAGTCCGCGTCGGCGACGTCGATCGCGACGGTACCGAAGCCGTGCTCGGCGGCGAGGGCGTCCAGGCGGTCCTGGCGGCGGCCGCCGATGACGACGGTGCTGCCGGCGGCCTGCAGGCGCTGCGCGAGGGCGAGCCCGAGGCCCGAGGTCGCGCCGGAGATGAAGACGGTGCTGTTCGTGGTGTCCATGCCGACCACGATGCTCCTGCGCGCGGGGCTCCTCCAGGGCGCGGGCATCGGGGGACCGGCGGTCCCTGGCTCCGCTCCGGCCGAGACGGGACGATGGGGGGCATGGACCGCCCCGCGCTCGCCGACTTCCTGCGCCGCCGCCGCGAGCTGCTGCGCCCCGAGGACGTCGGCCTCGGCAGCGGTCCCCGTCGGCGGACCCCCGGACTCCGTCGCGAGGAGGTCGCCGCACTCGCCGGGATGAGCGTCGACTACTACACGCGGCTCGAGCAGCAGCGGGGCCCGCAGCCGTCGGAGCAGATGGTCGCGGCGATCGCCCGGGCCCTCCGGTGCAGCCTCGACGAACGCGACCACCTGTTCCACCTCGCCGGGCACACGGCGCCGGTCCGGATGCACCGCGCGGACCACGTGGACCCCGCGATCCTGCGCGTGCTCGACCGGCTCGAGGACACCCCGGCGATCGTCGTGAGCCACCTCGGCGAGACGCTCGTCGAGAACCGGCTCGCTCGGGCACTGCTCGGCGGATCCGTCGACCTGCCGGGCAACGAGCGCTACCAGGCGTGGCGCTGGTTCGTCTCGGGGACGGAGCAGGCGAAGTACGCGCCCGAACAGCACGAACGGCTCGGTCGGGTCGTGGTCGCGTCGCTCCGCGCGGCCGTCGGGCTCGCGGGGCCGAGCGACCGTCGGGCGACGGAGCTCGTCGCCGAACTGCAGCGCCGCAGCCCGCAGTTCCGGGAGCTCTGGGAACGCCACGAGGTCGCGACCCGCTGGTCGGACGACAAGACCATCGTGCAGCCCGAGCTCGGCCGGATCACCGTCGACTGCCAGGTGCTCCACACGGACGACCAGGCGCAGGCGCTCCTGTTGTTCACCTCGCCCGCGGGGAGCGAGGACGCGCAGAAGCTCGAGCTCCTCGGCGTCGTCGGCACGCAGCAGTTCGGCGCCGACCGCGTCGCGCGCTGATCCTCAGTCCGCCGACGCACCCCGTGCCCGCAGGGCCTCGACGACGGCTTCGGGGTCGTTGCACCGGAACCGCAGCGACCGCGCCCCGCGGATCGCGACCTGCACGCCGGGTCCGCCGTCGAGCAGCACCGCCGTGCCGCCGGGGACGAGCCGGATGCCGAGCCCGCCGGAGTTGCCGCCCGTCATGTGCACGACCTCGGCCGACGTGATCTGCTCGGGAGCGACGCGCCGCCGGTACCACCAGGGGCGGACACGGACCTCGAGCACCTCGTCGACCCGCACCGTCATCCGCATGGTCATCATCCCGATGCCGAGCGCGACCGTGACGGCGAGGGTGACCACCAGCACGCCGACGTCCGACGCCGACGGCGGCTGGTCCTGCCACCCCGCCGGCACCGCGAGCACGAGCGTCGCGATCCCGACGGCGGTCGCGATCACGGCCCACCCCACGACGGTCATCACACGGCCTGGACGGACGGTCTCCTCGTACGCGGGGTAGGACATGCGTTCCACCCTCGCACACCCGGCGCTCCGGCACGAGGTGACCCCGCCGCGATGGCACGAGGCGACCGCGCGCGGACGCACGCCGCAATCCCGCGTCACACACCTGGCACCCCCAGGGGGAGCGTGCCTAGGGTGGCCCGGTGACAACTCCGCGCGTGTACGTCATCCACGAGAACCCCGAGTGGTTCCCGCCGTTCGCCGCTGCCTTCGCGGCAGAAGGGGTGCCGGTCGAGGAACTCCTGCTCACCGACGGCGGTGCCCTGGGCAGCATCGACCTGACCGCCGAGCCGGCTCCGGGCGTCTACTGGTCGCGGATGTCCGCGTCGAGCCACACCCGCGGCAACGAGCACAGCAAGGAGTACGCCCGCGCGCTGCTCGGCTGGCTCGAGCGCTCCGGTGCGACGGTCGTGAACGGCAGCCACGTGCTGGAGCTCGAGGTGTCGAAGGTCGCCCAGCACGGGCTCCTCCGGGACGCCGGCTTCGACGTGCCCCGCACGACCGCGGTCTTCGGGTCGGCCGCCCTGCAGGACGCCGCGCGGACCTTCACGGACGGGCAGGACGTCCCGTTCATCACGAAGCACAACCAGGGCGGCAAGGGCCTCGGCGTCCGCCGTTTCGACACCCTCGCCGAGTTCGACGCGTACGTCGACAGCCCCGAGTTCGAGGCCCCCGTCGACGGCATCACGCTGCTCCAGGAGCTCCTGACCGCCCGCGAGCCGTTCATCACCCGAGCCGAGTTCGTCGGCGGCGAGTTCGTCTACGCGGTCCGTGTCGACACGAGCGCCGGCAGCTTCGAGCTCTGCCCGGCCGACGCGTGCGAGGTGCCCCAGGCCATCGCCGGCGCCGTCTGCGACGTGCCCGGCGCCGAGACGACCGGCACCGGGGCACCGGCCGCCTTCAGCATCCGTGACGAGGTCACGGCCCACCACCCGCTCGTGCAGCAGCTCCGGACGTTCCTCGCCGACCAGCGCATCCAGGTCGCGGGTGTCGAGTTCATGGAGACCACGGACGGCCGCACGGTCGTCTACGACGTGAACACGAACACGAACTACAACCCCGCCGTCGAGGCGGTCGCGCCGGTCTCCGGTCCGCGCGCGATCGCGCGCTTCACCGGCGCGCTCCTCGAGCAGGCGTACGCCACGTCGGCGACCACGGCCTGAGACGACACCACCCACCGGCCTGGAGGCTCGTGGCGGGCCCGCCCCGCGCCTCCCGGCCGTCACGACACACCTGAGGAACCACTCGTGCGATTCGGATACTGGACCCCGCTCTTCGGCGGCTGGCTGCGCAACGTCGAGGACGAGGACATGCCCGTCACCTTCGACTACGTGAAGCGGCTGGCGCAGCGTGCCGAGCGGATCGGCTTCGACCTGACGCTCGTGCCGGAGCTCAACCTCAACGACATCAAGGGGACGGCCGCGCCGAGCCTCGAGGCGTGGGCGCTCGCGGCCGCGCTGGCCGCGACGACCGAGCGGCTCGAGATCATGGCCGCGATGCGTCCGGGCTACCACCTGCCGGCGGTGACGGCGAAGCAGGCCGCGACCATCGACGAGATCTCCTGTGGTCGCTTCACGTTCAACGTCGTGAGCGCCTGGTGGGCGGAGGAAGCCCGCCAGTACGGTGGCATCTTCTCCGAGCACGACGACCGGTACGCGCGGACCGAGGAGTTCGTCGCGATCCTCAAGGGCCTCTGGGCCGAGACGCCGTTCTCGTTCACGGGCGAGTACTACGAGGTGCAGAACACGCACCTCGAGCCGAAGCCGCGGGTCACCCCGCGCATCTACGCCGGCGGCGAGAGCGAGGCGGGCAAGAGCTCGATCACCCGCTTCGCCGACGCGTACCTGACACACGGCGGCACCGTCGACGAGCTCCGCACGAAGATCGACGAGATGAAGCGTCGCCGCGAGGACGCTGGCGCCGCGCCGTTCGAGGCGTTCGGCATGGCCGCGTACGTGATCGTCCGCGAGACCGAGGAGGAGGCGCAGGCCGAGCTCGCCCGCATCACCGACGTCCGCCACGGGAAGGCGTACGAGTCGTACCAGGACTTCATCTCGAAGTCGCAGCTCGAGCACGTCCCGTCGCTCGAGGACTACTCGGTGTCGAACCGCGGTCTGCGCCCCGGGTTCGTCGGTACGCCGCAGCAGGTCGCCGACCGGATCCGCGAGTTCGAGGACGCCGGGGTCGACACGCTCCTGCTGCAGTTCTCGCCGCAGGCCGAGGAGATGGAGCGCTTCGGCGAGCAGGTCATCCCGCTCGTCCGCGCCGCCGTCCCCGCCGAGCCGGTCGCCTGATGGCGGCCGAGGACGACTGGGCGTTCGACACGCGGCAGATCCGGGCCGGCTTCACGGCCGACCCGGGCTTCGGAGCGAACGTGCCCCCGATCGCGCAGAGCGCGGCCTTCGTGTACCCCTCGGGCGAGGACGCGGCGGCACGGTTCATGCTCGACGCACCTGGACACACCTACACACGCGTCAACAACCCGTCGGCGGCGGCCCTGGAGCGACGCGTCGCGGACCTCGAGGGCGGGGTCGGAGCACTGGCGCTGGCGTCCGGTCAGGCGGCGACCTCGCTGGCGGTGCTCGGCGTCGCGCGGGCGGGCGCCCACGTCGTCTCGTCGGCGTCGCTCTACGGTGCGACCTACACGCTCTTCCACTCGACGCTGAGCGACCTCGGCATCACGTTCACCTTCGTGCAGGACCCGACGGACCTCGACGAGTGGCGCGCCGCGGTCCGTCCGGAGACGCGGGCGTTCTTCGGCGAGAGCATCCCGAACCCGCGTGGCGACGTGCTCGACTTCGCGGGGGTCGCCGGTGTCGCGCACGACGCCGGGGTACCGCTCATCGTCGACAACACCATCGCGACGCCGTACCTCGTGCGACCGATCGAGCACGGCGCGGACATCGTCGTGCACTCGGCGACGAAGTACCTCGCCGGCCACGGCAGCGCCGTCGCCGGGATCATCGTCGACGGCGGGAACTTCGACTGGGCGGCGCAGGCGGAGAAGTACCCGCAGCTCACGACGGTCGAGCAGTCCGGGTTCGCCGGGACGGCCTTCGCCGAGAAGTTCGGCCGCCGCGCGTTCATCCAGCGCACCCGGTCGAAGCTGTCCGCCGACCTCGGCCCCGCGATCGCCCCGTTCAACGCCTTCCTCGTCCTGCAGGGCATCCAGACGCTGTCGCTGCGCATGGACCGGCACGTGGCGAACGCGGCCGCGGTCGCCTCGTGGTTGGACGGACACGCGCAGGTCGAGCACGTGCACTACGCCGGGCTGCCCTCGTCGCCGTGGCACCACCTGCAGCAGCGCTACGTGCCGAAGGGGCCGTCGGCCGTGCTGGCGTTCGACCTCGCCGGTGGGGTCGCTGCCGGTCGCCGGTTCGTCGCCGCGCTCGAGCTCTTCGACCACGTGTCGAACCTGGGCGACGTCCGGTCGCTCGTCGTGCACCCCGCGTCGACGACCCACGTGCAGATGACCCCGCAGCAACGCGCGGCCGCCGGCGTCGGGGAGGGCATGATCCGCCTGTCGATCGGTCTGGAGCACGTGGACGACATCCTGGCCGACCTGGCTCGCGGGTTCGCGGCGGCGGGGACCTCGGCGTAGTCCGCGGCCCGGCGCGGGGAGGATAGGTTGGACGCATGACCTCGCTGGCCGCACCGACCCGCGTGCGGGTGCGCGCTCCCGGCAAGATCAACGTGTTCCTGTCCGTCGGCGCGCTGCAGGACGACGGCTACCACGACGTGGCGACCGCGTACCAGGCGGTGTCGCTGTACGAGGACGTCACCGCGGAAGCGGCCGACGACTTCTCCGTGCGCTTCACGGGACCGATCGACACCAGTGCGGTCCCGACCGACGACTCGAACCTGGCGATCCGCGCCGCGCGTCTCGTGGCCGAGGCCGCCGGGCACCGGGGCGGCGTCCGGCTCACCATCGACAAGCAGGTCCCCGTCGCCGGCGGGATGGGCGGGGGATCGGCCGACGCCGCGGCGACCCTGCTCGCGTGCGACACCCTCTGGGGCACCGCCCTCGGGCGGGACGAGCTGCTGCGGCTCGCGGCCCGACTCGGCGCGGACGTCCCGTTCGCCTTCGCCGGCGGCACCGCCGTGGGGACGGGTCGCGGTGACGAGCTGAGCCCGGCGCTCGCCAAGGGGGAGTTCCACTGGGTCCTCGCGCTCAGCGAGGACGGTCTCTCCACCCCTGCTGTCTACCGGGCGCTCGACGAGCACCGGGAGCGCTACCGGGCCGACATCCGCCCGGCTCCCACGACCCCCGTCGTCGAGGCGAACGTGCTCCAGGCGCTCCGTGCCGGCGACGCGGACCTGCTCGCGGACTGCCTGCACAACGACCTGCAAGCACCCGCGATGCGGCTGCAGCCGGGGCTCGCGGCGACGATCGAGGTGGGGGAGAAGGCCGGCGCGCTCGCGGGCATCGTCTCGGGGAGCGGCCCGACGGTCGCGTTCCTGGTCGCCGACCGCGATGCTGCGCTCGAGGTGCAGGTCGAGCTCAGCGCCTCCGGGCTCGTCGCGCTCCGGGCGACCGGCCCGGTGCACGGTGCCCGCGTCGTGCACTGACCACCGGACCCGCGGTGCCGACTGACCACCGGACCTACGGTGCCGTCGGGGCTCAGTCGCGGACGAACTCCGTGATGACGACCCGACCGGTCCGCCACTTCTGCTCGACGTGGAAGCCGTGCTCGGCGAGCACCTCGGTCGTCTCCGGCTGGATGTTGCGGGCCTTCGGGGTGCCGCCGACGAACCACACGGTGTCGATGTCACCGAGGCGTGCCGGGATCGTCGACGCCAGGTCGCCGTTCTCGTTCCAGAGCACGCCCGTCTCGGCGCCGTTCTTCCGGATGCCCAGGTCGGTCATCCCGGTGAACGCCCAGGGGTAGGAGACGCGGATGATCTCCGCGGTGGACGTCGGGTGCCCGTAGACGCTGCCGAAGACGACGCCCTCGTTGGCGCCGGTGTTCGCCCCACGCTCGGCGGCGATGATCGACGCGGCGTTCGCCCAGGTCGACTCCTGCTTCGACCGGGGCGTCTTGACGTCGATCGCGCTCGGGACACTGATGACGAGGAAGACCGCGAGCAGCGCGGCGATCAGGGCCTTCCGCCGCAGGGCGGTGATCGCGAGCGCGATGAGGAGCGCGACGAACGGCATGCTCAGCGATGCGTACTTGGGGGAGTAGAGGTGCTTGCCGAGTGCCGTCGCGGCGAGCAGTGCCCCGGTCGGCAGCAGTGCCAGCGGCAGGGCGATCCGGACCGCCTGTGCCCGGAGGAGCGCGCGGACGGTGGGGACGCGGCGGTGCGCGGCGACCAGGGACACGACGACACCGATGACGAGGAGCGTCCACGCGACCGCGGCGTACGAGTCGATCCCGCCGAACCACGAGGTGGCGAACACCTGGCGCGGGGTGCGCTGCGTGATGCCCGAGATCCACGCGACCTGCTTGGACTGCTCCGTGACCTCGAGCACGAGCGGCGACGCGAGGAGCGCGGCAGCTGCGGCGGCGACGACCCAGCGGACGAGGACGACACGGCCCACGAGCGGGTCACCGGCGTCCGACCGCCGGGTCCACG
The DNA here is from genome assembly GCF_000772085.1 of Curtobacterium sp. MR_MD2014. Taxonomy (NCBI): domain Bacteria; kingdom Bacillati; phylum Actinomycetota; class Actinomycetes; order Micrococcales; family Microbacteriaceae; genus Curtobacterium; species Curtobacterium sp. MR_MD2014. The sequence goes on along the minus strand of NZ_CP009755.1, from coordinate 2,725,700 downwards.
TACGCGACCGGCGCTCGGCCAGCCACGTCCAGGCCAGGGCCGCCGCGTGTGCGACCACGGCGAGCGCGAGGTACACGTTGAAGCAGACGGCCAGGAGCGCGAGCAGCCCGTAGGCGACCCACCAGCGGATGCTCGACGCCCTCGTCGCCCCGGACCGGGTGCGTCGGACGGCCGTGATGCCGACGAGCGTCAGTGCGACGGCCAGGGTCGTGACGGTCGCGTAGGGGCGGCCCTCGGACCCGGCCCACTGCACGCGGGGGATCGCGAGGAACACGAGACCGGCGACGATGCCGAGCCGACGACCACCCAGGCGGCGTCCGAGTGCGACGACGAGCCCGGCGGTGACGCCGATGGCGAGTGCGCTCGGGAAGCGGAGGGTGAACGGCGTGTACCCCACGAGCCAGAACCAGGCGTGGATGAGTGCGTAGTACAGGCCGTGCACGGCGTCCACGTTGTGGAGTTCGGCCCAGAGCTGCGGCCAGCTGCGCGTGGCGCTGGTGACCGTCGCGGCCTCGTCGTACCAGAGCGAGGGGACCCAGGCGAAGAGCGCGCCCGTGACGACGCCGAGCGCACCCACGGTGAGTTCGGGGGTCCGGACTGCTGCGACACGCAGGGCCGTGGACGCGGACCGCAGGCGGGTACGGACCGGCGCGACCCCGGCGGAGGCGGGGACGTGGATGGTGCCGGTCTGTGGTGCAGTCACGCCCGCGACGGTAGCGCGCACGGCTGGGCGCGTGCCCCGTACCGCTGTCCCCTCCGTGAGAGTTCGCCATGCCGTAGGGTCACGGACACCATGACGACACTCCGCATCCGAGACGCCGCGCGGTACCTGGGCGTCAGCGACGACACCGTCCGGCGCCTGGTCGACGCCGGCACGCTGCCCCGTTCCGAGGACCCGTCCGGCCGCACGGTGGTCGAGGGGCGGGACCTCGCCGCGTACGTCCGCGGTCGTGACGCCGGGCTCGACGACCCGTCCGGTGTCCGCAGCTCGGCGCGGAACCGCTTCGTCGGCATCGTCACCGACCTGGTCGTCGAGGGGGTGGTCGCCCAGGTGGAGCTGCAGGCCGGCCCGAACCGAGTGGTGTCCCTGATGACCGCCGAGGCCGTCCGCGACCTCGGGCTCGAGGTCGGTTCCGTCGCGGTCGCGTCCGTCAAGGCCACGATGGTCACCGTCGAGGTGCCGGAGCAGCCGGAGCGCGCACGGTGACCACGCCCGACCCCGCCACGCCCGACCCCGCCGTGTCCGACCCAGCCACGCCCGACCCCGCAGCGCTCGCCGCCCGGCGGCGGAGCACCTCGCGCACGGCCGCGCTCGACGGTGCCGGGCAGGTGGCGCTCGACGCGCTCGCCGGCGCCCGGGTCCTCGTCGTCGGAGCGGGCGGGCTCGGCGCACCCGTCCTGACGTACCTGGCTGGCTCCGGGCTCGGCCGGATCACGATCGTCGACCACGACACGGTGGACACGTCGAACCTGGCGCGACAGACGCTGTTCGCTGCCGCCGACGTGGGGCGCTCGAAGGCGGCGTGCGCAGCCGACCGGGTGCGCGGCGTCGACGCCGTCGTCGAGGTCGTCGCCCTGACCGAGCGCTTCCGCCCCGAGCACGTCGCCGACCACGACGTGGTGGTCGACGCGGCGGACAGCGTCGAGGTCACCCGTGCCGTCTCCGACGCGTGCGCCGCGGCGGGCGTGCCCTTCGTCTGGGGCACCGCGCTCGGCTACGACGGACAGGTCTCGGTCTTCCACGACGCCGCCGCCGACCCGGTCGACTTCCACGACCTCCACCCCGAGGCGCTGCCGGACGAGGGCTCCTGCGCCGCGGACGGCGTGCTGCCCGCCCTGTGCGGCGCGGTGGGCGCGGTGATGGCGGCGCAGGTCACCGCCCTGGTCGCCGGGCTCGGCGAGCCGCTGCTCGGCCGGGTGCTCACGGTGGACGCCCGTCGGTGGCGCTGGACCGAGAGCGTCCTGCGTCGCGGCCCGGGATCGGTCCGTCCCGCGCCGTCGGCGGTCGCGGAGCCGCCGCGGATCGCCCCCGCCGAGCTGGCACGACGACTCGGTGACGACGGTGCGGCCGACGTCGCCGGCGACCGGATCGTCCTCGTCGACGTCCGGACCGAGGCGGAGCGCGCGACCGGGGTGATCCCGGGCTCGCGGACCCCGGACGACCTCGGCGGCTCCGGGGCGGTCGGCGAACTGGTCGTCGTGTGCGCGTCCGGGAAGCGCGCCACCGCCTGGGCACGACAGGCCATCGCGGACCGTCCGGCGGGGGCGTCGTCCGTCACGGTCCTCGACGGCGGGATCACCGCATGGGGTCAGGAGGGCCACCCGATCACCTCCTGACCGCAGGTGCGGCTAGGATCGCCCCGTGAAGACGCTCCTGCGAACCTCTGCCGCGATCGCGCTCGTGGTCGTCGTCGGGACGAGCCTCGCCGCGTGCACGGCCCGGCCCGCCTCCGGCGGCGCAACGGGGAGCAGGGCGACGGGCACCTCGGCGAGCGGCACCGCCACGGGCAGCACGGGCCCGACCGGGTCGATCACGGTCTTCGCGGCCGCCTCGCTCCAGCGCACCTTCACGGAGCTCGGGGAGCAGTACGAGCAGCAGCACCCGGGGACCACGGTCACGTTCTCGTTCGCCGGTTCGAGCGACCTCGTCTCGCAGATCCGCAACGGCGCCCCCGCCGACGTGTTCGCCTCCGCCGACGAGGCGACCATGGCGAAGCTCGCGACGACCGACCTGGCGACGGGGTGGCCCCGCGACTTCGCGACGAACACCCTCGAGATCGCCGTCGCGCCCGGGAACCCCGAGCGCGTCGCGGACCTCCGCGACCTCACCGCGTCCGACCTGCAGGTCGTCACCTGCGCCGCCCCCGTGCCGTGCGGTGCGGCGACGGCGGAGGTCGAGCGGGCCGCGGGCGTCGAGCTCCGACCGGTGAGCGAGGAGCAGTCGGTCACCGACGTCCTCGGCAAGGTCGAGTCCGGGCAGGCCGACGCCGGGCTCGTCTACGTCACCGACGTCGAGGGCTCCGGGGGGAAGGTCGAGGGCGTCAAGTTCGCGGAGTCGTCGGAGGCCGTGAACACGTACCCGATCGGTGTCCTCACGGAGTCCGCGAACCCGGAGACCGCCGCGTCGTTCGCCGCGTTCGTCCGCTCCGACGCCGGACGCAAGGTGCTCACGGACGCCGGCTTCGGCGCACCCTGACGACGACCGCGATGCACCGGACGACCAGGACGATGACGAGCAGGCCGCCCCAGCGCCACCAGCGGACCCCCGTGCCGTGGTGGCTCCCGGTCCCCGCGGTCCTCGGCGGACTGTTCGTCGTCGTGCCCGTGGCCGCGATGGTCGGTCGCGTCGACTGGTCGTCGTTCGTCGCCCTGGTCACGGCACCCGCGTCGACCACCGCGCTCGGGCTGAGCCTCGGCACCGCGGCCGCCGCCACCGGGGTCGCGTTCGTCCTCGGCTACCCGCTGGCGGTGCTGTTCGCCCGCTCGACCTCCCGCTGGGTCGGGGTCCTCCGTGCGCTCGTCCTCCTGCCGCTCGTGCTCCCGCCCGTGGTCGGCGGTCTCGCCCTGCTCGCTGCCTTCGGGCGGCTCGGCGTGCTCGGCGCGTACCTCGACGAGCACGGGCTCCGGATCGCCTTCACCACGACGGCGGTCGTGACGGCGCAGGTCTTCGTGTCGATGCCGTTCCTGGTGTCGTCGATCGAGGGCTCGCTCCGCACCGGCGGCGGTCGCGCCGAACGGGTCGCCGCCACGCTCGGCGCCGGACCGACCCGGACGTTCCTCACCGTCACGACGCCGCGCGTGCTCCCGGGCATCACCTCCGGCCTGGTGCTCTGCGGGGCGCGGGCGCTCGGCGAGTTCGGCGCCACCCTCACCTTCGCCGGCAGCCTGCAGGGGGTCACCCGGACGCTCCCGCTCGAGGTCTACCTGCAGCGCGAGATCGACCCGGACACCGCCGTCGCGCTCGCGCTCGTCCTCGTCGTGGTCGCCCTCGTCGTGATCGGGACGACGACGGTGCGCACCCGCCCGGTGACGACGTGACGGGCGGTGGAGCGGGGCTCGTCGCGCACGTGCTCGTGCCCGAGCGGGACGTCGACGTGCGCCTGACCATCGGCCCCGACGAGTGCGTCGCGCTGGTCGGGCCGAACGGCGCCGGCAAGTCGACCGTCGTCGAGGCCCTCGCCGGCCTCCTCCGCACGCGCGACGGCAGCGTCGTGCTCGCGGGCCGCGACCTGACGTCCGTGCCGACGCACCGCCGCCGGGTCGGCCTGGTCGCACAGCGCCCGGACCTCTTCGCCCACCGCACGGTCGTCGGCAACGTCGCGTTCGGTCCGCGTGCCACCGGGGCCGGCCGCCGGGAGGCACGGCACCGCGCCGCCAGGGCCCTCGCCGCCGTCGGTGCGTCGGGTCTCGCCGACCGGTCACCGACCACGCTGTCCGGCGGGCAGGCGCAGCGTGTCGCGGTCGCCCGTGCCCTCGCGACGGAGCCCGCGCTGCTGCTGCTCGACGAGCCGACCACGGCGCTCGACGTCGACGCCCGCACCGAGGTCCGCGCGGCCCTGCGCGCCGCCCTGCGCGGACGCCCGACCCTCCTCGTCACGCACGACCCGCTCGAGGCCGTCACGCTCGCCGACCGCGTCGTCGTGCTGCAGGACGGCCGCGTCGTCGAGGAGGGGCGCACCGAGGCCGTCCTCCGGCAACCGCGCACGCCGTTCTCGGCGTCCTTCTCCGGACTGGTGCTCGTCCCCGGGACGGCCACACCGACCGGGATCGCGCTCGACGGCGGCGGTGAGCTGGCGTCCGCGACGCACACCGTGCCTCCCGGCCGACCCGCGGTCGCGGCCCTGCACCCGACCGCGGCGCGCGTGCGCCGTGACGGGCCGGGGCTGGCACGGACGGTGACCGCGGTGGAACCGCGTGACGGGCTGGTGCGGGTGCACGCGGGTGACCTGGTGGCCGACGTGACCGTCGCGTCGGCCGCGGCCCTCGGTCTGGAGCCGGGCGTGGCCGTGCGGGTCGCTGTCGACCCGGACGAGGTCAGCGTCGCCGCGCCCGCGTGACGGTGGCCTAGCCGCCGGCGAACGGGGGCATCACGTCGACGTTCGCGACGCCGTCGAGCGACGTCGAGCGGTCGCGCGTCGTGACCCCGTCGACGAGGTACGAGCACCGCTCCTGCAACGCCGTCCACCGGTCCGGATCTGCCGCCGTGACACCTCGCAGTGCCGCATCGAGCGTCGTCGCGGCCACCGTGGTCTCGTCCTGGCCGACGGCCGCGCGGGCCGCGGCGAAGAACCGCATCGTCGTCACCGGTCAGCCTCCGATCGCACTCATGCCGCGGGACGGGTGCACGATCCCGTCCGCGTCGTCGCCGTGGTCCCGCGGCTTCGCCCACATCGCGCGTCGCCAGGTGTCGAGCAGGACGTCGTCGTCGGCGCCGGCGCGCAGGGGGCCGAGCAGGTCGACCTCGTCGTCCGAGAACAGGCAGGAGCGCACGTGTCCCTCGGCGGTCAGGCGCGTGCGGGTGCAGTCGGCGCAGAACGACTCGGTGATGCTCGCGATCACACCGACGGTGCCGAGCGCTTCGCCGTCGAGCGTCGACACGCGGTACCGCTCGGCGGGGGCGCCGTCACGCGGCGCCTCGTCGGGCTCGAGGCGGTAGTGCTCGCCGAGCAGGGCGCGGGTCTCCTCCGCCGTGACCATGGTGGCGCCGTCCCAGGCGTGCCCGGGGTCGAGCGGCATCTGCTCGATGAAGCGCAGCTCGTGCCCGCGCTCGAGGCACCAGGCGAGCAGGTCGACGGCGAGGTGGTCGTTCACCCCGCGGAGCAGCACGGCGTTGACCTTGACCCCGAGGCCTGCGTCCGCCGCGGCGGCGATGCCCTCGAGCACGCGGTCGAGGAACGGGCGCCGGGTGACCTCGGCGAAGACGTCCGGGTCGACGGTGTCGAGCGAGACGTTGACGCGGCGCAGTCCGGCGTCCGCCAGGGCCTGCGCGCGGTTCGCCAGGCCGATCGCGTTCGTGGTGATCGACAGTTCGACGTCGTGGGCCGAGCACCGACGGACGATGTCGACGAGGTCGGCGCGCAGGAGCGGCTCACCACCGGTGAAGCGGACCTTGCGCACGCCGAGGGTGCCGGCGGCGAGGCCGACCAGACGGTCGATCTCCGCCGCCGTCATGAGTGCGTCCGACGGGATCACGGGCAGCCCCTCCGCCGGCATGCAGTACGTGCAACGGAGGTTGCAGCGCTCGGTGAGCGAGACCCGCAGGTCGACGGAGCGCCGGGCGAACCGGTCGACGAGCCCGGGGTCGTCGACGGGTCGAGGAGGGATGGCCGGCGACTCGCTGCGCACCCGGCGCAGCAGGCCGGTCGAGGGCAGGATCCGCGCCGTCATCCCCGTGATGCTACCCCGCGTCGATGCGGTCGCGGGTGCGGGGGTCCACGGACCGCCACCAACGGGGGTCGAGTCGTCGTCCCCAGCGCACCCAGTCCTCGCGCCGGGTGCGGACGAGCGTGACGACCACGATCACGAGCACCGCGGCGAGGAGCCACCACCGGAACGCGGGCGCCGAGGGCCAGACCCCGCGCAGGGCGATGGCGAGGTTCAGGGCCATCCACTCCCACCGACCCGAGAGGACCACGAAGGGGATGAGGAGCAGCGCGTACCAGGGGTACCGCGGGGTCACGGCGAGGAAGGTCACACCGATCATGAACACCTCGGCGGACCACGGCCGTGCGGGGTCCGCGAGGCGCCAGGACACCACGGCGGCCAGGAGCACCACGAGCCCGACGACGATCGTCGCCGCATCGCCCTCGATCACGGACGAGACCAGGGCGAACCGGGAGCCGTCCTCGTAGCCCTCCTCGGACAGGTAGCCGGGCAGGTACCCGAGGACCTTCACGCCGGTCGTGAGCACGTAGGGCACGTAGAGCAGCGCGAACGTGGCGATGCCGACGGGGACCGCCCACCAGTACCGCCACCGGCCGAGCAGGGGCGGGTAGACGATCGCCGGGATGAGCTTGGTGGCCGTCGCCGCACCGAGGGCGATCCCGCCCCAGATCGGCCGACCGAAGGCGACGAGCACGACGCCCGCCGTGGCGAGGGCGGCACCGACGACGTCGACGTGCGAGTTCGTGACCGCCTCGGACGCGACGAGCGGCGACCAGGCCCACAGCGCGGCCCACCAGGTCGGGCGGCCGACGCGACGGAGCACCGCGACCAGACCGATCGTGACGCCGAGGGAGACGAGGAGTCCCGCGACCTGGAACGGCATGTACTGCGCGGTCGCGGGCACGAAGGCGCGCACACCGGCGAACCACAGCTGCGCCATCGGCGGGTAGATCGTGGTCACGTCCGGCCGGTTGATGGCGACGCAGTGCCCGTCGGCCCCGTCGCCGAGCCCGCGCATCCGCGGCTCGAGCGGCTTGCAGGTGCCGTCGATCTTGTCCGGGAACAGCCAGTCCGGGCGCAGGTCGGCCAGCGCGTTCGACTGCGGCGTGTGGGCGTACGGTGAAATGCCGGCGTGTTGCACGATGCCGTCCCAGGCGTACCGGGCAGAGTCGGTACTGGTGTTCGGCGGGCCGACGAGCGCCGCGATGCCGACCACGACCGCCCCACCGAGGACGATCCGGGTCGTCCACTCGCGGGGCACGAACCGCACGGCGACCACTGCTCCCGCGAAGACCGCCCAAGCGATGAGCGTCCAGGCAACGAATGGTGCACGATGACCGGCACGGAGGAACCCCAGATGCGTGATGCCGAAGGCGATGACACCCGCCAGCGCCAGCACGCCGACGACGGACAGGACGGTCGACACGACCGCGGTCGTCGGGACGGAGGCGGCGCGCGGTCGTCTGCTCATGGTTCCCCGAGGCTACCGATCGTGCGCCGGGTCCTGCTGGATGCACGCGCGACCATGGCGTCCCCGAACCGCAACGCCCGCTCGGCCGTCGTCTGGGGTCGCCTGCTCGGCATCGCGTTCGTCGTCTGCTTCGGGACCGGCGTCTACAGCCACCTGCTGCAGGACCCCCTGCCGTGGATGCGCTTCCCGACCCGGCCGACGCAGCTCTACCAGTTCACGCAGGGCCTGCACATCACCGCGGGCATCGCGATCATCCCGCTGCTGCTCGCCAAGCTGAACGTCGTCATGCCCGCGCTGGCCCAGGTCCCGCCGGTGCGCGGGGTCCTGCACCTGCTCGAGCGGCTGTCGATCGCGGTGCTCGTGTCGGCGTCGATCGTGCAGGTCGGCACCGGCCTGCTGAACACGTACCAGTGGTACCCGTGGCCGTTCCCGTTCCGCCAGGTCCACTACGCCATGTCGTACCTGATCATCGGTTCGCTCGTCGTGCACATCGCGTCGAAGCTGCCCGTGATCGTGCGCTACTGGCGGGCGCGGGACGCCTACGACGCCGAGGGTCGGTTCGTCGCGGACCCGACGGTGGGCAGCGAGCTGCTGCCGGACGGCCGGGAGGCCCGCCCCGCCGTGGGTGGACGCCCCGCGGCCGAGCAGACGGCCGGGGCTTACCCCCGTGGCCTGACCGGCCGCCTGCTGCGGTGGGTGGACGGCGCGGCTGCGCCGGCTGCGCCGGCGGGCGCTGCCGAGACTCGCCCTGGCGGACAGGTTCGCGGTCTCGGGACCGCGAACACGTCCGCGGAGCCGAGTCTCGGGGACGGTGCCGGCGGGGCGGAGGCGGGTCGCGCCTCCCGGCCGGAGCATGACGACGCGCTCCCCGGACCCCGTCAGCGGATCGCCCGCCGCGGGTTCGTGGCGGGTGTGACGGCGGCGACCGTCGGCGTCGTCGCGCTCACCGCGGGACAGTCGAACCGGCTCCTCGAACCGCTCAACGTCTTCGGTGCCCGCCAGCGGTACATCGGCCCGGACGACCTTCCCGTCAACCGCACCGCTCGCGCCGCCGGCGTGCTGGCGACCGCGACCGCGGCGGACTGGACGCTGACCGTCGTCGGTCCGGACGTCACGCGGACGTTCTCCCGCGCCGAGCTCGTCGCGCTCGGCACCGCCACCGCGGACCTGCCGATCTCGTGCGTCGAGGGGTGGAGCCAGGTGGCGTCGTGGCGGGGTGTCCGGATGCGGGACCTGCTCGCCTCCGTGCAGGCCGACCCGGTGTCGGCGCTGCGGATCACGAGCCTCGAGAAGAGCGGCGGGTACCGGGTCACCGAGATGGGCCCGGAGTACGCGTCCGACCCGACGACGCTCCTCGCGCTCGAGGTGAACGGGAAGACGCTCGACCTGGACCACGGGTTCCCCGCCCGGGTCATCGCGCCGGGACGACCCGGCGTGCTGCAGACGAAGTGGATCGGGAAGATCGAGGTGATCCGATGAGGGCCGCGAGGATCGTGCTCGTCGTCGTGGGCGTGCTCGTGATGGCGTTCGGTGCGTACGTGCTCGTCACGACCGTCCGACCGAACCGCATCTGGGGCCTGGCGACGTGGCTGCTCGGCGCGGTCGTGCTGCACGACGTCGTGCTGTCGCCGTTCGTGGTCGGAGCGGGACTCCTGCTCCGTCGGACCGGCAGGACGCTCGGCGCCGGGGTGCTCGTCGTCGTGCAGACCGCGGTGGTGCTCGGGAGCGTGCTCGCCCTGGTGGTGCTCCCGGAGATCGCCGCGAAGCAGCACGGACAGAAGAACCCGACCGTGCTGCCGTTCGACTACACCACGCGGTTGCTCGTCGTCGAGGGGCTGCTGCTCGCGGTCGTCGTGGTGGCACTCGTGGTGGGCGTCGTCCGTGCCCGACGATCCCCGCGACCACTGGTTGCATCGACAACCAATGGCTAGCATGAGTGCATGACGGACGAGACGCCCTGGCTCACGCGCGACCAGCTCCGCGCGTGGATGAAGCTGGTCGCCGTCATGGAACTCCTCCCGGCCGCGCTCGACCAGCAGCTCCAGCGGGACGCCGATCTGACCCACTTCGACTACATGGTCGTCGCGATGCTGTCGGAGACCGAGTCGCGCACGCTCCGGATGTCGGCGCTCGCCGCGGCGACGAACGCGTCCCTGCCGCGCCTGTCGCACGTGGTGTCGCGGCTCGAGAAGCGCGGGCTCGTCACCCGGTGCCCCTCGGTCGACGACCGCCGAGCCACCGACGTCCGACTGACCGACGACGGGTTCGCGGCCATCGTCGCGGCGGCGCCCGACCACGTCCGGACCGCCCGACGCTTCGTCATCGACGCGCTGAGCGACGAGCAGGTCCGGCAGCTCGACGGCATCACGCGGGCGCTGCTCGGGCGGCTCGACCCCGAGGGGCGGTTCGCGGCGCTGACCTACCCGCGGTCCGACGGCGAGGTGCTGTGCGAGGAGCGTCTGACGGGTGCGTCGCCTGCGGCACCGGCGGGCGTGCTCTTCCGGGACGCGACTGCGGACGACACCGGGCTGCTCCGGCACGCGACGCTCGCGGCGATGAACTGGAAGGCCCCGTCCTCCGTGGACGCCGACCTCGACCGCCCCGAGTTCGCGCACTACTTCGTCGGTTTCGACCCCGCCCGCGACCACGGCGTCGTGGCGGTGGACGGCGAGGGACCGGTCGGGGTGGCGTGGGCGCGGTTCCTGCCGGCGGACGACCCCGGGTACGGGTTCGTGGCCGAGGACGTCCCGGAACTCACGATGGCCGTCGAGGCGCGCGGGCGGGGTCGGGGGATCGGCACGGCGCTGCTCGCGCGGTTGCTCGACGCCGGCCGGGCCGCGGGCTGGCCGGGTGTCAGCCTGAGCGTCGAGGACGGCAACACCGGGGCGCGGATCGCGTACGAGCGGGCCGGGTTCCGGACGGTCGGGCGGAACGGGGACTCGGACACGATGCTCGTCCGGTCCTGACGTCCGGGCCGGCGCCCTGGTCGGCCTGGTCGGTTCGGTCGGCCTGGTCGGTTCGGTCGGTCTGGTCGGTCTGCTCGCGTCGCGGGTGACTGGTACACCAGTAGGATCTGGCGCATGACCGACCGTGCCACGCCGTCCGACACGTACTCCTACCTCGGACCCGCCGGCACGTTCACCGAGGCGGCACTCAAGCTCGTCGAGGCCGCCGCCGGCAAGCCCTGGCGCAGCGTGAACAACGTCGGCGAGGCGCTCGACGACGTCGTGACGGGACGGTCGGTCGGAGCGGTGATCGCGATCGAGAACAGCGTCGACGGCGGCGTCAGCGCCACGCAGGACGCCCTGGCGCGGATCCCCGGCGTGCGGATCGTGGGCGAGTACCTCGTGCCCGTCGACTTCGTGCTCGTGGCCCGGCACGGCACCGCCCTGTCGGACGTGCGGACCGTGAACGCGCACCCGGTCGCGTACGCGCAGACGCACCGCTGGCTCGAGACCAACCTGCGCGGCCACGGCCACATCCCGGCGTCGTCGAACGTCGCCGCCGCGACCGCGCTGCTCGACGAGCACCCCGTCGCGGACGCCGCCGTGGCCCCGCCGGGGATCACCGACCACCACGACCTGGCGGTGCTCGCGTCGTCCATCGGCGACAACGCCTCGGCGGTCACCCGCTTCGTGCTCGTGTCACGCACGCTCGCGATCCCGGAGCGCACGGGAGCGGACAAGACGAGCGTCATCGTCGAGCTGCCGAGCGAGCACCCCGGCGCCCTGGTCGACATGCTCGAGCAGTTCGCGACGCGGGGCATCAACATGGGGCTGCTGTCCTCGCGGCCGATCGGCGACGAGCTCGGGCGCTACCGGTTCGTGATCGACCTCGACGGACACGTGCACGACGAGCGGGTGGCCGACGCCCTGCTCGGCCTGCGCCGGTTCAGCCCCCGCGTGACGTTCCTCGGGTCGTACCCGCGCGCCGACGGCTTCCGCCCGGAGGTCTCCGCGCGCTACTCGGACGAGGCGTTCGTCGAGGCGCGGGACTGGCTCCGCGCGATCGTCTCCGGCGAGCCCGAGGTCGAGCCCGAGGCCGGCTGAGCCCGAGCCCGAGCCTGGCGGAGACCCGGCGGAGCGGCTGGTCCGGCAGTGGCGCGACGTGCCGCCGAACAACCGGAGGCACGTCGCACCACGCTCTTCGGTGGTTCGACGTGCCTCCGGTTGTGCGGGCCGCTCTCCGTCCCAGCAGGCGCACTCCCGCCGGAAGGGGGCCCGCGTCAGCTGTGGGCGTTCTCGACCCGGCGCGTGTTGCGGGTCTGGTCCTGCGGTCCGGCGACGCGCACCCGCAGCCCACCGGTGTCGATGCGCGCCTTGAACGCCACGACCTCGCCGACCGGGTCGCCGTCGATCTCGAACTCGTCCGGACGCTCGAGCCGCGCCACGAACTCCTGACCGCGGATGTAGCGCAGCGGTCGTTCGTCGCGGGCCGCGGTGGCGATGCGCTTGCCGACCTGGGTCTGCCCGATCTTCGAGCGGCGGAACGAGCGCAGGATCGCGTTCTCCCAGAACACCCGGGCGCCGATCCGGACCCACCCGAAGAACCCGCGGGGCCGCATCACGACGATGTCGAACACACCGTCGTCGATCTCGGCGTCCGGCAGGAGCGTCGCGCCGGCCTGCAGCATCCCGCAGTTCCCGACGATGAGCGAGTGCGCGCGCACGGACTGGTTGCCCTCGCCGTCGAGCCGGTACCGGAACTCGAAGGCGTCGGCGTCGCGGAGCGACCGGAAGAGCGAGTCGACGTAGGCGAGCCAGCCGACCTTCTTCTTCAGGTCGTCGTTCGTGTTGGCGAGCATCCGGGCGTCGAGCCCGAGCCCGGCCATGACGACGAAGCCGAACTGCTCGCGCTCACCGCCCTCGCGCTCGACCTCGAGCTCACCGAAGTCGATCGGGCGGTCCTCGCCGCGGAAGATCGTCCGGACGCTCGCACCGAGGTCGTCGATCGGCGCCGGGATGTTCCGGGCGAGCAGGTTGCCGGTGCCGCTCGGCAGCAGGGCGAGCACGGCGTCGGACCCGTGCACGATCTCGGCCACGGCACGGACGGTGCCGTCACCGCCGGCCGCTGCGACGACGTCGGCTCCGGCGTCGAGCGCGGCCTTCGCCATGCCGCCGCCCGGGTCCTCCTCCGAGGTCTCGAACCAGAGGGTCTCGGCCCAGCCGGCCTCCTGCTCGTGCTCCGCGACGGTGCGCTGCAGGGTCTCGAGGTCCACCTTCACCGGGTTGTAGACGACCGCGGCCGTCTTCTGCTCGGTGGGGAGGGCGTCCTGGCCCGCGGGCGCGGTCTCCGATGGTGTCGACATGCTGCCGACGTTACCGACGGACGCCTGCGAGCGACCGGCCGGGTCGGCGCGCGACCGCCCGGGTCGGCGACCCGACCGGCCGTACCGGCGCACGACCGCGCGCGTCGCCGACCGGCCCGTCCGGGTCGGCGCGACCGCCCGCGTCGGCGACCCGCCCGCGTCGGCGACCCGCCCGTCCGGCTCAGCGCCGGTCGTGCAGCGTGACCGGGTAGCCGTCCGGGTCCGCGAAGGTGAACGTCCGACCGAACGGGCCGTCGAACGGCGGGGTCACGATCGTGTGCCCGTCGGCGACGAGCGCGTCGTGGATCGCCTGGACGTCGGTCGCGTGGAACCACAGTGCGACGCCGAGCGCGGGCTGCCCGGCGGACAGGTCCGTCCCGGGTACGAGGTCGCGGAGCGCGAACGCGATCGGCTCGGTCTGGAAGACCACGGCGTGCGGCGGGCCGGCGGGGGAGCGGACGAGTCCGAGGTACCGCTCGTAGAACGCCTGCGAGGCGTCGAGGTCGCGGACCTGCAGCGAGGTGAAGTCGATCCCGGTGGCGGGCATGGTGTGCTCCTTCGTCTGTGTCAGATGCCTGACACGAGCAGTATGTGTCAGACTTCTGACATGCGTCAAGCGCGGATCGACCTCGACAGCTCGGTCGGCTACGTCCTGAAGGAGGCCGCCAGTGCCCTGCGTGCCGCCATGGAGGACGCCCTCCGTCCCCTCGGCATGACGGTCACGCACTACTCGTGCCTCGAACTGCTCGCCCAGCGCCCCGGCATGTCGAACTCCGACCTCGCGCGCGGCACCTTCGTCACCCGGCAGTCGATGAACACGCTCCTGCAGCAGCTCGAGCGCGACGGCATCGTCACCCGGCCGGCCACCCCGACCACGGGCAAGGTGCTCCCCACCACGCTCACCGCAGCCGGACGACGACAGCGCGAGGCGGCGAGTGCGGCGGTCCGGCAGGTCGAGCTCCGGATGACCCGGGACCTCGACGAGGCGGGCCGCGCAGCGGCCTTCCGCCTGCTGCGCGGGATGGTCGCCGCCCTGCGTGACGTCCCGTCGGGTGCCGCGACCGACTGACGGACGGGAGGCCCGTGGCGGGGCCGCCACGGGCCTCCCGTCCGGCGGTCACACGCTCCCTCTAGGATGATCCGGTGATCGATCTGCAGCTCCTGCGCGACAACCCTGACCTCATCAAGGCCTCGCAGGAGGCGCGCGGCGCCTCCGTCTCCGTCGTCGACGACGCGGTGTCCGCCGACACCGCCCGCCGCGCTGCGATCACGTCGTTCGAGGCGCTGCGCGCCGAGCAGAACGCGTTCGGCAAGACCGTCGCGAAGGCCCCGAAGGACGAGAAGCCCGCGCTCGTGCAGCAGGCGCAGGCGCTCGCCGCACGCGTGAAGGAGGCCCAGGCCGAGGTCACCGCAGCCGAGGAGACCTTCGACCGTGTGGTCGGTACGATCCCGAACGTCGTGCTGCCGGACGTGCCGAAGGGCGGCGAGGACGACTTCGTCACGCTGCGCACCGTCGGCACGAAGCCCGAGTTCGCCTTCGAGCCGAAGGACCACGCCGACCTCGGCGAGCACCTCGGCATCATCGACATCCCGCGCGGCGTGAAGGTCTCCGGATCGCGCTTCTACTTCCTCCGCGGCCTGGGCGCCCGGCTCGAGATCGCTCTCATGCACCTCGGGCTCGACCGCGCCGTGGAGCACGGGTTCGAGCCGCTCATCACGCCGACGCTCGTGCGTCCGGAGACGATGGCGGGCACCGGGTTCCTCGGCGAGCACGCGGCCGAGGTCTACCGGCTCGAGGCCGACGACCTCTACCTGACCGGCACGAGCGAGGTCGCCCTCGCCGGGTTCCACGCCGACGAGATCCTGTCGTTCCCGGAGTCGGGCGACCCGATCCGCTACGCCGGCTGGTCGACCTGCTACCGGCGCGAGGCCGGGTCCGCGGGCAAGGACAACCGGGGCATCCTCCGCGTGCACCAGTTCAACAAGCTCGAGATGTTCTCGTACGTGCTCCCGGAGCAGGCCGAGGCGGAGCACCAGCGCCTGGTCGCGATGCAGGAGTCGATGATGCAGGACCTCGGCCTGCACTACCGCGTGATCGACGTCGCCGGCGGTGACCTCGGCACGAGCGCCGCACGCAAGTACGACATCGAGGCGTGGGTCCCGACGCAGGGCACCTTCCGCGAGCTCACGTCGACCTCGAACTGCACGACGTTCCAGGCCCGTCGCCTCGACACCCGCTACCGCACGTCGACCGGGAAGACGGCGCCGGTCGCCACGCTGAACGGCACGCTCGCGACCACCCGCTGGATCGTCGCGATCCTCGAGACCCACCAGCAGGCCGACGGGTCGGTGGTCGTGCCCGAGGTGCTGCGGCCGTACCTGGGCGGCGTCGAGGTCATCGAGCCCCGATGAGCGCGCACGAGCGGTTCGTCGACGGGTCGGCGCAGGGCGGCGGCTCCGGCGCCGGTGCGTCCGGCTCGGGCTCGGTCGCTGCCGGCGGCGCTGTCGCTGGTGCCACCGGTGGTGCTGCCGGTGGTGCTGCCACTTCTCCGCGGACGAAGCGCTGGCTCGTCGCGCTCGACGTGGACGGCACGACGATGCGCGAGGACGGTGTCATCACGGACACGGTGATCGACGCCGTCCGCGACGCCGAGGCCGCCGGGCACGAGGTCATGCTCTCCACCGGACGCAGCGAGGGCATGACGATCCCGCTGCTCGAACGCCTGGGGCTCCGGTCGAAGTACGTCGTGTGCGCCAACGGTGCGCTGACCCTCGCCCGTCAGGACGACGGGTCCTACCGCCGGGTCCACGTCGAGCGGTTCGACCCGACCGAGGTCCTGCAGGTCATCCACGGTGCGCTCGCGAACGCGGCGTTCGGCGTCGAGGACGAGACCGGCCACTTCCTGCTCTCCGGCAACTTCCCGGACGACACGATGACCGTCGCCGGCGAGCACGTGCCGTTCGAGCAGTTGCTCGGGACCGAGGCCACCCGCGTCGTCGTCATCTCGCCGGGACACGACACCGAGGACTTCCTGCAGGTCGTCGAGCGCATGGGGCTGCAGAAGGTGTCGTACTCGGTCGGCTGGACGTCCTGGCTCGACATCGCTCCCGAGGGCGTGACGAAGGCCACCGCGATGGAGCGCGTCCGCGAGTGGCTCGACATCCCACGCTCCCGCGTCATGGCGGCGGGTGACGGGCGGAACGACATCGACATGCTGCGCTGGGCGTCGACCTCGGGCCGCGGAGTCGTCATGGGGCAGGCCCCGGACGACGTCGTCGACGCGGGCAACGAGCTGACCGGCGGGGTCACCGACGACGGGCTCGCCGCGGCACTCGACGCGCTGCCGCGCTGACGGACGGCAGGTTCGCTAGACTGCCCGGGACGCGATCACGTCTCGCCACGTGGTCGCGTCACGGAGGGTTGTCCGAGCGGCCGATGGAGCCTGTCTTGAAAACAGGTGGGCAGCAATGTCTCGTGGGTTCGAATCCCACACCCTCCGCACATGAGCACCGGGACCCGCCTCCGACTGATCGAGCTGTCCGATGCAGCCGAGCTCGCCGCGATCGTCCGCGCGAGCGCCGATCACCTGCGACCGTTCGAGCCGACGCGGCCGGACAGCTACTTCACCGAGGCCGGGCAGCGCGCGACCATCGGTGTCCTGCTCGCCGCCGCGCAGAACGGCTCGGTGCCCTTCGTGATCGTGGGAGATGACGACGAGTTGCTCGGACGGATCACCCTGAGCGGTGTGACCCGTGGCGCCCTGCAGTCGTGTGCGCTCGGGTACTGGATCCGTGCCGACCGAACGCGGCAGGGGCACGCGACCCGTGCGGTCGGGCTCGCGGTGGACCACGCGTTCCGGGAGCTCGGGCTGCACCGGGTCCAGGCAGAGACCCTCCCGGAGAACACCGGCTCGCAGCGGGCGCTCGAGCGGAACGGCTTCGAGCGGTACGGGTTCGCGCCGAAGTACATCCGGATCGCCGGCGAGTGGCGCGACCACGTCATGTTCCAGGTGCTCGCGCCGGACGCCTGACGCGCGGACGCCCGAGCCGAACGCGCGCGGTGCCCGCTGCCCGCTGCTCGCTGCTCGCTGCCCGCTGCCCGCTGCCCGCTGCCCGCTGCCCGCTGCACAACGCGGAGCACCTCGCGCCGTGGAACGACGTGGCGCGACGTGCTCCCCGTTGTGCGCGGGCGTGTCGAACCACGACCCCGACGTCGAGCCAGTGCGCGGTCGTCAGGGGGTGTACGGGGCGTCCGGCCACGGCACGACGAGCGCACCGCCGGTGAGTGCGAGCGAGCACGCGAGCCCGACCCCGGAGCCGATCACGAGCCCGAGGACCGCGAACCGCGCCGCCGACGCCCCGCCGTGGCGAGCGAGGCGCGCCACCATCAGCAGCAGGAGGAACCCCACCACGTGGCCGACGACGAGTCCGACGAGTCCGAGGGGGATGCCGGGGTTCGCTCCCAATCGGTCGGGGGTCGCGCCGCGGGTGGCCTCCTCCGATGCCAGGAACAGCCACAGCCACGAGCAGGCCCCGCCGAGGACGCCGAGCCCCACGGTCGCCCAGTAGAGCGCGACCCAGCCCGGTCGCGTCCACCCCGACCGTTCGTCCGTACCGACCGTCGCCCCCGCTGTCATCGGGGCAGCCTAGCGCGCCGCCTCGCGCCGCACGCTGCACGCTGCACGCCGCACGCCTCGCGCTGCACGCTGCACAACGGGGAGCACGTCGCGCCGTGGAACGACGTGGCGCGACGTGCTCCCGGTTGTGCGCGCGCACGTCGAACCACGATCCCGCCGTCGAACCACGATCCCGCCGTCGAACCACGATCCCGCCGTCGAACCACGATCCCGACGTCGAACCAGCCCGGGCAGCTGGTTCGATGTCGGGAACGTGGTTCGACACGGAGGCGCCCCACGCCCGCCGATCAGCGCTCAGGGGCGGGCGCCGAGCGCGGCGAGTTCCGCACGGGTGCGGGCACCGTGCTTCCGGAGCAGGTTCGCCACGTGGTACTTGACCGTGTTCGGACTGATCCCGAGCCCCTCGGCGATCTCCCGGTTCCCGACGCCGGTCACCACGAGCCGCAGCACGTCGCGCTCCCGCTCGGTCAGGTCGGTGTCCTCCGGCAGGTCGGCCGCGCCCGGCGCCGGGTCGAGGGGGAGCGAGATGTCCAGGGTCGAGCCCCAGCCCGGCGTGGAGTCGACGTGCATCGTGCCGTCGAGGGCGACGACCCGCTCGGCGATCGGGCGCACGGCATCGTCGTGGGTGTCGAGTGTGCCGGCTCCGTCGTCCCGGAGCTGCATGAGCAGGTTGCGCCCGTCGCAGTCCCACTGGATCCGGACGCGTCGGGCGACCCCGCCGTCGACCAGGGCGAGCACGGCCGTGCGGACGATCGCTCGTGCGCTGTGCGCGACGTCCCCGGGCAGGGCCCTGCCGGTCGTCGGCGGCTCGACGAACTGCACGTCGAGGTCACCGAACCGGACCAGCGGGCGGAGGTCGGCCCGCAGCCGTGAGAAGGCCCCGGTGACGGGTTCGAGCAGGGTGCTCCGCTGCCGGTCGGTCACGGTCCGGAGCTCGACGAGTGCGGCCGAGGCGATCTCGACGGCCTCGGCACGGGCGGCGGCGTCGGACAGGCGGTTCGCGCGCAGGGCGGCGAGCACCGACTCGAGGGTCAACGCGTGACGGTCGGCCTGCTCCGCCACCGTCCGGGCGTGCTCCGACGCCGCGATCCGGCTGGCTGGTGCGTCCGGTTCCGTCTCCACGAGGACCGAACGTACCCGTCCCACCCGGACGGACGGTCCCACCCGATCGGGTGGGTGGACCGCCTGCCCGGGCAGCGGCGCGATCGACCCCGCGCGAGGAGCATCGGAGTCATGGCCACCACGACGACCGCCGACGCCCTCGGAGTGATCGGCGACGAGCTCCAGGAGCTGATCGCGACCGTCCGCCGCGCCGACCAGGCACCGTTCGCGCGTGCCCTCGACCTGCTCGCCGACGCCGAGCGTGTCTTCGTGCACGGCGCCGGACGGTCCGGACTCGCGCTCCGGATGACCGCCATGCGCCTCATGCACCTCGGGCTCGACGTGCACGTCGTCGGCGAGGTCACGACGCCCGCGATCCGGCGGGGCGACCTGCTGCTCGTCGCGAGCGGCTCGGGCACCACCGGCGGCATCGTGCAGGCAGCACGCACCGCGACCGAGGTCGGGGCGCAGGTGCTCGCCGTCAGCACGACGGACGACTCCCCGCTGTCCGAGGTCGCCGACACCACGCTCGTCCTGCCCGCAGCCACGAAGACGGACCGCTCCGGCACGGCCTCGGCGCAGTACGCGGGCGGCCTGTTCGAGCAGGGCGTCGCGCTCCTCGGGGACGCCCTGTTCCACGCGCTCTGGCAGCGCAGCGGGCACTCCGCCGACGACCTGTGGCCGCGGCACGCGAACCTCGAGTGAAGCGACCGTGACGCCGCCGATGCGACCCGAGCGCGCCACCGAGACCCCCACGAACCACCACCGGAAGGACACCACCATGCAGCTCCAGTTCGCCATGGACACCCTGACCACCGAGGCCGCCCTCGACCTCGCCGGCAAGGCCGCGCCGTACGTCGACGTCATCGAGCTCGGCACGCCGCTGATCAAGAGCGCCGGCCTCTCCGCGATCACCGCGATCAAGGAGGCGCACCCGGACAAGGTCGTCTTCGCCGACCTCAAGACGATGGACGCCGGCGAGCTCGAGGCCGACATCGCCTTCACGGCCGGTGCCGACCTCGTCACCGTGCTCGGCGTCGCGGGTGACTCCACCATCGCCGGTGCCGTGAAGGCCGCGAAGGCGCACGGCAAGGGCATCGTCGTCGACCTGATCGGCGTGCCCGACAAGGCCGCCCGCGCGAAGGAGGTCGTCGCGCTCGGTGCCGAGTTCGTCGAGATGCACGCCGGCCTCGACGAGCAGGCCGAGGAGGGCTTCACCTTCGAGACGCTGCTGCGCGACGGCGAGGCCTCGGGCGTCCCGTTCTCGGTCGCCGGCGGCATCACCACCGACACGATCGAGGCCGTGCAGGCCTCGGGCGCCCGCATCGCGGTCGCCGGCAGCGCGATCTACAGCGCCGACGACGTGGCCGCCGCCGCGTCCGCGCTCCGCGACGCGATCTCGGAGCCCGCCTCCGCCTGATCCGGACCACCTGACGGACGGGAGGCCCGTGGCGACACCGCCACGGGCCTCCCGTCCGTCACCGGGCGCGGCGACGGAACGTCGTGACCAGTGCGTCGACCAGCAGGAACCCGAGCAGGGTGACCCCGACGACGGGCAGCAGCAGCGCGAGGCCGACGGCGGCGACGACGACCGCGGCGATGCCCCACCACGGAGCCCTGGCCAGCGCACCCGCGGCGGGCGCGCGACCCGCACGCGCGCCGGTGGGACGCCGCTGCCACCACATGAGGTAGCCGAACACGACCATCGCCGCGATCCCGAGCGCCGCGAGCAGCAGCACGACCTGGTTCGCCAGGCCGAACAGCGCGCCCATGTGCGTGTTGATGCCGAGCTTGGCGGCCTTCGCCATGAGCGGGTAGTCGGCCCAGGTGACCCGCGACACCGCCGTCATCGTGCCCGGGTCCACCGCGACCGCGTTCATCGCGACCGGCCAGCTGAGCTTGATCTCCTCGACGGTCCACGCCGTGTCGGCGGCCGCCGGCGGACGGATCCGGACCTCGGCCGCGCGGACACCGGAGTCGCGGGCGACCGCGAGCACCTCGTCGAACTGCTCGGGCGTCGTCGTCGGGGAGCCCATCGGCATCGAGCCACCGCCGTGGTGCCCGGCGTGCTCCCCGCCCGACGTCGCCGACGAGCCGTCGAGTGCGGTGTCGACCGTCGGCGCCTGCCAGCTGAGCGTCGAGCGGAGCGCGCTGACGTTGTCGCCCGCGAAGTGCGACCAGGTGATGCCGGTGGCCGACAGGAAGAGCGCGCCGAGGAGCACCCACGCGCCCGTCGCGGCGTGCCAGGAGAACGTCCTCCGGTACCCGGTCGCACGGTTGTCCGGCAGCACGAGGTCGCGCTTCCGCCGTGCGCGCCGGATGCGGAACGCCCAGAGGCCGATGCCGGCGAGCGACACGATGCCGAGCCACGACGCCGCGGTCTCGCTGTAGAGCCGCCCGACGTCGCCGAGGAACAGGCTGCGGTGCACGGTGCTGATCCAGGTGCGGAAGGGGAGCGACCCCGACGTGCCGTACACCGGCAGGTCCCCGCGCACCGCGGCGTCGCCCGGGTCGACGAACACCGCACGGGTCTGGGACTCGAGCAGGCCCTCCTCCGTGAACATCACGCGCGTGGTGGTGCCGGGCGTGGGGGCCGGGCGGACCTCGGCGACGGTGTCGTCCGGGTGGTGGCGGGCCACGTAGCGCTCGGCGGCCGCGACCTGGTCGGCGAGGGGGAGCGCAGGCGCGGACGACGGCGCCGTGAGCTCCTGCCGGTACACGCCCTGCTCGACGGTCGGTGCGACGGCGTACACGGCGCCGGAGAGCGCCGCCACCAGGACGAACGGGCCGACGAAGAGCCCGGCGGTGAAGTGCAGGCGGAGGAGGAGTTGGGCGAACCAGCCGCGGGACGGAGGCGGGGCGGTGACGGGCATCGGAGCGCAGGGTCCTGTCGGGCTGTCGGGCTGAGGTGCGGCACCGTGCCGCACGAGCGCTCACTCTACAAGACGTAGAACGTCAGCGTCGCACGTCACAGCCGCAGCTCGCCCCGAGCACGAGTTCCGCCGGCACCAGGTCGAGGTGGTGGTCGTCGGGGTCTTCCCGCGCGAGCACCCGGTCGACCGCGGCCGCGGCCATCGCCTCGACGGGTTGCCGGACGACGGTGAGCTGGGGGTTCGTGTAGTCGGCCTCCGCCACGCCGTCGAACGAGACCACGGCGACGTCGTCCGGGGAGCGGAGCCCGAGCTCGTACAGGGCGCGCAGGAGTCCGACGGCCTGCAGGTCGGAGCTGACGAAGACGGCGCGTGGTCCGGTGCCGCCGCCGAACATCCGGAGGCCCGCTTCGTACCCGCCGGCGCGGTCGAACGAGCAGCGCACGATCGGTCCGTCCGGCAGCCCGGCCGCGCGCAGGGCCTGCATCCACCCCTGCTCGCGGAGCTCCATCGACCCGGTGTGCCCCATGACGAGCCCGATCTCCCGGTAGCCGTGGTCGACGAGGTGCTGCGTGCCCTCGCGGGCGCCGCGCAGGGCGTCGACGCCGATGCTCGCGTACTCGGGTACCTCGAAGAAGGTGTTGAGCAGCACCATCGGGATGCCGGGGTCGGTCGTCGACGACAGGTCGGGGTGCGTCATGATGCTCGTCACGATGATCCCGTCGACCTGCCGGGCGGACAGCGTGCGGAGCCGCTCCCGCTCCTGCTGGGCGTCCCCGTCGCTGTTCGCGATGAGGAGGTCGTACCCCCGGGCCGCCGCGGCGTGCGTGACGGCCACCGCGAGCTCCGACCAGAACGGGTTGTCGAGCTCGGGCACGATCAGGCCGAGCATCTTCGAGGAGCCGGTGCGGAGTGCCTGGGCGCTCGCGTTCGGGCGGTAGCCGAGCACCCGGATGGCCTCGCGGACCCGCGCTGCCGTCTCCGCGGCGACCGGGCGCGGTCCGTCGTGCACGACGTAGCTGACGACCGACGTGCTCACCCCTGCGTACCGGGCGACGTCCGCACGGGTGACCGCCCTCGGGTTGGTCGGCACGGTCACGGGATCACCTTCGTCGGTCGGTCCGTCGGCCGCTCGGGCCGACGGGAGCGGCCCGGCGCCGTCACGGGACGGGGCCGGGCCGCACTGGTCGCACGGGATGCCCGCGCGGACTCCTCGACGTCGTCGGGTGACGGTCGTCGTCGGGCGCCGTCCGACGTCGGGTGACGACCGTGGTCGGGCGCCGTCCGTCGCCGAGCGGCGGGCTACTCGCTCGCGATCCTAGACGAGACGGTGCTGGTGGCGGGCTCGGGTGCGTCGCCGTGGTCGGGGACGGGCAGCCGCACGCCGCCCTGCAGGGCCGACCGGTGCGCGACGATGCCGGGCAGCGTGTACCGGGCGGCGACCCAGGCGTTCACCGGGGGGAGCGTCCCGTCGACGACCGCGCGGACGAAGTCGTCGACCAGGAAGTGGTGGCTGCCCTCGTGCCCGGTCGGCACCCCGTCGAACTCGGCGGGCAGGCGGTCGACGTCGTGCACGGGGGCGTAGCCGGACACGAACGCGTCCCGGAGGGCCGGGTCGACGTCGGCGAGACGCGGGTCGTCGAGCTCCATCGTCGGGCGGGTGTCGATCTGGTCGCTGACGTCGTGCACGGCCTCCTTGTCCTGCCACACGCTGACCGTCGCGAGCTGCTCGAAGCTGGCCTCGGTGCCGAAGTACCGGAAGCGGGACTCGCGGAGGTGCGACGGGTAGCCGACCCGTCGCATCTCGTTGATCCGGACGACACCGCCGTTGTCGAGCTCGAACAGGGCGGTCGCGTTCGAGAAGTCGTTGTCGAACTGGCTGACCTCCTTGTCGAAGACGCCGTCGTCGCGGTCGTCCTTGACGCCGATGCAGCTGACGCTGACCGCGTGTCCGGGGATCGCGCCGAGGACGCCACCGACCGAGTGCGTCGGGTAGAGCATGGGCGGGTAGCTCGCAGTGCGCTTCCACTGCTCGCCGCCGCTGTACTGGTAGGCGGCGTAGAAGCCGAGGTCCATGTCGTGGACGTAGTCGCCCTCGGCGTAGAACACCCGGCCGAAGGCGCCCTCGGCCACCTGCTTCCGCGCAAAGACCGTCGCCGGGTTGTAGTGGCTCGTCTCGCCCATCATGTAGGTGAGCCCCGTCTCGCGGACGGCTTCGATGATCGCGGCGATCTCGTCCTCGGTGACCGCCATCGGCACGGCGGAGTACACGTGCTTGCCGGCCCGGAGGGCGCGGACGACGAGCGGACCGTGCGTCCACCGCTGGGTGAAGATCGCGACGGCGTCGACGTCCGAGGCGAGCACGGCGTCGAAGTCCTCGAGCGTGCCGTCGAGGTGCTGGGCGGCGACGAGGTCCTCGGCGCGGCCCTCGACCACGTCGGTGACGAACACCCGGTCGACGTCCGGGTGGATCTTGAAGAGCTTGGCGAACTGGGGCGCGAACTGGCCGGCTCCGACCATTCCGATGCTGATCATCAGTGACCTTCCGAGGTGGGGGACGTGTCGCCGAGCAGGTCGCTCCGTCGCGATCGCCGCCAAGCATTGCACGGCGGTCTACACGTGACAACCCCTTGGAGCGCGCCACAAATCGGTCCTTGTGAGGCCGAGTCCCCACGTGTAGATTCCCCGCCACGGACTGCCGACGTCAGTCCGCCGCAGACGAAGGAGTCGCGATGGCAACCGAGAGCCCCTTGTCGTCACCCCTGGTGACGGCACCACCACGGACCGCGCGGAGTGCCGACACGGCACGTGCCCGGACCACCACACCACGCCGGCGACGACGGAACGACCTGTGGCTCGCGCTCGTGTTCATCGCCCCCGCGTCGGTCGGGTTCGCGGTGTTCCTGCTCTGGCCGACGATCCGGGGCATCTGGCTCAGCTTCACCACGTACAACCTGCTCACCCCGCCGGTGTTCACGGGCCTGCAGAACTACGAGCGCCTGGTGCAGGACTCGATCTTCTGGAACTCGATGCTCGTCACCGTCGAGTACGTCGTGCTGAACATCGGCTTCCAGACGGTCCTGGCGCTCTTCATCGCCGTCATGATGCACCGGCTCACGCAGTCGACCTTCGTCCGGGGCATCGTGCTCGCGCCCTACCTGGTGTCGAACGTCGTCGCGGCACTCATCTGGCTCTGGATCCTCGACACGCAGCTCGGCATCGGCAACGAGGTCCTGTCGGCGATCGGTGTCGGACGCATCCCGTTCCTGCAGAGCGACGTCTGGGGCATCCCCACGATCGCCTTCATCAACGTCTGGCGGAACGTCGGTTACACCGCACTGCTCATCTTCGCGGGCCTGCAGGCGCTGCCGGAGAGCGTCTACGAGGCCGGCCGCATCGACGGTGCGAGCGAGTGGAAGATGTTCTGGCGGATCACGGTCCCGCTGCTGCGCCCGATCCTGTCACTGGTGCTCATCATCACGATCATCGGCTCGTTCCAGGTGTTCGACACGGTCGCGATCACCACCCAGGGCGGCCCCGCCAACGCCACGAACGTCGTGCAGAACTACATCTACAACCTGGCCTTCGGCCGGTTCCAGTTCGGGTACGCGTCCGCCGTCTCGGTGGCACTCCTCGTCGTCCTGAGCATCATCACGATCGTCCAGTACCGACTCTCGCGCTCCGGCGAGAGCGACCTGGACTGACGGCCACCGAAGCAACCGGAAGCGAGTCGACGATGACCAGCACCCTGCCCCCGGTGGTCGAACCCACCACCACGCGCGCCCTCACCACCCGCGGCGCGAAGCCCCCGCGTCCGAAGCCGTCCGTCGGACGGGTCCTCGCCTGGACCGCGATGATCGCCGTGATCGTCGTGACCCTGTTCCCCTTCTACTGGATCCTCCGGACCGCGCTGTCGTCGAACGGCGCGATCTCCGCCGACCCCACCTCACTGCTGCCGACCGGCTTCAGCATGGGCGGGTTCGAGCGGGTGTTCGGCCTGCAGTCCACCGAGGAGGCCCTGGCGCAGGGCGGCTCCGGCGCGGCGATCAACTTCTGGCAGTACCTGCTCAACTCGGTCGTCACCGCGACGATGATCACGGTCGGGCAGGTGTTCTTCTCCGCCGGAGCCGCCTACGCCTTCGCCCGCCTGCGCTGGCCGGGACGCGACCGGGTGTTCGGGGTGTTCCTCGCCGGGCTCATGGTCCCCACGATCTTCACGCTCCTGCCGAACTTCACCCTGATCAAGTCGCTCGGCCTGGTCGACACCCTGCTCGGGATCGCCCTGCCCTCGATGCTGATGACCCCGTTCGCGGTGTTCTTCCTCCGGCAGTTCTTCCTCGGCATCTCCCGCGAGGTCGAGGAGGCCGCACTCATCGACGGCGCCGGGAAGGTCCGCGTGTTCTTCCGGCTCGTCCTGCCGATGGCATCGGCGCCGATCGCGACGCTGGCGGTCCTCACCTACATCACGGCGTGGAACGACTACTTCTGGCCGCTCATGGTGTCGTACACGGACAGCTCCCGCGTCCTCACGGTCGCGCTCGGGGTGTTCAAGTCGCAGACGCCGCAGTCCGGCACCGACTGGGCGGGCCTCATGGCGGCGACCCTCGTCGCCGCGCTCCCGATGATCGTGCTGTTCGGCGTCTTCGCCAAGCGCATCGTCAACTCCATCGGCTTCTCCGGGATCAAGTAGGGAACCCCGCACATGACGCACTCCATCTCCCGACGCGCACTGTTCGCGGGCGGTGCCTCGGCCCTGGCGCTCGGCGCCCTCGCCGCCTGCTCGTCCCCGAGCACGCCGGACCCCCGCAGCGGCGCGACCGGCACCGTGTCCTACTGGCTGTGGGACGCGAACCAGCTCCCGGCGTACCAGGCCGTCGCGAAGGCCTTCGAGCGTGAGAACCCCGACATCCGGATCCGCATCACCCAGCTCGGGTGGAGCGACTACTGGACGAAGCTCACCGCCGGGTTCATCGCCGGTACCGCGCCCGACGTGTTCACCGACCACCTGTCGAAGTTCCCGCAGTTCGCCGACCTCGACGTGCTCCACCGGCTCGACGAGCTCGAGGCGACGAGTGCGATCCGCGACGACGACTACCAGTCCGGCCTCGCGCAGCTCTGGAAGGGGCGCGACGGGCACCGCTACGGGTCGCCGAAGGACTGGGACACGGTCGCGATGTTCTACGACCGGAACGTGATCGCGAAGGCCGGCTACTCGACCGAGGACCTCGCCGCGCTCGAGTGGAACCCGGACGACGGTGGGACCTTCGAACGGGCGGTCGCGCACCTGACCATCGACGGCAAGGGGCGCCGCGGGGACGAGCCCGGCTTCGACAGGTCCGACGTGGCGGTCTACGGCATCAGCGCCAACGGCAGCGGTGGCGACGGGTTCGGGCAGACGCAGTGGTCGCCGTTCACCGGCTCGATCGACTGGTCCTACACGAACCGGAACCCGTGGGGGAACGCGTTCCGCTACGACGACCCCGCGTTCCAGAAGACGATCTCCTGGTACTTCGGGCTCGCCGAGAAGGGCTACATGCCGAAGTACGGAGTGTTCTCCACGACGACCGGTCCGGACGTGCAGCTCGGGTCGAAGAAGGTCGCGCTCTCGTTCAACGGGTCGTGGATGATCGGCGCCTACGCCGACCTGCAGGGCGTCGACGTCGCCATCGCCCCGACACCGAAGGGGCCGATCGGGCACCGCGCGTCGATGTTCAACGGCCTGGGTGACTCGATCACGAAGCAGGCACGGAACCCGGAGGCCGCGGCGAAGTGGGTCGCGTTCCTCGGCAGTGCCGCCGCGCAGGAGATCGTCGGCCGCGCGGGCATCGTCTTCCCCGCCCGCCGATCGGGCACGGACACCGCGGTCGCCGCCTTCCGGGAGCGCGGGCTCGACGTCTCCGCGTTCACCGAGCAGGTGGCGGACGGCACGACGTTCCTGTTCCCCGTCACCCGGAACCCCGCCGACGTCCAGGCGCTCGTGCAGCCGGCGTTCGACGGCATCTACGCGAACGGCAAGCCCGTGTCGACGCTCACCGGCGTGAACGAGCAGGTCAACACGCTCCTCGCGCTGACCTGAGCCCCGCTGGATCGAGCACGGCCACCCCCACCGGTCGTCCGCACACCGCACCCGACTGCGGTGTGCGGACGACCGCATTGACCCTCCACCGGAGCAGCACACAGACTGGCGCCGATGACGCAACTCACCTCCCTCGTGTACATGTCCGTCGCCGTCGACGAGATGACCGACGACCACCTGGTCGCCATGCTCCGTGAAGCCCGCCTGCGCAACGAGGCGCTCGGTGTTTCCGGACTCCTGCTCGCCAAGGGCGGCCGCTTCATGCAGGTGCTCGAGGGTCCCTCCTGGAGCGTCGAGGACCGCTTCGCCGCGATCGAGCGCGACACCCGCCACGAGGGCGTGAAGTCGCTCTCCCGCGAGGACATCGACACCCGCCGCTTCGACGGCTGGTCGATGGCGTTCGGCAACCCGTCGGACCTCGAGGTCCGCGACGAGCCCGGCTTCAACACCTTCCTCACCGAGCGCTCCGGCCTGCCGGCCGAGCTGGCCGGCTCGCCGGCCGACTGGCTGCTCCGCTGGTTCCGCGGACGCGACCTGCAGGACGTACCCGAGGAGCGCATGACCCTGGCCCGCCACGCCGCGTGACGACCTGACGGGACCCCCTCGGACTGGAGGCACGGTGCGGGCCCGCACCGTGCCTCCAGTTCGAGACACTGGTCACGTGGGGAAACGTGAGCAGATCTTGGTGGCCGCGGCGGAGGAGTTCGACCGGGTCGGCTTCGCCGCCACGTCGATCGCCGCCGTCGCGCGCCGCGCCGACGTGGCGCAGGGCACGCTGCACTTCCACTTCCCGACGAAGCTCGCGCTCGCCCTCGGCGTGATCGACGAGCAGAACGCGCGGACCTTCGCGGAGGTGAGCCACGACGCCGCGTCGCCGACGGCCGCCCTGATCGGGGCGTCGAAGCAGATCGCGGACCTGCTCCGCACCGACCCGATCGTGCGTGCCGGCATCCGGCTCTCGCTCGAACGCGGCGAGTTCTCCGGAGCGACGTCGTCGTTCTACGAGCAGTGGATCGGCGGCATCGTGGACGTGTTCTGCGTCGCGATCGGCAGCGGTGAGCTCGAGACCGACCTCACCCCGGAGGAGCTCGGCGGTTCGGTCGTGCCGTACTTCACCGGGGTGCAGCTGGTCGCCGAGGTGCGGAGCGGTCGCGCGGACCTCGACCCCGCGGTCGCGGTGATGTGGCGGGTGCTCCTGCAGGCGACGGCCGCGCCGGCGCACCGGGCACGTCTGCTCGGGGTGGTCGCCGACACCTTCCGCGCGGCAGGCTGACCTCGTGGACCGTCGACGGGCGGAGGTCCGCGTCAGCGGTCGGTGAGCTCCCGGTCGCGGAACCACTTGAGCAGCCACGCGGCGCTCGTGCCGTCGAACTCCGGCGCGAAGTCCATCGTGCCGGACAGGAACGGGCTGAAGCCGTCCTCGGTCGCCACGTCGGACTCGTCGAGCGACCGGTAGGCCATCGACCAGCCGTCGAACCGCCGGCGCTCGATGTCCTCGCGGATCAGCGACTTCACCCCGTCGTGCCGAGGATCGCGCGCGATGGCGCCGAAGCGGTCGTCGACGCTCCACGCCGGGCCCTCGAGCAGCTGCATGAACCGGCCGCCCTTCGCCACGAGCAGACCGGAGACCCCGAGTGCCTCGTTCCGGAGCCGTGACTCGCGCAGGAGCTCGGCGAGCGCGTCGTCGTCGAAGGGCACGGCCGAGCGGCTCATGTAGACGATGGAGACGAGCACCGCACCATCTTCGTGCATGGTGCGGCGCACGCCGACCACTGTCCGCGTGCCGCACGGACCCCCCGATGGGTCCCGGGGGTCACCGGAGGACACCCGCAGAGCGGGCCGCGGACACGGCCGCTGTCCGCGAGCTCACACCGAGCTTCGAGAACACGTGCACGAGGTGCGACTTGACCGTCGCCTCGCTGATGTGGAGTGCGCGGGCGACCTCACCGTTCGACGCCCCGTCCGCGACCAGTCGGAGCACCTCGATCTCGCGGGCGGAGAGGCTCACGCGCGGAGCCCGCATCCGCGCCATCAGCCGTCCGGCGATCGCCGGGGCGAGGGCGCTCTGCCCGGAGGCCGCGGCACGGACCGCCGCCACGAGCTCGTCCGGTGGGGCGTCCTTGAGCAGGTACCCGCTCGCCCCGGCCTCGACCGCGCCGAGGATGTCACCGTCCGAGTCGTAGTTCGTCAGGACGAGCACGTACGGTGCCGCCTCGAGTGCGCGGATCGACCGGGTGGCGTCGGCGCCGGTGGTGTCCTGGCCGAACTGCAGGTCCATGAGCACCAGCTCCGGGGCCAGCTCCTCGGCGAGGGCGGTCGCGGCGTCCGGAGTGGCTGCCTCGCCGACGACCTCGATGCCCTCCTCACCGTCGAGGAGCGCACGGAGACCGGCCCGGACGACGGGGTGGTCGTCGGCGATGACGATGCGGATCACGGGACCTCCAGGACGGCCGTGACCGTGGTGCCGCGGCCCGGTGCGCTGTCGACGTCGAGTCGTCCGCCGAACTGCTCTACGCGCTCGGCCATCGCGCGGAGGCCGAAGGAGTCGGACGCGGCGACGTCGTCGCCGGAGGTGACCGGGTCGAAGCCGACGCCGTCGTCGACGACCGTCAGCCGTGCCTCCCGACCGTCGACCGTGACCGTGACGTCGACCTGCGACGGCGCGGCGTGCTGCACCGCGTTCGCCACGGCGCCCTGCGCGATGCGGAGCAGCGCGGTCTCCACGTCCATCGGCAGCCCGTCGTCCGACACCGCGACCGACACCGCCAGTCCGTCCCGCGTCCACTGCTGGTCCGCGAGCCGACGGAGTGCTGCACCGAGGCCCTGGTCCAGCGTCGGCGGCGCGAGCTCGCGGATGAAGCGACGCGTGTCGGCGAGGCCGTCGGCCGCGGTCTCCCGGGCCAGACGGATGTGCTCGGTGCCGGGGCGGTCGCCGTCGGCGCGCTCGGCTGCGTGCAGGAGCATCTGGATGCTCGACAGCCCCTGCGCGACCGTGTCGTGGATCTCCCGCGCCAGTCGCGCACGCTCCGCGAGGACCCCCTGTTCCCGCTCGGTCGCCGCGAGTCGGTCCCGAGTGGCGATCAGTTCTGCCAGCAGTGCTTCGCGCTCGACGGCCTCCCGGGCGAGTGCGCGGTAGCCGAGCCCGATGAGCAGCGCCACCCCGGCGCCGACGAGCGGTCCGACGACCCCGCCGAGCGTGAAGCCCCCGTGCACTCCGAGCGCGACGACGGCCACGAGCGTCGCGACGACGACCGCCGTGGGACCGACGATCCGGGGCAGCACGTGCAGGTAGAGGAAGAAGAGCGGGAAGACCAGGTAGGCGGCTTCGGGGACGAGCACCATGAGCGCGACCCACACGACGGAGAGCCCGCCGACCCAGAGCGGGCCCGCGACCGCCCGGCGACCCGGGGCGCCGCGTGCCACCACCGCCCCGAGCAGGTACACGACTGCGAAGGCACCTGCCAGGACGCCGGCGAGGGGTGCCGTGGCGCCGCCCTCGACCACGATCCGGACGACGACGAGCGCGAGGAGCGCGGCGGACAGCACGTGCAGGCCGGTGCGGAGACCGACGAAGACGGGGGTGAGCGTGCCGTGGACCATGTCACCGGCCAGCGTACGGACGGCCCGGGCCCGCTGGATCAACCAGAAGTTCGATCGTGGGACCGTCCGTGCCGGCGATGACCGCTCGCCGTCGGCACACGACGCTGGTTCTGGAGGTCACGGAGGGTCCGTGACCGGGAAGGAACGGCCGTGTTCGTCGCCTGGCGCGATCTCCGGTTCGCTCGTGGACGCTTCGTGCTCATCGGTGCCGTCGTGGCGCTCATCACCCTCCTGGTCGGGTTCCTGGCGGGACTGACGGGCGGGTTGGCGTCGCAGAACGTCTCCGCTGTCCTCGACCTGCCCGGCGACCGGCTGGTGCTGCAACAGCCGTCCGCGGGGCAGCCGTCCTTCGCCACGTCCGCGATCGGACGGGAGGCACGACACGGCTGGCGGACGGCGGCCGGCGTCGACGACGTGGTGCCGGTGGGCATCGTCCAGGGACGCGCCAGCGCTGCTCCCGCGACGTCGGGTGCCGGTGCGTCCGCGGTCGGCGTCGCCCTGTTCGGGCTGCCGCGGGGCGGCGACGGTGTCGTGGCTGCGCTGGCGCCCGCGCAGGACGACTCGGTCGGCCTGTCGGCGGCGGCGGCGGAGCAGCTCGGCGTCGTGGTGGGCGACCGCATCTCGGTCTCCGGGACCGACCACCGCGTCGCGTCCGTCGGCGGGGACGCCTGGTACAGCCACACCCCGGTCGTCGTGATGACCCCCGGTGCGTGGGCCGCTGCCGACCGCCGGCTCGGCGGCGAGGGCGCACCGACGGTGCTCGCCGTGTCCGGTTCGCCGGACTGGGGAGCCGTCGCCGCGACCACGCACACGTCCGCCACCACACCGCTCGGATCGCTGACGGCGCTCGAGACCTTCCGGTCCGAGGTCGGGTCGCTCGGTCTCATGATCGCGATGCTGTTCGGCGTCTCCGCGCTGGTCGTCGGCGCCTTCTTCACCGTCTGGACCATGCAACGCGCCGGTGACGTCGCCGTGCTCAAGGCGCTCGGAGCGAGCACCGGGTCGCTCGTCCGCGACGCACTCGGTCAGGCGCTCGTGGTCCTCGTGGCGGGCATCGGCACCGGGACGGCGCTCGTCGCGGTGCTCGGTGCGCTCGCCGGGGGCACGCTGCCGTTCCTCCTCAGCCCCCTCACCACCCTGGTACCGGGTGTCGCGATGGCCGTGCTCGGTCTCGCGGGCGCCGCGGTCGCCCTCCGCACCGTCACCGCAGCCGACCCCCTCACCGCACTCGGGAGCAACCGATGATCACCCTCGACGACGTCACCCTCACCTTCCCCGACGGCGACCGTCGCGTCACCGCGGTCGACCACGTCTCCCTCGCCGCTCCGGCCGGCAGCGTCACCGGCATCACCGGCCCCTCCGGGTCCGGCAAGTCGTCGTTGCTCGCCGTCGCCGCGTCGCTCGTCCGCCCCGACTCCGGTCGGGTGCTCGTCGGCAGCGGATCGACGGCGGTCGACGCCGCGTCGCTGTCCCGCGACGCAGCGTCGGACCTCCGCCGGGACCGCATCGGGATCGTGTTCCAGCAGTCGAACCTGCTGCCGTCGCTGACCGCGCGCGAACAGCTGCTCGTGATGGGACACCTCGGCGCCCACGATCGTCGGGTCCCCGGCGCCCGGGTCGACGACCTGCTCGACGCGGTCGGGCTCTCGGGTCACGGCGATGCACGACCGGCGCAGCTCTCCGGGGGACAACGGCAGCGCGTCGCGATCGCCCGGGCGCTCGTGCACGACCCCGAGGTGCTGCTCGTCGACGAACCCACGAGTGCGCTCGACCAGGAGCGGGGCGGTGCCGTGATGGAGCTGATCGCCCGTCTGACGCACGAGCGCGGGACGGCGACCCTGCTCGTCACGCACGACCTCGTGCACCGGGACGCGTTGGACGACCTGGTGACCGTCGTCGACGGGCGGATCGTGACCGCGCCGGAGGGCGTGGCCGCCGCGGCCTAGGATCGACCGCATGGCGACCGTCCTCCTCGTCCGGCACGGACGCACCACCGCGAACGCGACCGGGGTCCTGGCGGGTCGCACCGCCGGGGTGGCACTCGACCGCGTCGGCCGCGAGCAGGCCGACCGGGCCGCCGAGCGCATCGCGCCGATCCCGCTCGTCGCGCTCGTCACGAGCCCGCTCGAGCGCTGCCGGCAGACCGCACGCGCCCTGCTCGCCCGCCAGCAGGGCAGCCCCGACGTGCGGGTCGAACGGGCGATCACCGAGGCCGACTACGGCGACTGGCAGGGCCGGAAGCTCGCGGACCTCGCGAAGGAACCACTGTGGCGCACGGTGCAGGCGAACCCCAGCGCCGTGGTGTTCCCCGGCGGCGAGTCCATGCAGACGATGCAGTCCCGTGCGGTCGCCGCGATCCGACGGATCGACGCCGAGGTCGAGGCGCAGCACGGCCCGACGGCGGTGTGGGTCGCCGTGAGCCACGGCGACATCGTGAAGTCCGTCCTCGCCGACGCGCTCGGCATGCACCTCGACCTGTTCCAACGCATCGCGGTCGGTCCGGCGTCCGTCTCGGTCGTCCGCTACGGGGAACACCGGCCCGAGGTCGTCGCCACCAACACCGACTCCGGCGACCTGTCGTGGCTCGCCGCGGCACCGGCCCCCTCGGGCGACGCCGCGGTCGGCGGCGGAGCAGGACACGACGGGACCGGCGGCGGAGGCGGAGCGGACGGGACCGGCGGCGGAGCAGGACACGACGGGACCGGCTCGGCGGACGGGGCGGTCGGCAGCAGTGAGCCGGGGACCGCTCGACCCTGAACGGACGGAGCCGCACGCTCCTACAATCGGGTCATGCCCACCATCGTGCACGGCTTCGACTGGCCGGAACGTCTCGTCGTCGGGACGGTCGGCCGCCCGGGTGAACGCGCCTTCTACCTGCAGGCACGCGACGGCAAGCGGGTGACCAGCGTCGCGCTCGAGAAGGAGCAGTCCGCGGTGCTCGCGGACAAGGTCGCCGAGCTCCTCGACGAGGTCGCGACCGTCGAGGACAACCGCTTCAGCGTCCCGCCGGCTGCACCGTCCGAGCTCCGGGACGCCGCGCCGCTCGACCAGCCGGTGGAGCCCGAGTTCCGCGCGGGTGCCCTGAGCCTGGGGTTCGACCCGGCGACGGCGCAGGTGGTCATCGAGGCGTACCCGATCGAGGACGAGCTCGAGATCGTCACCGAGACGGACGAGGACGGCGACGAGGTCGAGGCCGTCGTCGAGATGCCCGAGCCCGCCGAGGTCTTCCAGGTGAAGATCCCCGTCGGCAGCGCCCGGGCCTTCGTCGAACGCACGCGCGAGGTCGTCGCTGCCGGTCGGCGCCCCGGCGACGCATGAGCGACGACGCACCCCGGTACGACGGCCCGCTGACGATCCGGGCGCGCATCCGCGAGGCGTCGAACGCCACCTTCCTCGCCGACCTCGACGGCGAGTCCGTCGTGTACAAGCCCGTCGAGGGGGAGCGTCCGCTGTGGGACTTCCCGGACGGCACGCTCGCCGGCCGGGAGGTCGCGGCACACCTGGTCTCCGAGGCCTTCGGGTGGGGCATCGTGCCGCCCACCTGGCTCGGCGACGGCCCGTTCGGCCCCGGCATGGTCCAGCGCTGGCAGGACGTCGACCCGGAGCAGGACCCCGTCGACCTGGTGCCGACCGAGGAGGCCGACGCCGAGGGCACCCCGTGGTTGCCCGTGCTCGAGGCCATCGACGAGCACGACCAGCCCGTCACGCTCGTGCACGAGGACACCGCGGCACTCCGCCGGATGGCGGTGTTCGACGTGGTGGTGAACAACGCCGACCGCAAGGGCGGGCACGTGCTCGCCATGCCGGACGGGCACCGTTACGGCGTCGACCACGGCCTGACCTTCCACGTGGACCACAAGCTCCGCACGGTCCTCTGGGGCTGGATCGGGGAGCCGCTCGACCCCGACGAGCTCGAGGGGCTCGACCGGGTGTCCGAGGCGCTCCGCGGGGACCTGGGCGTCGCGCTCGCCGAGCACCTGACCCGCGGGGAGATCGACAACCTGCGGGCCCGGTGCGCCGCGCTGCGCGCGGTCGGGATGTTCCCGCCGCCGCCCGGACACGGACCCGCCGTCCCCTGGCCCCTCTTCTGACGGACGGGAGGCGCGGTGCCAGCCGGCACCGGGGCCCACGCCGGCCGGTTCCCGGCAGACGCGCCAGCGGCTGCCGGGCCGTGCCCGGTGGGGAGCCTCCCGTCCGTCGGCTGGCCCCGGTCAGCCTGCCCGGTCGTCGCCGAACAGGGACGCGCCTCCGCGACGGGAACCGAGGTACGACCCGACCACGGCGACACCGAGGTCGTCGTTCTCGGGCGCGACGACCGAGCCGTCCACCCGTCGGGCCATGGCATCGATGAACCGCGCCAGCCCGGGGTCGTCACCGAGCCGGAAGAACGTCGTCTGCGCCCCGAGCCGGCCGGCGTTCTCGAGCTCGCGGACCGTCAGCGCGATCGTCACGGGATCGGGCGGGTAGCCGAACCACACCTGGCCGTTCGGTTCGAGGTGCGACGTCGGCTCGCCGTCGGTCACGACCAGGAGCACGGGCTGCGCCGTCGGGTGCTTCCGGAAGTGCCGGTTGGCCAGCAGCAGTGCGTGGTGCAGGTTCGTGCCCTTGTCCCACTGGGCGTCGAGGCCGACGAGTCGTTCGACGTCCATGACCTCCGCCTCGCGCCCGAAGGCGATGAGCTGCAGGTCGTCGCCGCGGAACCTCATGCTGACGAGGGTGTGCAGCGCGAGGGCCGTCCGCTTCATCGGGACCCAGCGGTCCTCCATCGCCATCGAGAACGACGTGTCGACGAGGAGCGCCACGCACGCCTGGGTCCGCGCCTCGGTCTCCTGCACCTCGACGTCGTCGATCGTCAGGCGGACACCCGGTCCGGTGCGTCCGTCCGCCGCGGTCCGGACCAGGGCGTTCGTGATCGACCGGGGGAGGTCCCACGGCTCGGTGTCCCCGAACGCCCACGGTCGGGTCGCCCCGGAGGGCTCGCCCGACGCCCCGGCGCGACGGAGGTCACGCGCGCCCTGGCGCCCCGACATCCGCTCGGCCACGTCCCTGAGCAGGCTCTTGCCGAGCTGCCGCATCGCCTTCGGGGTCAGCCGGAGGTGTCCGTCCGTGCCGCGCTGCACCGCGCCCGCGTTCCGCAGGGCCTGCTCCAACCGCTGCAGGGTCCTGGCGTCGACGGTGGCCTCGTCGCCCAGCTGACGCTGCAGGGCGTCGAGGTCGAGGTCGGCGAGGTCGGACCCGGGCGCGGACTGCGCCAGCTGCTCGGCCAGGGCGTCGAGGTCGGCGATGTCCTGGAAGACCCCGGTCCCGTCGCCGAGTCCGAGGCCCTGCTCGCCGTCCATCCGCTCGGAGCTGCCCCAGTCCTCGCCGGGGCGGAGCGCGCGGAGGGTGTCGTCGAGCTGCCCGAGCTGACCCATCAGGTCCGGTGAGCCGAACGCCTGCTGCGCGAGCGCGTCGAGCTCGTCGCGCTGCTCCTGCGTCATCGAGTTCCGCATCCGCTGCGCGGCCGCGGCTCGTGCGGCGAGGTCGTCGAGCAGCTCCTCGACGTTCTGCGGGCGGGACGGGAAGTACTGCCCGTGCTGCGCCGTGAACGCGTCGAACTGCTCCTGCGTGTCCGTGCCTCGGCGGTGGTCGTCGAGCAGCTGGTTGAGGTCGCGCATCATCGCGGACACGGCTGCGCGGTCCTCGTCGCTCGCGTTCTCGAGCGCCTGCTTCATGCCGGCGAAGCGCTGGTCGAGCACCTCGCGCCCGAGCAGGTCCTTGATCTCGTCGTACTTCTGCCGGGCCGTCGGACTCGTCCAGTCGTAGCCGTTCAGCTCCTGCACGGCGCTCGCGGGCGACGGCGGCAGGCTGTCGAGCTGCAGCTCGGCCAGGGCGCGGTCGCCGTCGTCGAGGTCGACGTTCCGGGCGAGTTCACCGCGCTCGGCGAGCAGGGCCTGGTCCAGGAGCTCCTTGACCTGCTGCAGGGTGCCGTCGAGGTTGTTCCGGCTGGTGAGCTCGCGCCGACGTTCGGCGACCCGACGCATGAGGTCGTCGAGCCCGCGCTGGGTCTGGCCGCCGCGCCGGAGGAACTCGCGGAGGGCGCGCTCGGGGGAGGTGCCGCCCATGACGTCCTCGCCGATGGCGTCGAGCGCCTCGGCCAGGTCGACCGGGGGAGCGAGGGGATCCGGTCCGCCCTCGTACTTCCCGTAGCGGGCGTCGCGGGTCAGGCGGCGGTTCTGCCGGCTAGCCATAGACGGCCTCGCCGCCCCCCGACTCCTTGCTGATGCGCCGGGCGAGGAAGAGCCCCTCGAGCGCGAGCTCGATCGCGCCGGCCCGCTCGCCGTCGTCGGTCGCCCCGAGTCGCTCGCACACCTGGTCGTAGACGTCCGACTCGCCGATCGACGGGAGCCCTTCGAGGAAGGCCCGGGCGCTGACCTGCTCGCCCGTCGTCACCATCGTGCCGCCGTCGAGTGCCTCGACGAGGACGCCGAAGTCGATCCCGCGGAACCGCGAGCGGACGGTCTCGGCGGTGGCGGTGCGGAGCAGGTGCTCGAGGACCTCGTCGGCGCGGTCCTCCTCCCCGTTCTCGAACTCGATCTTGCCGCCGAGGACGTCGACCGCGGTCTCGAGGTCGATCGGCCGCGCGACCGGGTGCTCCTCGCCCTGCCGCGCGGCGCGGTGCACGGCGGCGGCGGAGATCGTCTCGGCGCCGGCGATGGCGAAGCGGGCGCTGACGCCGCTCCGCTGGTCGACGGCGCTGGACTGGCGCAGGGCACGTGTGAACCGGGCGAGGATCTCGACCAGGGCGTCGGGGACCTCGGCGGTGAGCTGGGCTTCCTGCCGGATGACGGCGACCTCGTCGGCGAGCTCGATGGGGTAGTGCGTCCGGATCTCGGCGCCGAAGCGGTCCTTCAGCGGCGTGATGATGCGGCCGCGGTTCGTGTAGTCCTCGGGGTTGGCGCTGGCGACGACGAGCACGTCGAGGGGGAGGCGCAGCACGTAGCCGCGGATCTGCACGTCGCGCTCCTCCATCACGTTGAGCATCGCGACCTGGATGCGCTCCGCGAGGTCGGGGAGCTCGTTGATCGCGACGATGCCGCGGTGCCCGCGGGGGATCAGACCGAAGTGGATGGTCTCGGGGTCGCCGAGACTGCGGCCCTCGGCCACCTTCATCGGGTCGACGTCACCGATCAGGTCCGCCACGCTGGTGTCGGGGGTCGCGAGCTTCTCGACGTAGCGCTCGTCGCGGTGCACCCACGAGATCGGCAGGGCGTCGCCGAGCTCCTCGACGCGGCGGGTGCTCGCGGTGGTGATCGGCTCGAACGGGTGCTCGCCGAGCTCGGACCCGGTGATCACCGGGGTCCACTCGTCGAGCAGCCCCTGCAGCGTGCGGAGCAGGCGGGTCTTGCCCTGCCCGCGCTCGCCGAGCAGCACGACGTCGTGTCCGGCGATGAGCGCACGCTCGAGCTGGGGGATGACGGTCGTCTCGAACCCGTGCAGGCCGGGCCAGGGGTCGCGGCCCTCGCGCAGGGCCTGGAGGAGGTTGTCGCGGATCTCGGCGCGGACCGACTTCTGGACGTGCCCAGCAGCGCGGAGCTCGCCGACCGTGTGGATGTCAGGTCGGGTCACGGTCCGCACGCTACGCCCGCGCACCGACATGCGGACGGGAGGCGCGTCTCGGCGCTCGGCTCCGGAAGACACAACCTCGGCGACACCTCGCAGCGCTGTACCGCTGCGAGGACCCGCCGACGTTGCGTCTTGCGGGAGCAGAGTGGCGGGAGCGTCAGCCGAACAGGCGGCGCGACGCGATCTCCGCACCCTCGACGAGTGCTCGGAGCTTCGCCCACGCGACGTCTGAGGCCACGAACTCGTAGCTCGCGAAGGTCGCCAGGCCGCAGTCGGTCCCGGCGACGATGCGGGTGGGGTCGCCGACGGCCTCGGCGGCCTCGACGATCCGGTTCGCCACGAGCTGCGGGTGCTCCAGGTAGTTGGTCGTGACGTCGATGACGCCCGGCACGAGCACCGCGTCGTCGGGGAGCGGCAGGTCGCGGAAGGCCGGGAACTCGTGCGCGTGCCGCGGGTTGCCGAACGGGATGCTGAAGGACCCGACCTCGGCGCGGTACAGGTGGGGGAGCAGCACGTCGACCGGGACGTCGTCCTGGTGCGGGCCCTGCCAGTTGCCGTAGCAGACGTGCAGCCGCGTCTGCTCCTTCGGGATGTTCCGCAACGCGTGGTTGAGCGCGTCGACGTGCAGGTCCACGGCGGCCAGGAACTCGTCGAGCGACGCGTCGCCGAAGTGGATGACGCGCTCCATGGCGAGGTCCGGGGCGTCGAGCTGCAGGACGTGCCCGCGGGCGACGATCTCCTCGTACTCGACGCGGAGCTGCTCGGCCAGCGCGAACACGTACTCCCGGTGGTCGCGGTAGTGCGGGTTCTCGTCGTCGAGCAGCAGGGTCGTGGCGACGATGCCCGGCGTCGCGGCGGAGATGAAGGTGCCGGCCGGGGTGCGGCCGGCGGCGGCGTTCCGGGCGAGCTCGCGTTCGAAGCCGTCGAGGTCCTCGCGGATGCCGGCGCGCTCCTGGTCGTACTCGAGCAGCCCCTGGGCGAGCGGGGTGTCCCACACCCGGGCGAACTCTGCGCCCTCGTCGATCTGCCGGGCCTGGAACGCCGCGTACTCCGGGAACTTCACGCTGTCGAGCGTCGGCTTGCGGTGACCGGAGCCCCCGAACCCCGACAGCCGATCGCGGATGTAGGTCGAGAAGCCGACGCGCGGGACCTCGCCGTCGTTGACGACGTCGAGGCCCGCGTCGAGCTGCGCGTCGACGGTGCGCGCGAGCACGGCGGCGATCTCCTCGCGGAGTGCCTGTTCGTCGTGGGGCTTCCCCTGGTCGCGGGCCACCAGGAGCGCGGTCAGCTCGGGCGATCGGGGGAGCGAGCCGGTGTGCGTGGTCAGGATGCGGTCGATCGAGTTCTGGGTGGGCACGTCGTCACGCTACCGACGCGGGCTGCGGCCGCGTGCGGTCGTGACGTCGCGCGTCACCGCGATCCGACGCGGACGGGAGGCACGGTGTGGGCCCGCCCCGCGCCTCCCGTCCGCCTCGCACGAGTTCCTGAATCTGTGAGGACGTAAAGCTGCGCTGGTACTGGGAACCAGCCTGGAATCTCCGGAGTACGGTCCGCTCTCGTGAGCAGCACGACGAACGGGGCGATCAAGAGCCTGGTCCCCGCCAGGATGGACAGACTGCCGTGGACGCGCTTCCACTGGAGCGTGGTGGTGGGTCTGGGGGTGTCCTGGATCCTCGACGGCCTCGAGATCCAGATCGTCTCGAACGCCGGCTTCCAGGCCGACCTCGACCTGTCGACGCAGCAGGTCACCCTGCTCGGCACCATCTACCTGGTGGGACAGGTCGTCGGGGCCCTGGTCTTCGGACGGATGTCCGACCGGCTCGGCCGCCGCAAGCTCTTCATCCTGACGCTCGCGATCTACCTCATCGGTTCGGGCATCGCCGGACTCGCCCAGGACTTCTGGTTCCTGGCGGCGTTCCGCTTCGTGGCGGGCCTCGGCATCGGCGGTGAGTACGCGGCGATCAACTCGGCGATCGACGAACTCATCCCGTCGAAGTACCGCGGCCACGTCGACATCGCCATCAACGGCACGTACTGGGGCGGTGCGGCGCTCGGCGCCTTCGCCAACATCTACCTGCTCGACACGTCGATCTTCGCCGAGAACATCGGGTGGCGCATCGGGTTCTTCCTCGGCCCGGTGCTCGGCATCGCGATCATCTTCCTGCGGCGGCACATCCCGGAGAGCCCGCGGTGGCTGATGACCCACGGACGCGAGGAGGAGGCCGAGCGCACGGTCTCCGAGATCGAGGCCTCCGTCGAGAAGTCCACCGGACACCGGCTGCCGGACGTCGACGAGTCGAAGGCCATGACCGTCACGCCGCTGGACAAGGTCGGGTTCCTGACGATCGCCAAGGTGCTGCTCAAGCAGTACCCGACCCGCACCCTGGTGGGCGCGACCATGATGATCACCCAGGCGTTCCTCTACAACGCGATCTTCTTCACCTACGCCCTGGTGCTCACGAACTTCTTCGGGCTGAAGACCGCCGAGACGGCCGTGTACTTCTTCCCGTTCGCGATCGGCAACCTGCTGGGGCCGATCGTGCTCGGCCGGTTCTTCGACACCTGGGGTCGTCGGCAGATGATCTTCCTGACCTACCTGGTGTCGGGTCTGGTGCTCGCCACCTCGGCGTTCCTGTTCCGAGCCGACGCCATCAGCGCCACCGTGCAGGTCGTGTTCTGGTGCGTCTCGTTCTTCTTCGCCTCGGCCGGTGCCTCGAGCGCCTACCTGACCGTGAGCGAGATCTTCCCGCTCGAGCTGCGGTCGCAGGCGATCTCGTACTTCTTCGCCCTCGCGCAGATCTTCGGTGCGGTCGCCCCGGCGATCTACGGTGCGTTCATCGGGGACGGGTCGTCACGTGAACCGCTCTTCTGGGGGTACCTGCTCGGGTCGGCGGTGATGATCGCCGGCGGGATCGTGGCGTTGGTGTTCGGGGTCGACGCGGCGCGCAAGGGTCTGGAGGACATCACCCAACCCTTGTCCGTCCTCACCGACGCGTCCAAGAAGTAGGATTTCGTATACGTGATGTTTAGCGCCGAGACCCTCTCGCTGGGAGGGTCTCGGCATGGCACTCCTCCACATCCCGACCCCGACCGGATCGTTCCCCTGGTCGCCCGCCCCCGGAGCACCGGGTGGTCGTCGTGCGTGACCCTGGGGCGATGGATCGGTCATCGTCCTCGGGGAACGACCGGGTCCCCGACCCGAACGGCATCCGCCGCAGCCTGCTGCGTGACGCCGTCTTCCTCAAGCTGCTCGAGAACGTCCTGCGCGGGGTCTACCGGCGAGGGCAACGGCTCCGGCTCGACGACATCGCCCGGGACATGCAGGTCTCGCGCACACCCGTCCGCGAAGCCCTCGTCCCGCTCGAGGCGCTGCGGCTCGTCAGCGTGCAGCGGTACGTCGGCGTCGTCGTCGCCCACTGGTCCGTCGGCCAGATGGTCGAGCGACTCCGGGTCGCCCGGGCGATGATCGCCGATCCCGCTCCCGGCTGCCAGGGGGCGGATGAGCAGTTCGACGCGCTCGTGCTCAGGTCCTGCCTGACCGAGGCCGGGGCGCTCGTCGAGCTCGGTGCCTGGTACCTCCGTCGGCGCGGTGCGATCGTCAGTGCCGACTGGCTCACGGCGCAGCGGGCCGTGCTCGACACCTTCTTCACGGACGACGTCGCCGTGGCGAACGGCATCGACGCCGTCGTCGGGCGGCGTGCTCGCGTGCAGCAGGTCGAACGGGCGGCTGCTGCGGCGGAGCGTGGACAGCTCGACGAGTGCGCCGCAGCGCTCGTGGGGTTGGCGGAGGACCTCATCGCGTTGCCCGACCGGTTCCGCTCCGCCGCGTGAGGCACGGTGGGGGCAGCGCCCACCGGAGAGCACCCAGAGCGGGGGCGCGGACCGGGTCCGCGCCCCCTGGTCGTCCCCGTCCGGGCCGCCGCGGTCGGGTGCGTCGGGCTCGGCAGAAGGGGGGGACGACGTCTGGTGCTGTGTCGCGGCGACGGGGGAGGTGATGCCCCCGGAACGTGATGTCCGCGTCCCGACGATGCTAGGCGTCGGGGTACGAGCGGACAAGCCC
Organism: Curtobacterium sp. MR_MD2014; assembly: GCF_000772085.1. Lineage (NCBI taxonomy): Bacteria > Bacillati > Actinomycetota > Actinomycetes > Micrococcales > Microbacteriaceae > Curtobacterium > Curtobacterium sp. MR_MD2014. The sequence continues at coordinate 2,682,588 of NZ_CP009755.1, read as the reverse complement.
CACCTGTCCCCACTTCAGGGGACCCGGCGACCGACCCGAGGTGATCGTGTCGTGGCGGGAGGTCGAGAGGACGCTCGTCCTCCTGTATGGTGGGTCACGCGCTCGTGAGAGCGCACGGAGACGTCGCATAGTCCGGCCGAGTGCACCACCCTGCTAAGGTGGAGTCCCCTTTGAGGGGACCGAGGGTTCAAATCCCTCCGTCTCCGCAGTCGACGAAACCCCCGCCACCGGCGGGGGTTTCGTCGTTCCGGCAGGGTGCGCGCGGGAACACGACGGTGCGGCCGTGCTCGACGGTCGGGAGGCACGGGCCGGCCCGTCACGGGTGCCCTGGCCCCGCCCACTACCGTTGCCCCGTGCTCCGCTCATCCGCCCTCGCCGTCGCGCTCGTCGTGATCGTCACCACGGTCGCCGGCTGCGCCGACGCGTCCGCTGCCCGCGGCGTCGCCGTCGAGGCGTACGTCGAGCCGGGAGCCCCGACGGCGGTCGCCCGGGTACGAGCCGCCACCGAGCGGGCGGACACGATCGGCATCGACGGTGTCACGCTCTCCGCGGACGGCACGGGCCTCGCGCCGTTGCCCGACGGCGTCGACCGTCTGGCCCTCGCCGCGGCCCGCCAGGGCGCGCGACCGGAGCTCCTCGTCAGCAACTACTCCGAGACGCTCGGTGACTTCTCGCCGGAGACCGCCTCGGCGCTGCTGGCCGACCCGGTCGCCCGCGCACAGGTGGCTCGGGACCTGGCGGCCCTGGCGCACGACCACCACTGCACGGGCGTGCAGATCGACCTCGAATCACTGCGCGACCGCGACCGCGCGGGTCTCGTCGCCTTCGCAGCCGCGCTCGAGGACGCGGTGCACGACGAGCTCGGTGCCGACGCCCCGGTGTCGATGGCCGTGATGGCGTCCACCTCGGCCGCGGGCTTCCGGGACACCGGGTACGACCTCCGTCGTCTGGCGGAGCACGTCGACCGCTTCGTGCTGATGACCTACGACCAGCACGGCCCGTGGAGCGGACCGGGCACGATCGGTGCCCTGCCGTGGGCGCAGCGCGTCGTCGAGGTGGCCGAGCACGAGGGACTGCCGGCCGACCGCACCGACCTCGGCGTCGCCGGGTACGGGTACCGCTGGGGTGGACCGGACGCCGGGCAGGTGTCGCCGGCGCGGGCCCGTGCGCTGGCCGGCGGTGCCGCACGCTGGTCGGACCGCACGGGGGAGTGGTCGGCGACCCTCCGCGACGGACACGAGCTGCACTGGTCGGACGCCCGCTCCTACCGGGCACGTGTCGCGCTGGCGCAGCGACTCGGGCTGCACGGCGTCGCGCTCTGGTCGCTGACGACCGAGGCCCTGCCGCGCTGACGCCCGCACCGACCGGACCGTGACCAGGAGGCGGACGGGAGGCGCGTGGCGGCCCCGCACCGCGCCTCCCGTCCGTCGCGGGGCACGGCCCGTGTGTGCCTTCCGGATGATCGGTGACGCATCCTCCGGTGCCTGTCACCGCGCCGTTGTAGCATGCACGACACCTGTCCCGAGACGAGGAGGCCTGCGTGCCGGACCAGACCGACCAAGCCTTCCCGATCGAGCACGTGCGAGCGGTGGGCGACGACGTCGTCGCAGCCGTCTCCACCGTGGTGGACGGCAAGGTCGACGCCATCCGCACGGCCTTCACCGTGATGCTCGCCGAGGGGCACCTGCTCGTCGAGGACGTCCCCGGCGTCGGCAAGACCGTGCTCGCGAAGGCGCTCGGTGCCTCGGTCGGCGGGACGGTGAACCGCATCCAGTTCACCTCGGACATGCTGCCGTCCGACGTCACCGGTGTGAACATCTACGACCAGTCGTCGGGCACGTTCCGGTTCTCGCCGGGTCCGGTGTTCGCGAACGTCGTCATCGGTGACGAGATCAACCGCACGAGCCCGAAGACCCAGTCGGCCCTGCTCGAGGCGATGGCCGAGGCGCAGGTGACCGTCGACGGCGTGACCCGGCCGCTGGAGTCGCCGTTCATGATCGTCGCGACCCAGAACCCGATCGACATGGAGGGCACGTACCCGCTGCCCGAGGCCCAGCGCGACCGGTTCATGGCCCGCATCGCGATGGGGTACCCCAGCGCGGACGCCGAGCGCCAGATGCTCGCGGCGCGCGGGACCCGCGACCCGCTGTCCGCGCTCCGACCGATCGTCGACGTGCAGACGCTGCGGGCGATCGTGCACGCCGTGCGCGGGGTGCACCTTGCCCACGACGTCGAGGCCTACATCGTCGCGATCGTCCGTGCCACCCGCACGCACCCGGACCTCGTGCTGGGCGCGAGCCCTCGCGCCACCCTGCACCTGGCGCAGGCCGCTCGTGCCCACGCCGCGCTGCTCGGTCGCCCGTTCGTCACCCCCGACGACGTCGCCCACCTCGCACCGGTGATCCTGTCCCACCGTCTCGTCCCGGTCGCCCGCGGGCTCGGCGGGGCCGCCGAGGACACCGCGCGCGACGTGGTCGTCCGGATCGTGTCCGACACCGCCGTGCCGTTCGCCTCGGCCGCCGTCCGCTCCTGATGCCCGACGGCAGCGGGCCCTCGACGTCCGCGCTGCGCGCGGGCGCGGTGCGGTCGTGGGTGCTCCGCACCGGGCGACGCGGCGCGGCCATGCTCCGCCGGACCCCGTTCCCGCGGCCGACGGCCAGGGGGTGGACGGTGCTCGGGTCGGGGATCGCCCTCGTCGGCGGTGGTCTCGTCGCCACGACGAGCATCGCCGTCTCCGCCGGGCTCCTGCTGCTCGTGCTGCTCGTGCTCGGGATCGTCATGGCACTCGTCGTCGCGGCGCCGCTGCGTGCGACCCGGTCGACCGCCCGCTCGGTCGTGCAGGTCGGTGAGGTCCACCGCGAGCGGATCACCCTGCGGGGGACGTCGCTGCCGATCGGGCCGCGGACGACCCTGCTGGTGCGGGAGCAGCTCGAGGACGCCCTCGCGAGCGTGTCCGACGCGCAGACCTACGCCCTGGTCGGCCCGAACGAGCCCCCGGCGGTGCTCGACGTCGAGGCCCTCGCGATGCACCGGGGCCGCACGCTGGTCGGCCCCGTGACCATCCGCGTCGAGGACCCCTTCGGCCTGCTGCGCATCGACCGGCCGGTCGTCCCCGCCGAGGAGGTCGTGATCGTCCCCGCATCCACCACCCTCGGTGCCATCGACACCGGAGCGCTCGCGGGTGCCGTCTCGGCGGACGAGGGCCGTGTGGGTCAGGGCGGTTCCGCCGACGACAGCGAGCTCCGGCCGTACCGGCAGGGCGACCCGATCCGCCGCGTGCACTGGGCACAGAGCGCCCGACGCGGCGAACTCCACGTCCGCCAGACCACGCAGGCGCAGCCGCCGGAGGCCGTCATCGCCATCGACCTCCGCCGAGAGTCCTACCAGGCGCTCGGCCGCGACGACCTCGCGGAACTGAGCGACCTCGGTGGCGACGCCGCGTTCGAGCACGCCGTCGTCGTCGCCGCGAGCGTCGCCCGTGCCCTCAGCGCGCGGACGTCGCGCGTGGTGCTCGTGAGCGACGACGGCCCGGGCGCGGGACGGCACACCGGCGACGTCGGCAGCCTGACGGACCTGCTCGTCGGACTCGCCGACGTCCGGGTCCGTTCGGACGCCCGCCCGGTCACCGAGGTCCTGTCCGACGTGCACGGTCGCGACGTCCACGGCATGACCGCCGTCGTCACCGGCCGGTGCACCGCCGAGCAGGCCGCCGAACTCGTTGCCGCGACGAGCGGCTCCAGTCGCGGCATCCTCGCGACCATCGTCCCGCCCGACCCCGTGGTGCGCGGCATCCTCGACCGTGCCGGTTGGCGGACCCTGGTCGTGCCCGTCGCGGGCGCGCAGGCGCACGGGAGCACCCGGTGAGCGGGACCTCGACGGCCGACCGCGTCAGGACGCCCACGCGCAGCGGCCGCCCCGAGCGTCCGGCCGAACGCGACGACGCCCCGGGACCGTGGGTCGTCGCCCTGGCACCGCTGCCGGTCCTCATCGCGGCGCTCGCGATGCGTCCGCTCGTGCAGGGCACCGCCTGGTGGCTGTCCGGCGTCGTCTTCACGGCGGTGCTCGTCGCCGTCGTCCTCGCCGTCCGCCGTCGCGCTCCGGGCGTGCGCTTCATCGCCCTCGTCGCCACGCTGGTGGTCGGGTCGTGCGTCGCCGCGGTCGTCAACGACGTCCACCCCCTCGGCTGGCTCGACCGCGAGGGAGCCCTCGGCGAGGCGCTCGCCGCGATCCGGCTCAACCCCGCGCCGCTGCCGCAGAGCGACGCGATCCGCTTGATCGTCACCGTCGCGATCGCCTGGGTGGCCGGGGTGACCCTGTTCCTCGCCGCGATCGCGCCGACCGTCGCGCTCGCGGCCGTGCCCGCGCTGGTCGTGCTCATCGTCCCCGGTGTCGTCACGGGCGAGCCCGCCTCGCCGGTGCTCGTCGTCCTGGTGGGGGCGGCGTTCCTCGGGCTCCTCTGGCTGTCCGTCCGACCGGTGCAACGGGCGTTCCCGGCCGCCGTGGTGGGCGCGATCGGGCTCGTCGTCGCCGTGGGGCTCCCGGTGCTCGTCCCGATCAACGCCAGCTGGCTGTCCGGCGTGACGGGCGCGCTGCAGGCCCCGATCCAGCCCGGTCGTCCCGGCACGCTGCTCGAGCTCGGCCGCGACCTCCGCCAGCCGAACGAGCTCGAGGTGTTCCGCTACCGCACCGCCGACGGGCAGCCGGAGTACCTCAAGCTCGCCGACCTCGACGAGTTCGGCACCGGCGACTGGGTGCCGACCGTGACCGACGCCAGCACCGCGGAGACCGCGGACCAGCAGCAGTGGGCGGTCGGGATCAACCCCCGTCTGGCGAGCCGCGGCGACCTGACCGTGCGGATCACCGGGCTGTCGAGCAACTACCTGCCCGTGCCCGGCGGCGCGGTGTCGCTCGAGTCGCAGTCGACGAACCTCGACCTGTCGCAGTGGCGCTGGATGGGGGACTCGAGCACGGTCCGGTCGACCGGTCCCGTGACCCAGCGCGGTTCGACCTACCAGGTCTTCGGCGCCTCGACCTGGTCGGGGGAGTACCTCGACGCGATCGCCGCGAGCGGGATCCTCGGGCGCACCGACGGCCGCGGGTTCACGGCGCCGAGCGAGACGCAGCTCCGCACCGACCTGGCACTGCCCGAGGACCTGCCACGTGACATCCGGGCGGCGGCCCAGCGGGTGGCCGGCGGGCTGCCGAACGACTACGCCCGGGCGCGTGCCCTGGAGCAGTGGTTCCGCAGCGACCTCTTCACCTACTCCGAGACGGCCCCCGTCGAGCAGGGCTACGACGGCGACAGCATGGACGTGATCGACACGTTCCTGCGCGTGCGCCAGGGGTACTGCGTGCACTTCGCGTCGTCGATGGCCGTGATGGCGCGGACGCTCGGGATCCCGTCGCGCATCGCGGTCGGGTACCGGGCGAGCAGCGACCAGACGGAGGACGGCGAGTACACCGTCTCGAACCGACAGCTGCACTCGTGGCCCGAGCTGTACATCCGTGGCGCCGGTTGGGTGTCGTTCGAGCCGACCCCGAGCTCCGACGCCGCAGCGCAGGCGGGGACCGAGTCGTCGGCGACGCCGGCTCCGGCCCCGTCGGAGACGCCGCTGCCGGCGCCGGGGGAGACCGCTCCCGCCGAGGCCTCGCCCACCCCGACACCCTCCGCCTCGACCGGAGCGGGCGCGGCGGCCACGACGGGCGGCGGCGCCGGACCCGGTGCCGCCGGCCTGGTGGTCGGACTGCTGCTCCTGCTGGCGGTGCTCGTCGCACCCAGGGCCGTCCGTGTGGTGCGTCGGCGCCGACGGCTCGCCGCGGTGCAGGCGGGACGCTCGCCCGCACTGCAGGCCTGGCGCGAGGTGCTCGACGACGTCGCCGACCACGGGTACGCACCGGGGCTCGCGCCGCCGGGTGACGCCGCCGCAGCAGCGCGGACGGCGCGTGCGGTGCGCGGTCGGCTCGTCGGGACCGTCCCCGCGAGCGTGCTCCCGCACCTGACGAGCATCGTCGATGCGGTCGACCTGGAGCGCTTCGCCGCGGACGGTGCGGCGGGCGTGGACACTGCAGCACTCCGGCGGGCCGTCCTGGAGGCTCGTGTCGCCCTCGACGCGTCCGTCCCGCGGGCGCGCGTGGTCCGGGCGCGGCTGTTCCCGCCGAGCCTGCTGCCCTCGTCCGCGTGGTCCCACGAGGGCCGGCAGCGCCGGCGCACGGCCTAGCCGCCGCGCGGCGGCTACGCGCCGGCCGTGCCGGGCCGGGCGTGGTGTGGCGTGCTCGCGCACAACGGCGAGCACGTCGCGCCGCGGAATCGCGTGGCGCGACGTGCTTTCGGTTGTGCTCGCGCACAACGGGGAACACGTCGCGCCGCGGAATCGCGTGGCGCGACGTGCTTCCGGTTGTGCGGACGGCCGCGGCGGGACACGGCCGCGGCCGCCGCGGCCGCCGCGGCCGTGCCGGCCGTGCCGGCCGTGCCGGCCGTGCCGGCCGTGCCGGCCGTGCCGGCCGTGCCGGCCGTGCCGGCCGTGCCGGCCGTGCCGGCCCGGGCCTGGTGCGGCCGCGCCGGGCCGGGCGTGGTGTGGCGTGCTCGCGCACAACGGCGAGCACGTCGCGCCGCGGAATCGCGTGGCGCGACGTGCTTCCGGTTGTGCGGACGGCTGCTCGCGCCCCGCCGCGCCGGGCGCATGCGCCCTGCCGCGCCGGCGCGCAGGCGGCGGCGCCGCGGCCGCGGCCGCGTCAGCGCCGCGGGCGCACGACCGCGTCGACCAGGCTCGCGATGACGTCGCCGGGGTTCACCCCGGGCAGGGCGGGACCGTCGAACACGATCCCGGTGTTCGCGCCGATGAGCAGCGTGGCGAAGTCCTCGAGCGGCATGCCCGGCTCGACCTCGGGGTGCGCCCCGAACCACGACCGGACCAGGTCGAGCACGCCGTCCTGCAGCTCGCGCCGCTGCCGGACGAACTCGGGCATGAACTCCGGGTCGCGGAGTGCGTAGCCCCGGAGCTCCGAGACGAGGGCGAACTGCCGACCCTGGTCGTACCGCCCGAACGCCGCCCGGACGACCTCGGCGATGCTCGTGGCGGCGACGTCCTCGTGGACGACCTCCTGGAGCGCGGCGAGGATCCGGTTCGTCGATCGCTGCATGACCTGGGCGACGAGGTCCTGCTTCGACGTGAAGTTCGAGTAGACGGCGCCCTTGCTGAAGCCGGCGCGAGCGGCCACGTCGTCGAGCCGGGCGCCGTGCACGCCGGACTCGGCGAAGACGTCGGCTCCGGCGACGAGCAGTCGTTCGCGCACCTCGGCGCGGGGTGTCCGGGGGTTGGGGGAGGAAGCGTCGTCGCGCATGGGTCCTGGTCCGTGATCGTCGTCGTGGACGGTGGTGCGCCGTCCTGTCGATCCCCGCGCGTCGGTGGCGCACGGGCCGTGCCGCACCCGGTCCGGTGCGACCCTCGGAGACCTGCCGCGCCGCGCGTCGTGATCACGCGCGGCACCAGCGAAGCCCCCGGCCCCGTCGCTCAGTGGACCGCCACGTTCGGGTCGTGTCGGTGCGTCGAGGACGGTGGTCACCGGGTCGGTACCCGGCGGGAGCGATCGTACCGCGGCAGGCCGCTGCAGCGACGGGGTCGTGCGTCGTCCGGACGGTGCACCACCGGCGTGCCCGGGCACCGACCGGAGCCCGTGCCGAGGCGCTGACCGAGGCACCGACCGAGGCACCGGCCGGGGCGCTGACGGGGCGCTGACGGGGAGCCGACCGTGGCTCGTCAGACGCCGTCGGGCGTGTCCCGGTCGCTGCGGACGGCCCCGTCGCCGGTTCGGCGTCCGGGTCGACGGAGCAGCCGGATCGCGTCGGGGCGCAGCCGTCGCCCGCGCTGCAGCAGTGCGCCGAGCGTCGACTTCGGCTGCCACTCGCGACCGTTCGGCAGCCCCCAGCCGCGCTTGACGGCCCCGTACCGGAGCCCGAGCGACAGCACGATCGCGGCGATGATGCCGATCGACGGCGATCCGAGGTACGAGGCGACCACCATCACCGCGGACGCGGCGACGGCCACGGTGGCGTAGAGCGCGTTCCCGCCGAACACCGCGGGCACGCGACGGAGCAGCAGGTCGCGCATCGCCCCGCCGCCGACCGCGGTGATGGTGCCCATGATGATCGCGGCGGGCCAGCCGAGACCGGCGTCGAAGGTCCGCTGGACCCCGACCACGGACCAGAAGCCGATGACGGCGGCGTCCAGCACGGTGAACAGTCGGTCCCAGGTGAGCTCCGAGAACGACACGAAGAACGCGACCAGTGCGCCGGCGATCGCCACGGGCAGGTAGAGCGGGTCGACGAGCGCGACGGGCGGCCCGTTCTGCAGCAGGGTGTCGCGGAGCATGCCGCCGCCGAGGCCGGAGACGAAGCCGACGACGAGGAAGCCGAACAGGTCGAAGTCCATCGTGCGTGCGAGCGAGCCGCCCAGCAGTGCCGAGGCGAACACGCCGGCGAGGTCGAGCACGTTGGTGACCGACGCCAGGGCCTCCGGGGTCAGCACGTTCATGAGAACAATCAAACCCCACGTCGCCGGAGTGGCGGGCCGAACGCTGGTTAGGTTAGCCTCACCTTCGCCATGATCGCCACCCTCGTCATCGGCCTCCGCGAAGGCCTCGAAGCGACGCTCATCGTCGGCATCATCGCCGCGTTCCTCCGTCGCAACCGCGCGCCCCTCGCCCCGATGTGGGCCGGCGTCGGGCTCGCCGTCGCGCTGAGCATCGCCGTCGGCTTCGGTCTGCAGCTCGTCGAGCAGGCACTGCCCCAGGCCCAGCAGGAGGGCATGGAGACGGTCATCGGAGCCGTCGCCGTGGTCTTCGTCACCGGGATGATCGTCTGGATGCGCACGAACGCGCGCACGCTGTCGCGGGACCTGCAGGCCAGTGCGTCGGCGGCGCTCGGACGGGGGACCGCCTGGGCGCTGGTGGGCATGGCGTTCCTCGCGGTCCTCAAGGAAGGGTTCGAGACCTCGGTCTTCCTCCTCGCGACCTTCCAGGCGTCGTCGGACACCGGCACGGCAGCCGTCGGTGCCGTCATCGGCATCGCGGTCGCGGTGGCGGTCGGGTACGGCATCTACACCGGCGGGGTCCGCCTCGACCTCGGCCGGTTCTTCACCGGTACCGGCGTCTTCCTCGTCTTCGTCGCCGGCGGCCTCGTGCTCACCGCACTGCGGCACGCGCACGAGGCCGGGTGGCTCGTCATCGGCCAGCAGCGCACGGTCGACCTCAGGTGGCTCGCCCCCAACGGGTCGCTCCGCGGCGCCCTCGTCACCGGCGTCCTCGGGATCCCCGCCGATCCGCGCATGATCGAGGTGCTCGGCTGGTTCCTCTACGTCGTGCCCGTCCTCGCCGTCGCGGTCTGGCCGCGCCGCTGGCGTCCGTCGCCGGCCCGCGTCCCGGTGGTCCGCGCGGCGGTCGCCGCCGGGCTCGCGGCCACGGCCGTCGTCCTCGCCCTGGTCGTCCCGAGCACGGACGTCGACCTGCCGCGCACGACGGCGGTCACCGGTGACGCACGGTCCGTCACGGCGGACGTCGACGGTCCGGCAGCAGTCCTGCGCGTCTCCGGCACCGGCCGGGAGGCACGACGCACCCTCCCCGCGTCGGCCCACCGCCGCGTGACCCGCTCCGGCGTCGCCGCCGACCGCTGGCAGGTCACCGAGGACGTCCCGGTCGCCGGCCGCCCCACCTCGCTGACGCTCGACGACCTCGTCGGCCTCTTCGGCCGGGTCCCCGTCGGCATCTCGCCGAGCACGGACCCCGGGCCGTTCACGGCCCGCTGGTCCGTCCGCGAGACCGTCACCCTGACCACCGTCGGTGGGGGTGTCCTGGACGCGACCCGCTCGGAACGCGACGTGCTCACACTGCGCGGTGGGGGCCTCCCGGCCGCCCGGACCACCACGCTGGAACGCACGGTGTGGGCGGTGCCGACCGACCGCGTCGACCGCGCGGCCGCGGACCTGGCCGCGGCGCACACCCGCGCTGCCGAGCTGCGGCTCTGGAGCACCTGGCTGCCGATCGCGCTCGCCGTCGCCGCCGCCGCACAGGCGTTGCTCGCCCTCCGCGACCGTCGGCGCGCCGTCGCCCCACCGACCACCACCCCCGGAACCGACCCGTCGCGCGGACCGCCCGCCGACGTCCCTGCAAGGAGCCTCGACCATGCCGTTCGGTAGGACCGCCCGCCCCCGCGCCGCCCACCCCCTGGCCGCCCGCCCCCTGATCGTCCTCGGTGCTCTCGGCACCGTCACCGCCCTCGCCCTGACCGGCTGCTCGACGGGGTCGCCCGCCGACGACAGCTCGAGCAGCACCGGGAAGCTCTCGCGTGTCACCATCACCCTGACGAACGACGGCTCCGACGCCTGCGCCGTGTCGACCACGAAGGTCCCCGCGGGCCCCGTCACGTTCACGGTGCACAACGAGTCGTCCACCGCCATCACCGAGGTGGAGCTCCTGCAGGACCAGCGCATCCTCGGCGAGAAGGAGAACCTCGCCCCGGGGCTCGACGCCGTCCGCTTCACCGCCACGCTGAGCGGTGGGGAGTACCAGGTCTACTGCCCGGGTGCCGAGCACGAGCTCACCGACCTCACCGTCACCGGAAAGGCCGCGTCGACCGCGAACAGCAGCGCGGCCACCCTGCTCGCCGACGGCGCGAAGGGCTACGCGACCTACGTCGACGGCCAGGTCACCGACATGGTGGCGGCCGTGCAGCAGCTGCAGCACGACGTGGACGCCGGTGACCTCGACGCGGCGAAGCGCGACTACGCGGCGGCCCGTCCGTTCTACGAGCACGTCGAGAGCGACGTCGACGGTTTCGTCAAGAAGGGCTTCTCGGCCACCGACAACGCCGGCAACCTCGACTACCTGATCGACATGCGCGCGTCGAACCTCGACGACGCCGTCGGCTGGAGCGGCTTCCACGCCGTCGAGAAGGACCTGTTCCAGGCCGGCGCCATCACCGCGTCGACGAAGGAGACCGCGGCCGCACTGACCGCCGACGTCGAGCTCCTCGCGAAGCGCGTGCCGTCGATCGAGTACAAGCCCGAGGACCTGGCGAACGGCGCGGCCGGGCTGCTCGAGGAGGTCCAGTCGAACAAGATCACGGGCGAGGAGGAGGCGTACAGCCACATCGACCTCGTCGACCTCGCCGCGAACGTCGAGGGTGCCCGACAGGCCTTCGCGTACCTCAAGCCCGGCCTGACGAAGGTCGACCCGGCGCTGACGAAGCAGATCGCCACGCAGTTCGACACGACGAACACACTGATGGACGGCTTCCGCGACGCGGACTCGCTCGGCGGCTTCGCCACGTGGGACGACGCCGCGAAGGCGAAGGACGCCAACCGCATCTCGCAGCAGGTCCAGGCGCTGCAGGACCCGCTCTCGCGTCTGGCCGAGAAGGTCGCGACGGCGTGAACGACTCCCGGTTCTCCCGCCGCGGGCTGATCGGTGCCGGGCTCGCGGCCGCCGGTGCGGGCGTGGGCGCCGTCGCGGGTGTCGCCGGGTCGGCCGCCGCCACCGGGGTCGACCCCTTCACCGCGGCCGCGAACGGCGACGAGTCCGTCGACCTGTCGCAGTCGGTCCCGTTCTACGCGACCGCCGCCCGGCAGCCGCAGGGCGGGATCCGCACGACGCCGCAGCGGCACTGCGTCTTCATGGTGTTCGACCTGACGGCGTCCACCGCGACCGAGCTCCAGGTCCTGCTCGCCCGCTGGTCGGCCGCGATCGCGCAGCTGCAGGCCGGCCGGACGATCGGCAGCGTCGAACCCGTCCACGGCGACGGTGTGGGAGCGGACACGGGCGAGGCGCTCGACCTCGGCCCGGCGTCACTGACCGTCACCGTCGGGCTCGGGCCCGGCGTCTTCGACGAGCGCTTCGGCCTCGCCGCGAAGCGTCCGGCGCACCTGGCCGCGATCCCGCCGCTGCCGAGCGACGACCTGGACGCGCAGCTGACCGGCGGCGACCTGTCGCTGCAGGCCTGCGCCGACGACCCGCAGGTGGCGTACCACGCGGTCCGCGACCTGGCCCGGATGGCTCGCGGCACCGCGACCGTGCGGTGGACCGTGATCGGGTTCGGCCGCGCCTCGGCCGGTCCGACGCAGTCGACGCCGCGCAACCTGATGGGGTTCAAGGACGGGACGCGGAACGTCACGACGGACGACGAGTACGACCGGTTCGTGTGGCTCGGCCGCGGAGCCGACTGGATGGCCGGTGGCACGTACCAGGTGGTGCGGAAGATCCGCATGAACCTGGAGACCTGGGACGCCGACGTCGTCTCCGACCAGCAGCGGGTGTTCGGCCGGACGAAGGTCGAGGGCGCGCCGCTCTCCGGCGGGTCGGAGCACACGACGCCGGACTTCCACGCCCGGGCGCCGCACGGCACCGACGCGGACGGCGGGACCGCGATCGACCCGCGCTCCCACGTCGCCCTCGCGGCGCACGAGAACAACGGCGGCGTGAAGATCCTGCGCCGCGGGTACAACTACACCGACGGGCTGAACCAGTACGGGCAGCTCGACGCCGGCCTGCTCTTCGCGGCGTACGTGAACGACCCGGAGCACGTCACGCGGCTGCAGCGGAAGCTCGGTGCGTCCGACCGCCTGAACGAGTACGTGTCGCACATCGGGTCCGGGGTGTTCGCCGTGCCGCCGGCACCCCGCAAGGGCTCGTACATCGGGGAGCAGCTCTTCCACTGACCCCGGCGGGAGTCGAGGTGGGTGCCCTCCGTCGTTTCCCTGGAGACGGAGAGCACCCGCGCCGCGGAGTCCGGCGGACGGAACCACCGCCCGCCCCCTGGGGGGACGACCCGGCGCGACGCATCGCGATGCGACAGGGGGAGCGTACCTCGCGGGACTGCCCCTGAGCAGTCCCGTTCTGGGATCGGACAGCGGAACGGGCCGCCCCACCAGGTGGGACGGCCCGTCGCGTTGTCGGCCGGGAGGCGCGGTGTCAGTCCGTCAGGACCGGCCCGTCCTCGACGGCGCGCTTCCGGCGTGCGAGCACCAGCGCCACGGCGCCGGCGAGCAGCAGGACGCCGGCGGCGATGCCCGGGAACACCAGGTCGGCGCCGGTGAACGCCAGGTCGCCGCGAGCGGCGTCCGGTCGGTCGGCGTCCACGACACCGGTGCCCGCGCCGTCGGCACCGCCCGCGCTGCCGTCGCCGTCGGTGTCGCCGCTGCCCGGCTGGCCGGGACCGGGGGTACCCGGGTCGGTCGGCTCGCCGGTGCCCGGCTCCGGCTCGACGGCCGTCTCGACCGGGACCGTCACGGCGAGGGTCACGGTCTGCCCGTTCGGCAGGGTGAGGACGAGCGGCTGGTCGGTCGTCGCGGTCGGGGCGGCGGCGCGGGCAGCAGCGGTCGGAACGGCCGTCGGCTCCGTGTCCGCGGCAGGCGTGCCCGGCACGGTGAACGCGAGGGTCGCGCGACCCTGCTCGTCGGTGGTGTCGACGACCGTCGTGTCGACCTCGGCGGACGCGAGCTCCTGGCCACCGGCGCTGACCGAGACGGTGCCGCCCTGGTCGGCCGCGTTGCTGAAGGTCAGGGACGACAGGTCGATGCGGACGTCGTCGCCGGGGCCGAAGCCGCCGGCAGGTGCCTCGGAGACCCGGACGCCGACGGCCCGCTGGTCCTCCTGGACCGCGACGGTCGGGTGTGCTCGGAAGTACTGGACCTGCGCCTCGAGGTCGACCGTGCCGCTGTCCTGCTTCGCGGCGGCGTCCTTGAAGGCGGCGAAGTTGTCTCCGCCGGTCGCGAGGAACGAGTTCACCGTGACCTTGTAGGTGCGGTCGGACGCGATCGGGTCACCGTCGAGGGTCATGCCCGTGATGCGCTCGCCGGCCGTGGCCAGCGGGTCGTAGGTGTAGCTGAAGCCCTCGGAGACGCCGAGCTTGAGGAAGGGGCGGCTCGCGGTCGACGGCTGCCACTGCTGCTCGAGCGCCCGCCGGATCTGGTCGCCGGTCAGGTCGAGCACGACGAGCGTGTTCGCGAAGGGCTGGACGACCGCCGCTTCCTTGTACGTCACCGCGCCGGAGGCGATGTCCGCGCGGAGACCGCCCGGGTTCATGAAGGCGATCTGCGAGCCCTGGCGCTGCGTCTGGTCACGCTGCACCTCGGCGACGAAGTTGCCGAGGGTGGACTCGCCGCCGCGGTTCTCCGACCCGTTCGACTGCACGGCGCGCTGGAGGTCGCGGTCCACCGTGCCCAGCTCGACGGCGCCGAGGCGGTCGGCTTCCTGCACGGCGGCGTCGACCGTGGTCTGCACGGCGGGGTCGGGCGTGTACGTGCCGTCGACCAGGCGCAGGTTCTCGGGCGTCGCCGCGGTCACCGTGTCGTCCGCGGCGACCGTGAGCTCGACGTGACCGAGGTTGAAGCCGTACGAGCCGGTCTGGATCACGGGGCGGGCGACGGTACCGCCGGTCGGGACGACCGAGTAGGCGTACGTCTGGTGCGTGTGGGCGGACAGGATCGCCGAGACCTTCGGCGTGACGCCGTGGACCGCGCGCGCGAAGTCGGAGTCGTCGCCGGGCGCGACCTCGGCGGGGGACTCGGCGCCGTCGTGCACGAGGAGGACGAGCACGTCGGCCTCGTCGTTCGCCGTGTCACCGTCGGTGAGCTGCGCCGCGACCTTGTTCACCTCGGTCGTGATGTCGCCCATCTCCAGTCCGGCGATGCCGTCCGGAGCGACGAGTCCCTGGCCGACGAGGTCGACCGTCGCGCCGATGAACCCGACGCGCTTGCCGCTGATCTCCTGGATCGAGTACGGCTGGAACGCGGGTTCGCCCGTGGCCGAGTCGAGGATGTTCGCGGAGACGTAGTCCCACTGCGCCGCGCGGACGCCCTCGCCCTGGCCGCCGATCACGCGGTCGCGCAGGTCGTCCTGGCCCTTGTCGAGCTCGTGGTTGCCGATGGCGCTGACCGACAGGTCCATCTGGTTGAGGACGTCGATGGTGGGCTGGTCGTCCTGGATGAAGGACTCGAACGTCGAGCCGCCGATGTTGTCGCCGGAGCTGACGAAGGCGGACGTCGAGGGATCGGCACCCCGGAGCTGCTCGAGTGCACCGGCGAGGGTCGCGGCACCGGCGGCGTCGCCGTCCCGCGGGGCCGGAGCACCGGCGGAGTCCTTCGAGATCGACTGCGCGATGCGGCCGTGGAAGTCGTTGACGTTGTAGAGGTCGATCGTGGTGTCGCCCTCGGCGGCGAGGGCGGCGGACGGGACGGTCAGGGCGGTGAGGACGCCGGCGGCGACCAGGGCGGAGGCCCCGGCCAGGCGCCGGCGACGCGGGGGAGTGTGAGCGTTCATCACCGCAAGAACCTATGAACTCCCACAGCCGACGCGCCAGGGGTTGCCGCAACACGTCACGTGGTGTTCACACCACGGGGGACGTTCCTCCCGTTCGGGGGACAACCACGGCGGGATCGGCGTCAGTCCCGGCCCAGCGCGCCCTTCACCCGCTCGACGGCCTCGGCGGCCATGGCCTTCGCCGAGTCCTTGATGACGCCGATCTCCGCCGGGTCGCCCTTGAGCAGGCTCTTCGCGGTGTTCACCGCGTACTCGGCGGTGATGTGCGGCGGCAGCGGCGGCACGTTGCGGCTGACGTAGGCGTCGATGAGCGTGACCCCGGGGTTGGCGAACGCCCGCTCCACGGCTGCCTCGACCTCGTCGTCACCGTGCACCGCGATGCCCTCGAAGCCGAGCAGCCGGGCGTACCCGGCGTAGTCCATCGACTCGACGTCCTGCGACCCGGACCACATCGGGTTGCCGTCCTCGGTCCGCATCTCCCACGACACCTGGCCGAGGTCGTCGTTGTGCATGACCACGATCACGAGCTGCTGGTTCGGCCACTGGGCCATGTACTTCTTCACCGTGATGAGCTCGTTCATGCCGAGCATCTGGAAGGCTCCGTCGCCGATGGTGCACACCGCCGGGGCGTCCGGGAAGGCGAACTTCGCCGTGACGGCGTAGGGCATCGCCGCGAGCATCGTCGCGAGCCGTCCGGACATGTCGCCGTGCATACCGCGGCGCAGCCGGATGTGGTGGCCGTACCAGTCGGCGGTGGTCCCGGCGTCGCAGGTGACCGTGACGCCCTCGGGCAGGCGCTCGTTCACGGCGCGGATGACGCGTCGTGGGTTGACGCCGTCGTCGTACGCGACCTCGGCCTGGCGGTGCATCTCCGCCTCCCACTCACGCATCTCGCCGGCGAGCTTGTCCTGCCACGCGGTGTCCTGCTTGTCGCGCAGCAGCGGCATGACCGCCTGCAGCGTCGCACCGACGTCGCCCCACAGGTTGAGCTCGGTCGGGTACCGCAGGCCCATCTGCTCGGGCTTGATGTCGACCTGCACGCCGCGGGCCTGACCGGAGGCGGGCAGGTACTCGCCGTAGGGGTAGTTCGAGCCGAGGAGCACGATCGTGTCGCACTCCTTGATCTGGGTCAGGCTCGGGCGCGAGCCGAGGAGCCCGACCTGCTGCGTGTGGTACGGCACGTCGGAGGGCACGACGTCCTTGCCGCGCAGGGCGGTGATGATGCCGGCGCCGGTCTTCTCTGCGGCCTCGAGCACCAGGTCCGTGGCACCACGGGCGCCGGCTCCGACGAGGAACGTCACGCGCTCCCCGGCGTTCAGGATCTCGGCGAAGCGGGCGATCTGGTCCTGCGGCGGCACGATCCGGGTCGACGGGGCGACGTCGCTCGACCGGGACACCCAGTGCTCGGCGGCCGGGGCCTCGTACGCCATCGCCTGCACGTCGTGGGGGAGCACGACGACCGCCGGCTGCTTCCGGAGCATCGCCGTCCGGAACGCCGTGTCGACCACGACGCCGACCGCGTCCGGCGTGGCGACGGTCTCCACGTAGCAGGCGACGTCGGCGAACACGCGCTCGAGGTTCGACTCCTGCTGCGTGAACGACCCGATCGACGCCAGGCCCTGCTGCCCGACGATCGCGACGACCGGCTGGTTGTCCATCTGCGCGTCGTACAGCCCGTTGAGCAGGTGGAACGCGCCGGGGCTCGAGGTCGCGACGCAGACCCCGACCTCGCCGGTGAACTTGGCGTGCGCGGTCGCCATCAGCGCGGCGATCTCCTCGTGCGTCGGGCGGACGTACTCGAGCTCGCGCTCGCTGCCGTCGGCCTTGCCGAGCGCCCCGTCGAACGCACCGATCCCGTCCCCGGGGTAGCCGAAGACGCGCGAGACGCCCCATGCCTTGATGCGGTCGATGACGAAGTCGCTCACGGTCGTGCTCATGCACCCACCGTGCTCGGCGGTTCCTGTACACGCTCAGGTCGCCCGGGGGACGTCAGGCGACGGGACGCCACGTCCCGTCGGCCGCGCTGGCGACGACGGCCTCGATGACCGACGCCGCACGAGCACCGTCGGCGAACGTGGGGAGCCCCTCGGGCCACGCCGAACGGTCGCCCTCCGCCCGGACCGCCGCGTAGGTGTCGGCGACGAACGCCGCGAAGGCGTCGAGGTACCCCTGCGGGTGCCCGGCCGGCACGACCGCCAGCCGACGCTGGTCGGGGAACCCGAGCGAGGGGTCGCGCACCACGATCTGGGCGCCGCGCTCGTTGCCGAACCACGCCGCCTCGGGCTGCTCCTGGTCGAAGGCCGCCGACCCGAGGGTGCCGTCGACCTCGAACCACAGCCGGTTCTTCCGCCCGGCCGCGACCTGCGAGACGACGACGTTGCCGATGCGCCCGGTGCCGGTGCGGAAGGTCGCGACGGCCGTGTCCTCCGTGGTGACCTCGGCCCGCTGCCCGGCGTCCGCCACCGGGTCGGGGTCCGGCGAGCCGGAGAACGACGGCCCGGAGGCAGCCGGACGGGTCGGGTAGACGATGTCGGTCGCGGCGCTCACCGCGGCGAACGGGTCGCCGGTCACGAACTCGACCAGGTCGCACCAGTGCGAGCCGATGTCCGCGAAGGCCCGGGACACCCCGCCGGCACCGGCGTCCACCCGCCAGCTCGAGGCGTCCTCGTCGAGCATCCAGTCCTGCAGGTAGTGGCCGTGCACGGCGAGCAATCGGCCGAGCTCACCGGCGGCGATGCGGGCACGGATCTCCCGGACGACCGGGTGGTACCGGTAGACGAACGGCACGGTCGCGACGACGCCGGCCTCGTCGGCTGCGGCGACCAGCTCGGCGGCCTGCTCGGCGCTGATCGCGAGCGGCTTCTCGCACACGACGTTGATCCCGGCGCGGACGACCGCGAGCGACTGCGGGTGGTGCTGGTCGTTCGGCGTGCAGACGTGGACGACGTCGGGGGCGTCGGCGATCACCTCGTCGAGCGAGGCGTAGCCGCGGGGCACGTCGAGCTGTGCGGCGACCTGCTCCGACCGTGCCGGCGTCCGGCCGAGCACCCCGACGACCTCGGCGCCCGCGGCCCGTGCCGCACGGGCGTGCACCCCCGCGATCATCCCGGTGCCGACCACGGCGACGCGGATGCGTCGCCCTCCGTACCCACTGCTCATGGTGCTCCCTCGCGCCGGACTCGCCCCACCGTACCGACGCAACCCGGCCACGAGCCGGAACGCGTGAGTACGGTCGGGGGCATGTCGAGCCTCCAGACCAGCCTGCTCATCCTCGGAGCCAGCGGTGACCTGTCCAAGCGACTGCTGCTGCCCGGTCTCGCCACCCTCCTCGAGGTCAAGGACGACTGGGACGTCCAGCTCGTCGGGGCCGGCGTGGAGGACATCTCGGACGACGACTGGAAGGAGCAGGTGCGCACGTCCTTCGAGAACGCGCAGGCGTCGAAGAACGAGGAGGACGAGGGCGCGCACGACGGCGGCGAGAAGCTCAGCCGGCGGCTCGTCGAGGTCATCGAGGCCTCGACCTACCGCAAGGCCGACGTCACCGACGCCGACGACCTGGGGGCCCTGCTCGACGCGTGCCACCACGACCCGGCGATCTACTTCGCGCTGCCGCCGGCCGTGACCGAGAAGAGCTGCGCCGTCCTCAAGGACCTCGACCTGCCCGGTGGTACGCGGCTCGCGCTCGAGAAGCCGTTCGGCACCGACGCCGAGAGCGCCGAGCACCTCAACGACCTGCTGCACTCGTTCCTGCCCGAGGAGCGCATCCACCGCGTCGACCACTTCCTCGGCCGCTCCACGGTCCTCAACCTGCTCGGGCTGCGCTTCGCGAACCGCATCATCGAGCCGCTGCTGTCGTCGGCGCACGTCGACCGCGTCGACATCGTCTACGACGAGACCCTCGGGCTGGAGGGCCGCGCGCGCTACTACGACAAGGCCGGTGCCCTGGTCGACATGATCCAGAGCCACCTGCTGCAGGTGATGGCCGTCGTCGCGATGGAGGCCCCTGCATCCATCGACGCCGACGACCTCCGCACGCAGAAGGAGCTCGTCCTCCGCGCCGTCCGGCCGTGGGGCGAGGACGTCGTCGCCGCGGGCAAGCGTGCGCGCTACACCGCCGGGACGATCGGCGACCGTGAGCTGCCGTCCTACGTCGACGAGGACGGCGTCGACCCGTCGCTCGGCACCGAGACCCTCGCGCAGCTCACCCTCGAGGTCGCGAACTGGCGCTGGGCCGGCGTCCCCTTCACGCTGCGGTCCGGCAAGGCGCTGGAGCAGCAGCGTCGCGAGATCGTCATCACCTTCAAGGACTCGCCGCACGTGCCGAACGGGCTGAGCGGCGCCGAGCGACCGGACAAGCTGCGGATCTGGATCGCCCCGGACGAGATGCAGCTCGAGCTCAACGTCAACGGTCCCGGCGATCCGTACACGATCGACCACACGGCGCTGTCCGTGAACTTCAACCCCGGTCGGCTCAGCGCCTACGGCGAGGTCCTGGCCGGCGTGCTCGAGGGCGACGCGACGCTGTCGGTGCGCGGTGACAGCGCGGTGCAGGGGTGGAAGGTGGTCGAGCCGTTCCTGCGTGCGTGGCGCGACGGGAAGGCGCCGCTCGACGAGTACGCGGCCGGGTCGGCCGGTCCCGACAGCTGGGACAACATCGACTGCTGACGTCGCGTCGGCGGGA
The DNA here is from genome assembly GCF_000772085.1 of Curtobacterium sp. MR_MD2014. Lineage (NCBI taxonomy): Bacteria > Bacillati > Actinomycetota > Actinomycetes > Micrococcales > Microbacteriaceae > Curtobacterium > Curtobacterium sp. MR_MD2014. The sequence goes on along the minus strand of NZ_CP009755.1, from coordinate 2,662,598 downwards.
GGCGCGGTGCCGGACGGGAGGCGCGTGGCGGGGCCGCCACGCGCCTCCCGTCCGTCTGCCGGTCGCGCGGCGTAGCGTCCGGTGACGTGAAGACCACCGACGACGTCCTGTCCACCGTCCCCGTCCCCGCCGGCTCCGACGTCCGCGTCGAGCCCGTCCGCTACGACCACGAGGGCACCGCGCTCCTCGGTGTGCTGGCGAAGGACCACGCCGTGTCGGGGCCCCGCCCCGCCGTCCTCGTGATCCACGACTGGCACGGCGTCAACGAGCACGTCGAGGCCCGGGTGACGATGCTCGCCCGTCTCGGCTACGTCGCCTTCGGTGCGGACGTCTACGGCGAGGGCGTCCGTCCCGGCGACGACACCGCCGGCGAGGTCGCGGGCTCGTTCTACCAGGACCTGCCGCTGTTCCGCGCCCGGCTGACCGCGGGGCTCGACCGGCTGCGCGAGGACCCCGACGTCGACCACTCCCGCATCGTCGTGATGGGGTACTGCTTCGGCGGCTCCGGCGCGATCGAACTCGCGCGCACCGGTGCGGACCTCGCCGGCGCAGTGTCCTTCCACGGTGGCCTGATCGTGCACGAGCCCTCGGACGCGTCCGCGATCCGGGCGAAGCTCCTCGTGCTCACCGGGGGAGCGGACCCGATGGTGCCGGACACGACGGTCGCCGAGTGGCAGGACGAGATGCGCGCGGTGCCGTCGGTCGACTGGCAGGTCACCACCTACGCCGGCGCGATGCACGCGTTCGCGGTGCCGGGCACCGATGCGCCGGACCACGGGGCGCAGTACCAGGAGCGCGCCGACCGCCGCTCGTGGCAGGCGTTGCAGGTGTTCCTCGCCGAGGTGTTCGACGAGGAGCCGACCGTGGTCTGAACGGCGCGACACGCCGAGGGCTCGGTGCGGCGCGGCTCGATTGGCGTTCCGCGCCGCACCTGTTGTAGAGTCTTCCACGGCCGCAAGGCCAGCATCGGTCGCAAGACCGGATGCGCTCGTAGCTCAATGGATAGAGCATCTGACTACGGATCAGAAGGTTGGGGGTTCGAGTCCCTTCGAGCGCACATCTGAGAAGGCCCCGTCGCACTGCGACGGGGCCTTCGTCGTTCCCGGGCCTTCGTCGTTCCCGGGCCTTCGTCGTTCCCGGGCCCATGTCGTTCCCGGGGTCCTGTCGTTCCCGGGCCTCCGTCGTGTTCGGGGTTCGACGCCGGACAGCGCCACCCGACGCTCCCAGGGACGACGCTGTGCAGAGTGCACCGGTTCACCTGCCGGTAACGACATCGTGCACGTGTACCCGCTCCCGTCACGTCACTACGGTTGCCGCAACCCGGTCGCCCCGACCGGCTCCCCGTCCCCCAGGAGCACCCGATGGCCAGTGCAGCGTCAGCACCACCAGCCCCGTCCGTCGTCGTCGACGACCACTCCCTGTCCCGCGTCCCCGCCTCCGCCCGCTACGGCTGGTTCCAGGTCGCGGTGCAGCGGTTCGGCCAGATCTCCGCCCTGTCCCAGTTCCTGCTCGGTGCCACGCTCGGCTTCGGCATGGGCTTCTGGGAGGCGTTCTGGGCGATCACCCTCGGTGCCGTGATCCTGGAGATCGTGTCGGTCTTCGTCGGCATCATCGGCATGCGCGAGGGCCTCAACACCTCCGTGATCGCGCGGTGGACCGGGTTCGGCAAGGCCGGCTCCGCACTGGTGGGCCTGGCGATCGGCCTGAGCCTGATCGGGTGGTTCGGCATCCAGTCCGGCGTCTCCGCCGCCGGGCTCGTCGCGATCCTGCCGGTCCTGCCGGCGTGGGCGTGGTCACTCGTGTTCGGCCTGCTCGTCACCGCGATCGTGCTCCGCGGCTTCCACTCCATGCAGTGGCTCGCCAACATCACGGTGCCGCTGTTCCTGGTCCTGGTGGGCTGGGCGGTCGTCGTCGAGCTGAGCCAGCACTCGATCGCCGAGCTCGCCGCGAAGGCCCCGGCCGGCCCGGAGCTGAGCTTCGTCGCGGGCACCACCCTCGTCGCCGGAGGCTTCATCGTCGGCGCGGTCATCACGCCCGACATGACGCGCTTCAACCGCTCGGTCGGCGACGTCGTCAAGCAGACCGCGCTCGGCGTCACGCTGGGGGAGTACGTCATCGGGCTCGCGGGCGTCCTGCTCGCCCACGCCGTCGGGTCGTCCGACATCACCCGCGTCATCACGTCGAGCGTCGGCTGGGTCGGCATCCTCGTGATCCTGCTCGGCACGTTCAAGATCAACGACTGGAACATCTACAGCTCGAGCCTCGGCGTCACGAACTTCATCCACGTGGTGTTCGGCAGGAAGGTGAACCGTGGTGTCGTCACCCTCGTGCTCGGCATCGTCGGGTCGGTGCTGGCCGCCGTCGGGTTCCTCGACGCCTTCACCCCCTTCCTCATCGTGCTCGGTGTCGTGTTCCCGCCGATCGCGGGGATCATGATCGCCGAGTACTTCGTCGTGCAGCGCTGGCGCCGTGAACTCAGCGAGAGCGAGGGCCTGCCGGCCACGAGCCCGACGTGGGTCCCCGCGACACTCGTCATCTGGGCGGTCGCGGCACTGGTCGGCTACTTCGTCGCGATCGGCATCCCGTCGATCAACTCCGTCGTCATCGCCTTCGTGCTCTACGTGATCGCCGGCAAGGCCGGATGGGTCCGCGGGGTCGGCGTGAGCCGCACCGAGGACGCGCCGGCAGCGGTCGGCGACGGCACGACGAGCGACGCCGCGACGGCGGCACCCGCGCCGGCACCGGCGCCCTGAAGCCGGCGGTCGGCGCCCCCTGCCGACCGCCACCTCGTCGCCGGCCGTGCCGTGGCCCCCTGACCCGGACACGGCACGGTCGGCCCGACACTCCGTCAGCACCACCACCACGACAGCACCGCCGTCGTCAGCACCACCACCGGCACCACCACAGCACCACGACAGCACCACGACAGCACCACCACCGGCACTCCGTCAGCACCACGACAGCACCACCCCGAAGGGAACCCCATGCGCATCGGCATCGACGTCGGCGGCACGAACACGGACGCCGTCCTGATGGACGGCAGCACGGTCGCCGCGGCCGTGAAGCGGTCGACGACCCAGGACGTCACGTCCGGTATCGTCGCCGCCCTGGCCGGCCTGCGCGAGCAGCGCGACTTCACCTCGGCGGACATCGACGGCGTGATGATCGGTACGACGCACTTCATCAACGCGCTCGTCGAGGCCCGGGGGCTCGCCCCGACCGCGGCCGTCCGTCTCGGCCTGCCGGCGACCGCGTCCCTGCCGCCCTTCACCGACTGGCCCGCACACCTCGTCGGCGCCGTGCAGGGACGGGCGTTCCTGGCGCACGGCGGCCACGAGTTCGACGGCCGGGTCATCTCCGAGCTGGACCCGGACGAGCTGAAGCGGCACGCCGAGGCCATCGGTGCCGCCGGGATCCGCTCGATCGCGATCTCGTCGGTGTTCTCCCCGATCAACGACGAGTTCGAGCAGCGGGCGCAGGCGATCATGGCCGCCGAGCTCGGACCGGACGTCGCGTTCTCGCTGTCGAGCGAGATCGGACGCATCGGGCTGCTCGAGCGCGAGAACGCCACCATCATCAACGCGGCGCTCCGCGAGCTCGCCGACCGCATCGTCGACGGTCTGTCCGGCTCCGTCGCCGGCAGCGGGATCGACGCGCCCCTGTTCCTCAGCCAGAACGACGGCACGCTCATGGACGTCGAGTACGCCCGGCGCTACCCGGTCGCGACGTTCGCCTCGGGCCCGACGAACTCGATGCGCGGCGCCGCGGTGCTCTCCGGCTTCGACACCTGCGCGGTCGTCGACGTCGGCGGCACCACGAGCGACGTCGGCGTGCTGACCGGTGGCTTCCCGCGCGAGGCCACCGGTGAGGTCGCGGTCGCGGGCATCCGCACGAACTTCCGGATGCCCGACGTGCTGTCGATCGGCATCGGGGGCGGCTCCCGCATCCGCGAGGACGGCGCCCTGGTCGGCCCGGACTCGGTCGGCTACCGGCTCACCCAGGAGGGCCTGGTCTTCGGCGGCGACACCCTCACCGCGACCGATGTGGCCGTCCGCGGTGGCCGTGGCGCCATCGGGGACGTCTCCCGTGTCGCCGGGGTGCCGGCCGAGGTCGCCGAACGGGCCCTCGCGGTGATCGCCGAGCGCGTCGCGGACGTCGTGGAGCGCATGCGCACCTCGTCGGACCCGCTGCCCGTGGTCGCCGTGGGCGGCGGGTCCGTCCTGCTGCCCGACACCCTGCCCGGGCTCGGCACGGTGCACCGGCCGGAGCACCACTCGGTCGCCAACGCGATCGGCGCCGCCATCGCGCAGGTGTCCGGCGAGGTCGACAAGGTCTACGCGATCAGCGACGGCAGGCGTTCCGCCGTGGTCGACGAGGCCCGCCAGGAGGCCGTCGACCGCGCCGTCGCCGCCGGAGCCGATCCGTCCAGTGTCGCGATCGTCGACTTCGACGAGGTCCCGATCCCGTACCTGCCCGGCAACGCCACGCGCATCCGCGCCAAGGCCGTCGGCGACCTCGCACTCGGGGCGCTGGTCCGATGACGACGACGGCGACGGCACCCGGCGTGGACACGCGTCCGTCGGCGACCACCGTCCGTCCCCTCACCGAGATCGGCGAGGACTGCTCCGCGCTCGCCCGCGGCGCCGCCGTCCTCGGTACCGGCGGTGGTGGAGACCCCTACATCGGCCGACTGCTGGCCGAGGCCGCGGTCCGCGAGCACGGCCCCGTGCCGGTCGTGCAGGTCGAGGACCTGCCCGACGACGCCGTCGTGCTCAACGTCGCGATGATCGGCGCACCGACCGTCATGGTCGAGAAGCTGCCGTCCGGCGCGCAGTTCGCCGAGGCGATCCGCAGCCTGGCCACCCACCTCGGCGTCACCCCGACGCACGTCGCGTGCATCGAGGTCGGCGGCGTCAACTCGACCAGCCCGATCGTCGCCGCCGCCGAACTCGGCCTGCCGCTCGTCGACGGCGACGGCATGGGCCGCGCCTTCCCCGAGGTGCAGATGGTCCTGCCGACCCTGTCGGGGATCAGCGCCACGCCGATGGCACTCGCCGACGAGAAGGGCAACACCGCCGTCTTCGACACCGTCGACAACCGCTGGGCGGAACGGCTCGCCCGCACCGCGACGGTCGAGATGGGGTGCTCCGCGATCACCGCGCAGTACGCGATGTCCGGCGCCGAGCTCAAGCAGTCGTACGTCCGCGGCAGCCTCTCGCTCAGCGTCGCGATCGGCGAGGCACTCGTCGCCGCCCGCACCGCGAACGAGGACCCCGTGGACGCTGTCGCCGCGGTGCTCGGTGGGACCGCCGTGTTCGAGGGCAAGGTCGCCGACGTGGAGCGGAAGACCGTCACCGGCTTCGCCCGCGGGACCGCCCGCATCGCCGGCTCCGGCAGCGACACCGGCCTGGAGGCCGTGCTCCGGTTCCAGAACGAGCACCTGCTGGTCGAGGTGGCCGGGTCGGTCCGCACCACCACCCCCGACCTGATCGTCACCCTGGACGCCGAGACCGGTGAACCGATCACCACCGAGGGGCTGCGCTTCGGCGCTCGCGTCCGGATCGTCACCGCACCGGCCGATCCGCGCTGGCACACCCCGGCGGGCCTCGCGCTCGCCGGACCCCGGTACTTCGGCTACGACACCCCGGCGGTCCGCCACGACGGCACCGTCAGCGAGGGAGAACACGCATGAGCTGGACCATCGACGTCGACGACCTGCCCGACCTCGCGCGCGGCGCCGCACTGCTCGGCACCGGGGGCGGGGGCGACCCGCTCATCGGCATGCTGCTCGTCAAGGCGGCCATCGAGGAGCACGGACCGGTGACGGTCCTCGACCCGTCCGAGGTGCCGGACGACGCCCTCGTCATCCCCACCGCGCAGATGGGCGCCCCGACCGTGGTGCTCGAGCGGCTGCCCGCCGGCCCGGAGCCGCTCGGTGCCCTCCGCCGACTCGAGGCGCACCTCGGCCGGACCGCCACCGCCACGATGCCGATCGAGTGCGGCGGCATCAACTCGATGATCCCGCTGCTCGTCGGCGCGACCGGCGGCCTGCCCGTCGTCGACGCGGACGGCATGGGGCGCGCGTTCCCGGAGCTGCAGATGGAGACCTTCTCGGTGTACGGGGTGCCCGGGTCCCCGCTGGCGATCAGCGACGAGAACGGCCACGGCGTCGTCATCGACACCGGGCACGACAACCGGCAGATGGAGTGGCTCGCCCGCGGCGTCACGATCCGCCTCGGCGGGGTGGCGTACATCGCCGAGTACGCGATGAGCGGCCGCCAGGTCCGGGAGACCGCCGTCCCGCGGACACTCTCGCTCGCGCTGGCGGTCGGTCGGGCGATCCGACGGGCACGCGAGGAGCACCGCGACCCCGTCGAGGGGCTCGCCGAGGCGTTCGGGCAGACGATCTACACGCACCTGCGCGAGCTGTTCGACGGCAAGGTCGTCGACGTCGAGCGCCGGACGGTCGACGGGTTCGCGAAGGGCCGGGCCGTCGTCCAGGGCGCCGACGGGTCGGAGCTCGAGATCGCCTTCCAGAACGAGAACCTCGTCGCCCGACGGGACGGCCGCCTCGTCGCGGTGGTGCCGGACCTGATCTGCGTGCTCGACGCCGAGACGGCGGAACCGATCACCACGGAGCGCCTGCGCTACGGCCAGCGCGTCCGGGTGATCGGGGTGTCGACGCCCGACCTCATGCGCACACCGGAGGCCCTCGCGGTGTTCGGGCCGTCGTGCTTCGGCCTGGACGACGACTTCGTCCCGGTCGAGCAGCTGCACGATCCCGCGCCGGTGGGGGCGCGCTGAGCGGCGCCGATGCGCGAGGATCGCAGGTGTGCACCAGGGCGAGCAGCGTGACGGGGTCGTGACGGGCCTCCGGGCCGACGACGTCGACGACTTCGCACGCGGCACCGCGCTCCTCGGGTGCGGCGGTGGCGGCCAGGTGGACCACATGGCCCACGCCCTGCGGCGGGCGCTCGGCGACGCCCGGGTGCCGGTCGTGCCGGTCGGCGGCGGTGTCCGCGCGGTGATGGCGGTGGGGCTCGTCGGGTCGACCACCGTGCTCGAGGAGAAGACGCCGAGCGGGCGGGAGCTGCCCGACGCGCTCGCCGCGGTGGAACGCTGGACCGGCCGTCGGGCGGACGCCGTCGTCGCAGCGCAGATCGGCGGCGTCACCGGACCGGCCGCGGCGCTCACGGCGCACGCGGTCGGCCTGCCGCTCGTCGACGCCGACCTGGTCGGTCGGGCGACCCCACGCATCGACCAGCTCTCCCTGTTCGTCGGGTCGTCGCCCTCGGTCACCGCCGCTGCGGTGACGTCCAGCGGCCTGCGGATCGTGGTGGACTCGTCGGACCCACGGGACCTCGAGACGGTCTGGCGCGAGGCGGTCTCGCACAGCGGCGGGTGGGCGGCGTTCGCGGTCGGCCCCGTCGACGCCGAGGTGCTCGCCGGACGCTGCATCACGGGCAGTGTCGACCGGGCACTGCGCACCGGACGCGTCGCTGCGGCCGCGGCCGGCGTCGAGGACCTCGTGGTCGGGCTCGACGGCGCTCGTGCCGTCGCCCGCGGCCGCGTGCTCGACGTGCAGCGCGGCGGGGACGCGGTCGCGTTCGTGCACGGGTCGATGGCGATCCGCGACGCGGCCACCGGCGCCGTCGTCCGGGTCGAGGCGGGCAGCGAGTGGGTGCACTGCCTGGTGGACGGTGAACCGGTCGCGAGCACCCCGAGCTGCATCGTCGTCGTCGACGCCAGGTCCCTGCGGCCCGTCAGCACCGAGCGAGCCCGGGTCGGGGACGAGCTCGCGGTGCTCGTGCTGCCCGGTGCGCCGTGGTGGTGGGCGTCGCCGGAGCGCACGGCACGCGTGGCGCCCCGCGCGTTCGGGATCGACGCCGACGCCGTGCCGGAGGCCGCAGCGTGATCCCCGTCTCGGACTTCCTGCCCCTGCTGCCCGAGGGCACGACGTTGCTCGTCGGACCGGCGACGGGCACGGTCACCACCGTGCGCGGACTCGTCGGCCTGCCCGAGCATGTCGGTCGGCAGCTCGGGACGGACGACTCCGCGGTCGTCCTGCTCACCCCGGTCGAGCGCTTCGACGCCCGGTTCGACGTGCTGCTCCGCCGGGCGGCGACCGCCGGCGTCGCGGTGCTCGTCGTCGGGCTCGCCGACGGGGCACCGCTGCCCGGCGCCGGGACCGCCGCGCTCGCCGATCGACTCGGCGTCGCGGTGGTCGTGACCCCGGACCCGTGGGCCGCCTCCGTGCGGGTGCACGAGCTCATCGGGTCCGGGGACGCTCCCGCTGCCCGTGCCGCCGTCGTCGCGGCGCGCGTCGGACTCGACGCCGGACCCGCCCTGGACGAACTGTTCACCCGGCTCGAGCACGAGCTCGGACACGCGATCCGGTTCCTCGACGCGTCGGGACGTCCCCTGCGTGGTGCGGGGGTCGCGCCGGCGACCGCGGCACTGCTCGCGCGCACGGTCGGGACGAGCGAGCCGGTCTGGGCGACCGACGACCGGGAGACGGTCGTGGCCGTGCCCGTCCCGACCGGCATCGGACCGCGGGCCTGGCTCGCGGTCGGCACCACCACGCCCGTGCGTGCCGAGCGGGTCGTGCTCGCGACCGCACTGCGGGTCGCGGCGGTCGCGGCCGGACACCGGCTCGTGCTCACCCGGCTCGACGACGAGCGCGACGCCCGGTACCGGATGGCGATGCTCGACGACCTCCGGACCGCCGACGGGGCACCGGCGCCGCCCCTGGTGCAGCGGACCATCGCCGCCGGCTGGGAGCTCGACGCCTGGCACGTCGGCGTCCGGCTCGTCGCGCGGGAGCCGGTCGACGCGGTGGCCCTGCGACGCGAGGTCGAGACGGCGTTCGACGCGCACGGGCTCGACGTGGTGGTGGTCGAGCAGACCGACGGGTGGGCACTCTGGTGCTCGTCGTCCGACGAACCCGACCGTGCCGCGGTCGCCGCGCTCGCCGCCTCGGTGCGCGCCGCCCAGAACGCCCTGCGCTCCGCGGTCGACACGAACGCCGGCGTGGGCAGCGTGCACGCCGGTCCGGCGGGGCTCGTGCGGACGCTCGGCGAAGCGGGTGACGCCGTCCGGCTCGCCGCCGCGCGACCGGAGTCGGGCTTCTTCGTGCACGTCGACCGGCTCGGCCTCGCGCAGCTGCTGCTCGCGTGGACGCAGACCGACACGTTCCTGCCGGCGGCGGAGCAGCTCCTCGCGCCCCTGGAGCGCGGGGGCGGGGCGCTCCGCTCGACCCTGGCGGCGTACCTCGACGCGGAGTCCTCGGTGGCGGAGACGGCCGCGGTGCTCGGGGTGCACCGCAACACCGTGGCCGATCGCATCGACCGGGTGCAGCGGCTGCTCGGCGTGGACCTCGGCGACCCGGAGACCCGGCTCGCGCTGCACCTGGCGACGCGGGCGCTCGGCGGGGCGTAGCGCGGGGGCGACCGTGCGTCGTGCAGCGGATCGGTCGCCGCGTCGCGCGTTCCGGCGTCCCCGGGCTGTACGCGCCGCACGGCGTTCGGCACGATGGGTGCATGAGGACCCGCACCGTCGCGGCCACGGCCGTCGTGGTCGTCCTCGTCGCGCTCACCGGGTGCACGAAGCAGCAGACCTCCTTCGACGGGGTCGCGCGCGCGGCGTGCGAGACGAGGGTCGGGCCGGCGATCGTCGCCTGGTGGCGTGACCAGTACGGGACGACCCCGTGGAAGGTCGTCGACACCCGGTCGACGGGCGTCGAGCAGCGATCGTCCGGTCCGAGCGGGGTGACGGTGGCAGCCGTCACCGGGGAGTCGTCCGTGCGGCGCGAGGAGCACGGGACGGCGACGGAACCGGTCGAGTGGTCGTGCTCCGCGCAGACCACGGCCGACGATCCGTCGACGGTGTCGGCGACGATCCGGGAGATCACGCTCGGCTGAGCCCCACGGCCGATCGGTCGCACGTGCGCCGCTACGGACGCTCGGTGTCGTCGAGCGCGCCACCGGTGAGCGCCGACAGGCGCTCCAGCCCTGCCTCGGCGACGAGCTGGCGGGCGAGGGGGCGGGCGCGGTCCACCGCCTCGCGCACGTCGACCTTCGTGACGTCGCCGTTGGCGAGGCTCAGCTCGCCGTCGACCCAGACGTCGCGGACCTCACGGCTGCCCGCGACGAAGACGACCGCCTGGTAGGGGTCGTGCACGTTCGCCAGCGTGGGGGAGTCGCCGTCGAACACCACCAGGTCAGCGCGCTTGCCGGGCTCGAGCGACCCGATCTCCTGCTCCATCCGCAGGGCCCGGGCGCCGCCGATCGTGCCCATCTCGAGGGCTTCGCGTGCACTCATCGCGGTTGCCTGCAGGTCGCGGACGCGGGCGAGCAGGGCCGCGGTCTTCATCGCCTGCAGGAAGTCCTGCGAGTCGTTCGACGCCGGACCGTCGACCCCGATCCCGACAGGGACGCCGAGCGCTCGCAGTTCGGCGACCGGCGCGATGCCGCTCGCCAGGATGCCGTTCGCGACGGGGTTGTGCGCGACCCCGACGCCGTGCGTGGCGTAGCGCTCGCGGTCCTCGCGGTCGACCCAGACGCTGTGCGCGGCGATCACCGGGACCTGGAACATGCCCGTCGCCTCGGCGTGGCCGATCGCCGTCCGACCGGTGCGCTGCCGGGCGGCGGTGACCTCCTCGCGCACCTCGTGGAAGTGCACGTGCACCCCGTGGCCGCCCGCGACCGCGTAGTCGACGTGCTCCTGCCAGGTGTCGTCGGTGTACCGGCCGATCGACGAGACGCCCACGCGGAAGGTGCTGTAGCGGCTGGCGTCGGCGGCCTCGCGCAGGGCCTCGAACTCGTCGAGGATCGGGGTCGCGCCGAAGTCGCGGTCGACGTCGCCGGAGCCGAACGACACGACACCGCGGAGCCCGAGGTCCTCGAGTGCCTGCACGACACCCGGGGTCGCCGGCTCGTCGGGCACCGGGTCGGCGCAGAACATGTCGTTCGCGGTCGTCACACCGCTCCGGAGGAGCTGGATGCCCTGGAGCACCGTGCCGGCGTACGCCTTCTCGCGGGTCATCACCCGATTGACGCGGCCGATCAGTGCGGTGAGCCACTCCCACAGCGTGTACTGCGAGCCGATGCCCGTGATGAGCCCCTCGCTGAAGTGGCCGTGTGTGTTCACGAAGCCCGGGGTCACGATGTCGTACGCGCCGCCGCGGACGGGTGCGTCGGGATGCGCAGCGGACAGCTCGGCGAAGGTGCCGACGGCGGCGATGCGGTCCCCGTCGAGCAGGACGGCGCCGTCGCGGATCGCTGCGGGTGTGGAGGAGCCGTCCGGTGCGGCGGTGAGCACCCAGCCGGCGCGGATCAGGGTCTGCGTCATGGGGCGAACCTAGGGTGCCCGTGTTTCGCCGGTGTCACCGCGGAGTTTCCCCTCGGCGCCCGGAGGCGCAGTCGGAACCCGGAGTCGTCGTCGCCCGGTCGCGGCGGTGACGAGCGGTCGGTGCCGGTCGGTCCTCGTGCACTGGACCGCTCTGTGTGCGCTCGAATCGTCATACCGTTCAAGGCGCGTGGGAGCCCGTGCCCTTCGGGCTCCTCTCGCCCGGACGCTCGCGGCGCCGAGCGGGACGGCCGTGTCGAACCACGGATGCGACGTCGAACCACGGATGCGACGTCGAACCACGGATGCGAGGTCGAACCAGGCGCCGCCCCTGGTGCCGTCCCGGGAGCGTCGTTCGACGGGCACGACGCGCGCGCGTCAGGGGACCCGCGCGGGGACGCGGTGGATCGGGCCGGACCCGCCGGTCAGCGCCCCTCCCGAGGAGCCCGTCCGCACGGCGACGACCTCGGCCATGATCGCGACGGCCGTCTCGGCCGGGGTCCGCGCGCCGATGTCGAGACCGATCGGGGAGCGGAGCCGATCGAGGTCCGGCGTGCCGAGCGCGTGCAGTTCCGCGAGCCGCCGCTCGTGGGTCGATCGGGAGCCCATCGCGCCGACGTACCCGGCTCCGCGGCGGAGCGCCTGGTCGATCACCTCGGCGTCGAACCGGTCGTCGTGTGCGAGCACCACGACGGCGGTCGTCCGGTCCACGGGCAACCCCTCGAGCACGCGCGTCGGCCAGCCCACGATCCGCTCGTCCGCGGCCGGGAAGCGCTCGTCCGTCAGGAACACCGACCGCGGGTCGACCACGGTCACGGCGTAGCCGAGCACCGCGGCGGCGTTCGTCACGGCGACGGCGGTCTCGACGGCGCCGACGACGACGCAGCGGGGGCGGTGGTCACTGCGCTCGACGAAGACCCGGTCGCGGCACCCGTCCGGAGCGGTGACGACCACCCCGAGCGTCCCCGGCTCCAGCGAGACGGCGAGCGAGGTCGGCAGACCGGCCGCGGCGTCACGGAGCGCGCTCACGAGCAGGGCGTCGTCGGACGTGACCCGGTGGACGAGCACCTCCACGCGACCACCGCACCGCAGCGCGGGGGCCCACACGGCGTCGGGGTCGTCGTCGAAGCCGAACCGCTCGAACACCGCCTCGCCGGTCTCGAGCACCTGCTCGGCGGTGAGGAACAGCGAGCCCTCGACGCAGCCTCCGGAGATGGTGCCGACGACCTGTCCGCCCGGCAGCACCGCCATCGAGGTCCCGACGCCGCTCGGCGCGCTGCCGGTCATCGAGACCGCCGTCGCGACGACGACCGGTGCACCCGTGTCGAGGACGGCCAGGAGGCGCGGTGCCAGTTCGAACATCACGCACCTCCGGCGTCGGTCGCGTCGCCCTGCAGCAGTGCCCAGACACGGTCGCGCGTCATCGGGAGGCGGTACGGACGCACGCCGATCGCGTCGCGGACGGCGTTCGCCACCGCCGGGGCGACGGGGTTGTACGGGGCCTCGCTCATCGACTTCGCCCCGAGCGGTCCGAGCGGGTCGTGCGTGTCGGCGAAGCGGACCTCGGTGCGGGGCACGTCGGAGATCTTCGGCACCCGGTACGACCGGAAGGCGTCGGTGGTCACGCGACCGGTGTCGTCGAGCACGACCTCCTCGTACAGGGTCGATCCCATCGCCTGTGCTGCGCCGCCCTCGACCTGTCCGCGCAGCTGCTCGGGGTTCAGGACGGTCCCGGCATCGACGGCCTGCACGCTGTGGAGCACCCGGACCTCGCCGGTCGGTCGGTGCACCGCGACACGGGCACCGTGCACCGTGAACGCGAGCGACCGCGGGGTGCCGTCGTGGCTGCCGTGTGCGACCAGCGGTCCCTCGGCGAGGAGCTCGGCGTGTCCGACGACCTCGTCACCGACGCGGACGCCGCCGGGCAGGACCTCGACGGCGGGGCCGAGCGGCCCGGAGGCGGCACGGGGTGTGCGCGCGGCGACGATCCGGAGCGCGCGGGCGGTCAGCTGCTCGCGGAGGTCCTCGGCCGCCGCGAACAGCGCCTTGCCCGCCACGACCACCCCGGCGGAGCCGAACGCACCGGTGTCGTACTGCGCGGCGTCGGTGTCGGACTGGTGCACGTCGACCCGGTCCGGCGTGGTGCCGAGGGCGGTCGCGACGAGCTGGGTGTGCACGGTCGTCGTGCCGTTGCCGAACTCCGCCGTGCCGACCCCGATCCGGTAGCGGCCGTCCGTGGTGGCCTCGACGGTCGCGTGCGCGTGGTGCCCACGGGGCGGCATCGTCGCGATGGCGGCCAGCGCGATGCCGGTGCCGTACGCCCAGTCCCCGGAGCCGTCCGCCGTGGGCGGGTCGAGCGGTGGACCGTCCATCGCCGGGACCTCGGGCAGCGGCGCGCGCAGCGCGTCCTCCACCAGGTCGAGGCACTGGTCGAGGCCGTAGCTGCCCTCCCAGCGCAGGTCGTCCTCCTCGTCGGGATCGGTCACGACGAGGGGGTCGCCCGGCACGACGACGTTGCGCCGCCGGAGCTCGAACGGGTCGAGGTCGAGCCGACGCGCGAGCTCGTCCATCGCCGACTCGATCGCGAACACCACCTGGCCCAGGCCGTACCCGCGGAACGCCCCCGACGGCAGGTTGTTCGTGTAGACGGACTCGGCGTCGACCCGCTTCGCTGGGCAGCGGTAGACGGCGACCGACTCGCTGACCGAGTGGAACATGACGCCGACGCCGTGGTTCCCGTAGGCGCCCGTGTCCATCACCTGGTCGACGTGCATCGCGGTCAGGCGGCCGGACGCGTCCGCACCGAGCCGGACACGCACCCGCATCGGGTGCCGCGTGGGCGCGATCGTGAACTCGTCCCGGCGGCTGAACTCGTACTGCACGCTCCGACCCGTGCGCAGCACGGCGAGGGTGACGAGGTCCTCGGTGAGCATCTCCTGCTTCCCGCCGAACCCACCGCCGACGCGCTTGGCGACCACCCGCACACGCGACGGGTCGAGGCCGAAGACGTGCGCGATCTCGTCGCGGACCAGGAACGGGACCTGCGTGGCGGTCCGCAGCACGAGCCTCCCGTCCCGGTCCAGCGAACCGCGGGTCGCGTGCGTCTCGAGCGCCGCGTGGGAGACACGACCGGTGCTCCAGGTGCCGTCGACCGACGCGACGGCGGACGCCAGCGCGGCCTCGACGTCGCCGGTCTCGCCGTGCAGAGCCGCGACCACGTTGCGGCCGGGGTCGGCGATGCGGTGCTCGGCGGTCGTCTTGTCGCCGTGCAGCAGGGGAGCGCCCGGGCCGCGCGCGGCGTCGACGTCGTGCACGCTCGGCAGCAGCTCGTACTCGACCCGAAGCACGGCGCACGCCTGCTCCGCGATCCGGACGCTGTCGGCGACGACGGCCGCCACGCGCTGCCCACGGAACCGCAGCACCCGGTCGAACACGCGGGTGTCGTCGGGGTCGTCGAGCCGCGAGTCGTGCCGCCCGGTCGAGAAGAGCACGCCGGGGTCGTCGTGGTGGGTGAGCACGAGGTGCACACCGGGCAGGGCCTCGGCCGCGCTCGCGTCGATCGACACGACGCGGGCGTGCGGGTGGGGGCTGCCGAGGACCGCCACGTGCAGGAGCGCCTCGGTGGGGCGGACGTCGAGCGTGTACTCCTCGCCCCCGGTCACGATCCGCATCGCCGCCGGGGCCGCGACGGACGTGCCGACGGCGGCCCCGGCACCCGGGCACGCCGTGTTGCGCACGCCGTCGAGGGCGTCCTCGATCGCGCGGTACCCCGTGCACCGGCAGAGGTTGCCCTTGAGCGCCCGGTGTCGGTCGGCGAGCTGGTCGTCGTCGAGGGCGGACGCGGTGACGACGTACCCGGCGGTGCAGAACCCGCACTGGAACCCGGGGGCCTCGGCGAACGCCCGCTGCACGGGGTGGGGCTGCTCCGGCGTGCCGAGGCCCGCGGCCGTCGTCACCACGCGACCCTCGAGCCGGTGCGCCGGTGTGATGCAGGAGTGCACGGGCACCCCGTCGAGCAGGACCGAGCAGGCACCGCAGTCGCCGGCGTCACAGCCCTTCTTGACGCTGGTGACCCCGTGCTCGCGGAGCAGGGTGCGGAGGACCTGGCCCGGCTGCGGGGCGGCGTCCAGGGTCGTCCCGTCGACCTCGAACCTCATCGGGCGTCCCCCTCCGCAGCAGCGAGACCCGAGCCGCCGGCCTCGGCGACGAGTTCGGCGGCGAAGCGGCGGGACACCGCCCGACGCCAGTCGGGGGAGCCGTGCGGGTCGTCGTACCAGTCGTCGTGGGCGGCGAGCACCGTGTCGACCTCGGCCGCCGTGGGCACCGCGTCCCACCGCAGCACGACCGGTCGCCGGGTCCCGCCGGTGACGACGAGGACGAAGCCGTCGGCGTCCCAGCGCGCGGTCACGAGCGCGCCGGTCCGACCGTGGGGGCTGAGCGACACACGGCGGTACCCGGTGGTGCTCCTGAGCGCCGACTCCGGCACGTCGAACGCGCGGACCACCTCGCCGGACGCCAGTGCCGTGGCGCGGACCCCGGTGACGAGGTCGGCGACGGGCAGGCGGCGGTCCCCGCCGTCCGGCGTCCAGACGACCGCCGTCGCGTCCAGGGTCACCAGCAACGCCGTGATCGCTCCCGCGGGCAGCGCGGTCGCCACGTTCCCGCCGACCGTCGCCGCGTTCCACACCTTGAACGACGCGAGCAGGGCGTTCGCGCACCGCTCGACGAGGGGCCACGCACGCCACCCCGGCTCGGGGTCGAGCCGCAGCAGCGTCGCGATGGTGCACGTCGCACCGAGCCGCAGACCCTCCGGCGTGTGCTCGGCGTCCGGCCAGCCCAGGCCGGTCAGGTCGACGAGGCCGGTGGTTCCCGGTTGCTCCTCGGAGTACAGCCAGGTGCCGCCGGCGAGCGGCTGCTCACCGGGTGCGAGCGCGAGGTCGTCGCGGTGCGACGGTGTCCGCAGGGTGCGGACGGTGACGAGGTCCATGCAGGGGTCCGATCGGGGTGGCGGGACGGGTGACGACGGTGTCGCCCGGTCGTCGGCCGTGCGCGATCATCCCGCGGTTCCACGCCGAGGACGCTCGGGGTGCGGTGCTGCGCGCCACGGTGCCTCCTCGGTCGGATCGGTTCGTGGCGGCAACGCTAGGGAACGGGTGTTTCGGCACCGTTACGGGGGAACGACGGCCGCGTCACGACCGGGCCGGCTCGGCGGACGGAGCTCGTGACCTGATCGACGCACCACCGAAACACGCGGCTGTCATCGTCGCCGCATGGACACCACCGCCACCGCAGCCCCCGTCAGCACGTCCGTCCGCCTCGGTGCGAACCAGTACGGCAAGGCCGAGGTCCGCCTCGTCCGGGTCACCCGCGACACCGACCGCCACGAGATCGAGGACCTGACGGTCACGACCCAGCTGCGCGGTGCGGCGCTCGCCGAGTCCTACACCGAGGGCGACAACGCGAAGGTCGTCGCGACGGACACGCAGAAGAACACCGTCTACGCGTTCGCGAAGGAGCACGGTGTGGGCGCCCCGGAGGAGTTCCTCCTCCGCCTCGGCCGGCACTTCGCGACGGCGTTCGACTGGTACGACGGGTCGACGCTGTCCGCCGAGCAGCACGCCTGGGAGCGGATCGCGGTCGACGGTCGGGCGCACGACCACGCGTTCGTCCGGTCCGGCCGCGGCACCCGCACCGCCGTGGTGCAGGTCGACGGCGACGACGTCCACGTGCTCGCCGGCGTGACCGACCTGACGGTCCTGAAGTCGACGGGCAGCGAGTTCCACGGCTTCCCGCGTGACGCGTACACGACGCTCGCCGAGACCGACGACCGGATCCTCGCGACGTCGGTCACCGCGCGGTGGCGCTACACACCCGAGGCGGTCGCCGACGGCATCGACTACGACGGGGTGTGGACCGGCGTGCTCGACCGGATGCTCGCGACCTTCGCGGACCTGCACTCGCTCGCCCTGCAGCAGACCCTGTTCGCGATGGGGCGCGCGGCGATCGAGTCGTTCCCCGAGATCGCCGAAGTGCGCTTCTCGATGCCGAACAAGCACCACTTCCTGGTCGACCTGTCCCCGTTCGGGCTCGAGAACCCGGGCGAGGTGTTCTTCGCCGCCGACCGTCCCTACGGACTCATCTCGGGCACGGTCGTGCGTGACGGGGTCGAGGACGCCCCGGCAGCCTGGACGTCCGTCCCGGCGTTCGTCTGAGCGGCGGCCCGCGCGTGCCGCGACCGGACGACCCGCTGCCGGTCGCCCCGCACGTCCCGCTGCCGGTCGACCCGCACGGCCCGCTGCCGGTGACCGGGGTCCTGCTCGCCGCCGGTGCCGGGACGCGCATGGGCATGCCGAAGGCGCTGGTGCGGACGACGGACGGGACGCCGTGGCTCGGGTCCGTGAGCCGGGCACTGCTCGACGGCGGCTGCGCCTCGGTGGTCGTGGTCCTCGGCGCCGCGGCCGGGGACGCCCGAGTGCTCGTGCCGGACCTGCCGTCCGTCCGCACGGTGGTCGCCGAGCACTGGGCCGAGGGACCCGGTGCGTCGCTCGCGGCGGGGCTGCAGGTGCTCGACGACGGGGTCGTCGCGTGCGTCGCGCTCGTCGACCTGCCGACGATGCCACCGACGGTCGTGCGCCGCGTCATCGGGGCGTCTGCGGGTGCGGACGTCCTGCGGCGTGCCGCGTTCGACGGCCGACCGGGTCACCCGGTGCTGGTCGGTCCGGCGCACCGCGGGGCGCTCGTCGCGGCGGTCACGGCCGACCCGGGGGACCGGGTCGCCGGTGCCTGGCTCCGGCGGGCGGGGGTCTCCGCGGTCGACTGCGCGGACCTGTGGGACGGCGAGGACCAGGACCGCCCGACGCCCGGACCGCCCGTCGACCAGACCGCTGACGGCTCAGTCGCCCCAGTCGCCGAGTGCGAACCGGTACGACTGGTAGGTCGCGTCCACGATCCCGATGCCGAGCACCACCCAGAAGACCCACCGTGAGCGACGACGGCCGGCCAGCGTGGAGGCCACGAGCACCATGAGCGGGAACTGCACCGAGCTCTCGCGGGCCATCGAGGTCCACGCGTAGCTCGTCCCCATGGACACCACCATGAGGCCCGTGTACACCAGCTCGGGCCACCACCGCTTCGCGATGAGGAAGCCGACCGCGACCAGGTAGACCGCGACCATGACGATGTCCGACCACTCCTGGAACTGCCCCGACCCGGTCGTCCCGGTCGCGATCCGGAGCGTCGTGCGGAACGTCTCCCACGGCCACTGCGTCTCGCGGTGCCACCCGAGCTTCTGGACGAGGAACCAGTGCGTCGGGTTTCCGGTCTGGTGCCAGAGCCAGGCGAGGTAGTAGCCCAGGCCGAGCGACCCCACCGCACCGAAGGCGGCGGCTCGCCACAGGCGCGACCAGAACGGCCGGATCCGCGGGCCGAGCAGCTGCGCGACGACCAGGGCCGCCACGAGGTAGACCGTCTCCACACGGATCAGTCCCGCCGGGATGCAGAGCAGCGCCCCGGTGAGCCAGCGGCCGCGCTGGACGAGCAGCCAGGCGGCGATCGCGAAGGCCAGGTAGGGCGACCCGGCGTACGGCGCGACCATGAAGTGGGCGTAGGGCCCCGCGACCAGGAGCGCGACGGCGCCGGCCGCGACG
This sequence comes from Curtobacterium sp. MR_MD2014, assembly GCF_000772085.1. Classification (NCBI taxonomy): domain Bacteria; kingdom Bacillati; phylum Actinomycetota; class Actinomycetes; order Micrococcales; family Microbacteriaceae; genus Curtobacterium; species Curtobacterium sp. MR_MD2014. Next base: position 2,643,606 of record NZ_CP009755.1, on the reverse strand, counting down.
CGCGCGTCGAAGCGGTCGCGGACGACCTTCCACAGCAGCACCGCGGCGACGGCGGCGGAGAGGCCGGTCACGAGCCACATGGCCGCGGCGACCTGGGTCGGGTTCGGGGTGACGGTGAAGAACACACCCTCGGCGACGAAGCGGGAGAGGAAGGGGTACCCGGGCAGGAACGCCTCGTCGAACGGCACGACGCCGAAGGTCGGGTAGCCGGCCAGGGCGACGTGCAGGTAGTTCTCCGCGTCCCAGTGGTTCAGGACGGTCGGCAGCGTCCGCAGGCCGAGCTGTCCCGGTCGCTCGACGAGCCAGGCGACGAGGGCGGCTCCCTCGAGCAGCACCCGGGCCGCCGCCCAGATCGCCAGCGCCGCGAGCGTCCCGCGAAGCGCCCGTCGACCGCGGTCGTGCAGCGCTCCGGAGGGGTCGTGCGTCGACTCGCCGACGAGGTGGTCGGGGCGGTCGAGGGGCGTCGGCGGCGCGGTCGCGGTGCTCACCGGAAGATCCTAGGTGGGCCGGGAGCCTCCGACCCGGCACCGGTGCGACACGGATGACGGACGGACGGACGGACGGGAGGCGCGGTGCCAGCCGGCACCGCGCCTCCCGTCCGTCCCTGGTCGCGTCGACTACGCGACGGGCTCGCGCACCTGGTCGAGCGTCGGGTAGTCGGTGTAGCCCTCGGCGCTCGCACCGTAGAAGAGCTCGGGACGCGGCTCGTTGAGCGGCGCGTCCTGCTCCCAGCGCTCGGCGAGGTCCGGGTTCGCGATGGCGGCCCGGCCCACCGCGACGGCGTCGGCGAGGTCACCGTCGAGCAGCGTGATCGCCTCGTCGCGGGTGGTCATCGAGGAGAAGCCCGAGTTCGCGATGAACGGGGCACCTGCGGTGCGGCGCACGTGCTGCACGAGCTCGCTGGCCGGCTCGGCGTGCAGGACGTCCACGAAGGCCAGCCCGAGCGGCGCGAGGCCCTCGGCGACGGCGGTGTAGGTCGCACGGACGTCGGCGTCGTCCTCCTCGAGCACGCCCTGGATGTTGTGCTGCGGCGACAGACGGATGCCCACGCGGTCGGCGCCGACGGCCTCCGCGATCGCCGTGGAGACCTCGACGGCGAAGCGCGCCCGGTTCTCGGGGGACCCGCCGTACTCGTCGGTGCGGGTGTTCGACACGGGGGAGAGGAACTCGTGCACGAGGTACCCGTTCGCACCGTGCACCTCGACGCCGTCGAGCCCGGCCGCGATCGCGTTGCGAGCGGCGCGGACGAAGCCCTGGACGGCCTCGCGGACCTCGTCGGTGGTGAGCTCGTGCGGCACGGGCATGTCGGCCTTCGAGCCGTCGGCCAGGTGCGTCTGCCCCGGAGCGGCGATCGCCGAGGGGCCCACGATGCGCGGGGTCTGCGAGATGTCGGTGTGCGAGACGCGACCGCCGTGCATGAGCTGCATGACGATCGTGCCGCCGCGCTCGTGCACGGCGTCCGTCACGCGGCGCCACCCGGCGACCTGCTCGTCGGTCTCGATGCCGGGCTGCCCGGGGTAGGAGCGGCCCTCCTGCACGGGCCAGGTGCCCTCGGTGATGATCATGCCGAGGCCGGCGCGCTGCGCGTAGTGCTCGACGAGGAGGTCGTTGGGGATGCCCTGCTCACCGGCGCGCGTCCGGGTGAGGGGTGCCATGACGATGCGGTTGCGGAGGTGGAGTGCGCCGAGGTCGGCGGCTTCGAAGAGCTTCACGTGTCCGTTCAACCACGTGTTGCGCGGGGCAATTCCCCCGGCACGGCGGATCCTCAGCGACCGGGGCACACCAGCGTGCTCGAGCGGAACTGGCCCTCGGGGCGGATCACGGTGTGCTGCGAGAGTGGCTGGTGGCAGATCGGGCAGGGGCGGTCGACGGTACGGTCGTCGACGCCCTCGACGCGTCCGGCACCGATCTGCGACGGACCCATCTTCTCGATGAGCGTGCGGTTCCAGCGGTCGTACCAGCTGCCGAAGCGACCCATGGTCCGTCCTTTCGTTCGTACACGAATCATTCTGCCACGAAGTACCTGCTCAGTCGAGTGCGTCGACGCGTCCGAGCAGCTCCGTCAGGTCGTCCTTCAGTCGCTCGAGCCGGTCGAGCGGCCAGCCGAGCCGGTCGGCCACCGCGACCGGGACGGTGCTCGCCCGCTCGCGGAGTGCCCGACCGGCGGTGGTGAGCGACACCTCGAGCTGGCGTTCGTCGGCCGCGCTGCGCTGGCGTCGGACGTAGCCGGATGCCTCGAGGCGCTTGAGCAGTGGGCTCAGCGTGGCGGAGTCGAGGCGGAGCTCCGCGGCGATCTCGCGCACCGATCGCGGGTCGTGCTCCCACAGGGCGAGCATGACGAGGTACTGCGGGTGCGTCAGGCCCAGCGGGTCGAGCAGGTCGCGGTACAGGCCGATGACGCTGCGGCTCGTGGCGGCCAGGGCGAAGCAGAGCTGCCGGTCGAGGGCGAGAGGGTCGACGTCGGTCGCGGTCATGCCTCCACGGTACTTCGTCCACGAACGGATCGGGCGCCCGGTGCTGCGGTCGTGCGCGTTCCACTGTGCCGTGCCGTGCCGTGCCGTGCCCGTGCCCGTGCCCGTGCCCGTGGCCGTGCCCGTTCCTTCCCATGACACCCGCGATGGGAGGCGGGAACGGGCGTACCTGGCCCTTCGGGACGACCAGGTACGCACGTTTCCACCCGATACGCCCGTTTCCACCGGGTACGCCCGGCCCCATCGGGTACGCCCGGGTACGCCCGGCACGCCCGTTTGCACCGGGTACGCCCGACCCCACCCGGTACGCCCGGGTCCGCCCGGTACGCCCGTTTCCACCCGGTACGCCCGGGTACGCCCGGCACGCGCGATCGCGCGCGGCACACGGACGGGAGGCCCGGTGCCGGTCTCGTGGACCGGCACCGGGCCTCCCGGCGGTGCAGTGGGGCTGGCGCCCCCGCGGACGCTCGACGCCTAGGCGCGGTGCGTCGGCGTGTGCCCCTCGTGCGGGTTCGCATCGGGCTCCACGTCGGCGGCGTGCGACCCGCGGTGTGCTCCGGCTCCGGCCCCGGCGGTGGCACCGGCGACGGCGGGCTCGGCGCCGTGGCCGCGGTCGTCACCGGGGTGCGAGCGCTCGAGCTTGGCGCCCTCGACGTCGACGTCCGGCAGGATCCGGTCGAGCCACTTCGGGATCCACCAGGCGCTCTTCCCGAGCAGGTGCATGACCGCCGGGATGAGCAGCATCCGGACGACGAAGGCGTCGACCAGCACGCCGAACGCCAGGCCGAAGCCGATCGGCTTGATGGTCGAGGACTCCGAGAAGATGAAGCCCGCGAACACCGAGATCATGATGATCGCAGCTGCCGTGACGACCGCGCGACCGGCGTGCAGACCGCGTTGCACCGCGACCTTGGCCGAGGCGCCGTGCGCGTACGCCTCACGCATGCCGGACACCAGGAAGAGCTGGTAGTCCATCGCGAGCCCGAACAGGATGCCGATCTCGATGATGGGCAGGAAGCTCAGGATCGGCGCAGGGTCGTGCACGCCGAACACGGAGCCCAGCCAGCCGAACTGGTAGATGGCCGTCAGACCACCGAAGGACGCGAGCACGGACAGGATGAACCCGGCCGTCGCGGTGATCGGCACGAGGAACGACCGGAACACGACGATGAGGATGATCAGCGACAGGCCGACGACCACGACGAGGTAGAGCGGCAGCACGTTCGCGAGCTTCTCCGACACGTCGATGTTCGCGCTGGCGTTGCCCGCGACCCCGAGCGTCACCGTGCCGTCGTCGGTCTGCACGGTCTGCTCGCGCAGGTCCTTGACCAGGGTCTCGGTCGAGACGCTGTCCGGGCCGCCCGCGGGCTTGACCTGGAAGGCGATGATGTCGCGGTCGGACGACGCGCCGATCGGCAGGACGGCCTCGACGTCGTCGTTCTTCGCGAGCGCCTGGCCGATGGTGACCTCGGTCGCGGTGACGTCGTCCTTCGCGATCGCCTCCGGCAGGTCGGCCACGACGAGCAGCGGACCGTTCTGGCCGGCGCCGAACTCGTCCTCGAGCGCCTTGTACGCCTTGTACTGCGACGAGTCGGTGGCCTCGGAGGCACCGGTCGGCAGGCCGAGGCGCATCTGCGTGGCGGGGAGGGCGATCGTGCCGAGCACCGCGACGCCGGCGACGAGCGTGACGACCGCGCGCCAGGTCGACATCGGCTTGTTCGGCACCCGGACGGACCCGGTGTGCCCGATCTGCTGCCGCTCCTTCTTCCGGAGGATGCGCATGCCGAGCAGGGACAGCAGCGCCGGGGTGAACGACGTCGCGATGAGGATCGCGAACAGCACGGCGACGGCGCCGACGGTGCCCATCAGGCCGAGGAACGGGATCCCGGTGATGTTGAGCGCGAGCAGGGCCACGATGACGGTCGTGCCCGCGAAGACCACCGCGTTGCCGGAGGTGCCGTTGGCGAGACCGATGGACTCGTGGACGCCCATGCCGGCCTTCAGCTGCGTCCGGTGTCGGTTGAGGATGAACAGCGAGTAGTCGATGCCGACCGCCAGGCCGAGCATCACCCCCAGCACCGGCGTGACCGAGATGAACTCGACCAGGCTCGAGAACGAGAGCGACGCGAGGGTGGCGACGCCGACGCCGAGCACGGCGGACAGCAGCGGGATGGCGGCGCCGATGACCGTGCGGAGCATCAGGAAGAGCACGAGCGCGGCGATGATGACACCGACGATCTCGCCGGGGCCGAGGATCGACGGGACACCCTGCGCGATGTCGTTCGAGACGTACACCTCGAGGCCGTCGATCTTCGCGCTCTCGGCCCGGTCGGAGATCTCCTGCTTGGTCTCCTGCGGCACCTCGAAGGTCGACTTCGTGAACTGCACGGTGCCGATCGAGGCAGCGCCGTTCGACGACACGAAGCGGATGTCCTTCGACAGGTCGAGCAGGTCGGACCCCTGCTCCAGCTCGCGCTCGTTGTCCTCGAGCTTCTTCGTGTTGTCGTCGATCTCCTGCTGGGCGTCGGCGATCTGCTGCTCGCCCGCGGTGATCTGCTGCTGCTGGGCGTCGATCTGCGCCTGGGCCTGCTCGAGCTGCTGCTGACCGGCCTGCGCGGCCGCACTGTTCGCGGCGGCGGCCCCGGCGGCCTGGGCCTGCGCCTCGGCCTGGGCCTTCTGCTGGTCGAGCTGCGCCTGCGCCTGCTCGATCTGCTGCTTGCCCGACTCCAGCTGGTCCTTCTGCTGGTCGAGCTGGGCCTGGCCGTCCTCGATCTGCTTGCGACCGTCCTCGATCTGCTGGCGCCCGTCGACGATCTTCTGCCGCTGCTCGTCGAGCTGGTCCTGCGTGGTGAAGCCGTCACGGACCTCCTTCACCCCGTCGAGGTCGGCGATCCCGTCCAGGAAGTCCTTGACGTCGGCCTGCTGCGTCGCGGTGAACGCCTTGCCGTCGGTCGTCTCGAAGACCAGCGTGCCGTTGCCACCGTTCGCCGACGGGAACTTGTCCGCCAGCTCGTCCTGCACCTGGCTCGTCTTGGTGTTCGGGATCGTGATGGACGAGGAGATCGTGCCCGCGAACAGGCTGTAGGTGAGCCCCGCGATGCCCATGATGACGATCCAGGCGATGATCACCAGCCAGTGGCGTCGTGCGGAGAACCGTCCGAGACGGTAGAGGAGACCGGCCATGCGGTTGCCCCGTCCTTTCGTGTCAGGTGCTGTGGTGGTGCGGGGTGCGCCGGTGGACCCCGGGGGGAGTGGTCAGGAGGCCGGCATGTAGCCGGAGCGGACGCTGTGCACGAGTCTGCTCAGCAGGGCGTCCCAGGCGGTCAGTGACGCCGGGGTGAGCTCGGGGCCGTCGTTGGTGAGCCAGTGGTCGGCGATGACGACGATCCCGCTCATGAGCGAGTCGACGAGCAGCGCGGTGTCGAGCGGGTCGGCACCCGGGTGTCGCCGGGCGACCTCGTCGCGCAGCCGGTCGGTGACCCGCGAGAACGCGGTCTGGGTGAGGACCGCGGCCTTCGGGTCCTCCTTCCCCGGTTCACCGATGATCCGGTACATCCCGGAGATCGCCGGCGCCAGGTCGGCCCCGCGTGCGGCCGACTCGAGCTCCTCGAACATCGACGCGCGGCTGCCGTCGCCGATCGGGGTCCGGGCCATGTCGGCCAGGAACCGGTCGATGATCACCGAGAGCTCCTGCTCGCAGACCGCGAGCAGGACCTCGTCGAGCGACGCGAAGTGGTTGAAGACGGTCCGTCGCGCGATGTCGGCACGCGACGCCAGGTCGTCGACGCCGAAACCGCGTCCGCCGCGTTCGTCGACCAGGTCCCGCGCTGCCTGCAGGATCGCGGCACGGTGCTTCGCCTTGAGCGCGGCACGACGGTCGGTGGTGGTCACGTGTGCCAACACTAGGTGCATCGATGCACTCGGTGCACCTTCTCCGAGCGCTCCCTCAGGTTCGTCCCCCGGGCACCGAGGGTCGCGGGTCGATCCGGGTGCGTCGGAGCAGAACACCGGTTCCGCACACCGGTTCCGGCTGCCAGACTGGGGGCTCGCGACCGCCGTACGAAGGAGTACCCATGACCGTCCGCCTGAGCCCGGAGACCCTGGACCGGATCGCCGCGAGCGGCGTCGCCGTGCCGAGCTACGACCGCGACGGGATCACCCCGGGGATCGTGCACTTCGGCGTCGGCGGCTTCCACCGTGCGCACCAGGCGATGGTGGTGGACCGGCTCCTGCAGCAGGGCGAGGCCCGCGAGTACGGCATCTGCGGTGTCGGTGTGCTCGAGCAGGACCGTCGCATGGCCGCCGCGATGGCGGAGCAGGGCGGCCTCTACACGCTCGTGCTCAAGCACCCGGACGGCACGCGGGAGTCGCGGGTCGTGGGCAGCATCGTCGAGTACCTGCTCGCGGTGGACGACCCGGACGCGGTCGTCGAGAAGATGGCGCACCCGGACACCAGGATCGTCAGCCTGACCATCACCGAGGGCGGCTACAACTTCGACCACGTCACGGGGGAGTTCGTCGCGGACGAACCGGGTGTCGCAGCGGACCTCCGCGGGGACGCCCCGCCGCGGACGGTCTTCGGCCTCGTGGTCGAGGCGCTCCGGCGTCGTCGCGACCGGGGTCTCGAGCCGTTCACGGTGATGTCGTGCGACAACATCCAGGGCAACGGACACGTCGCTCGGCAGATGTTCACCGCCTACGCCCGCCTGCAGGACCCGGCCTTCGCGGCGTGGATGGGCGAGCACGTGTCGTTCCCGAACTCGATGGTCGACCGGATCACCCCGGTCACGACCGACGAGGACCGGGCCTGGGTCCGTGACGAGCTCGGCATCGAGGACGCCTGGCCGGTCGTCGCCGAGCCGTTCTTCCAGTGGGTGCTCGAGGACGACCACCCCGCAGGCCGCCCCCGGTACGAGGACGCCGACGTGCAGCTCGTCGACGACGTCGAGCCGTACGAGCTGATGAAGCTCCGGCTCCTCAACGCCAGCCACCAGGGGCTCTGCTACTTCGGGTACCTGTCCGGGTACCGCTACGCCCACGAGGCCACGCAGGACGAGGCGATCGCGACCTTCCTCCGCCGCTACATGGCCGAGGAGGCGACCCCGACGCTCCACGCGGTCCCCGGGATCGACCTCGACGACTACACGGCGACGCTCATCGAGCGCTTCCGGAACCCCGAGGTCCGCGACACCCTCGCCCGGCTCTGCGCCGAGTCGAGCGACCGCATCCCGAAGTGGCTGCTCCCGGTGGTCCGCGAGAACCTCGCATCCGGAGGTCCCGTCGCGCTCTCGGCCGGCATCGTCGCCTCGTGGGCGCGCTACGCGGAGGGCACCGACGAGGACGGGCAGCCGATCCAGGTCGTGGACCGCCTCGCCGACCGGCTGACGGCGGCCGCGCGGCGGCAGGACGAGGACCGGCTCGCCTTCCTGCAGGACCGCCAGGTGTTCGGCGACCTGGTCGACGACGACCGGTTCGTCGCGGCGTACCGCGACGCGCTCGACGGGCTCCTGCAGGACGGCGCACACGCGACGGTCACGCGACTGTCGCGCTCCTGACACGTCGCCCGCCGGACGGGAGGCGCGTGCGGACCCCGACCACGCGTGTCGGGTCCGCCACCACCGGACGGGAGGCGCGTGGTGGCACCGCCACGTGCCTCCCGTCCGACCGTGGCCGCGTGGCTCGCACGGCGGGACGCGACGTGCAGGTGGATCGCGGGCGGGGTCGGCATGCTCGTCCGCGTGCGGACGACGAGGACGACCCTGGCCACGATCGCGGCGGTGGCCGCGCTGACGCTCGCCGGGTGCAGCGGCAGTGGTGGTGGCGACCGCTCGGGCACGGCGGGCGGTGCTCCGACGGCGACCACGAGGCCGGTACCGGTACCGTCACCGACCGCGACCGCGGACGCGGCGACGTCCCGCGCGTTCGCCGCGCTCGAGGAGCGGGACGACGCCCGGATCGGTGTCGTCGCGATCGACACGGCGGACGGCAGCAGCGTCGGGTACCGGGCCGACGAACGGTTCGCCTTCGCCTCGACGAACAAGGCGTTCATCGCCGCGGCGGTCCTCGACGCGTCGAGCGGCGAGGACCTCGACGAGGTCGTGCACTACGGACGGGGCGACCTGCTCGAGTACGCACCCGTCACGCGCCGGTACGTCGACGAGGGCATGACGCTCCGGGCGCTCGTCGACGCGGCGGTGCGCGAGAGCGACAACACGGCTGCGAACCTGCTCGTGGAGCGGCTCGGCGGGGTGGGCGGGGTGTCGCGGTGGCTGCGGGGGATCGGGGACGACGTGACCCGGGTGGACCGCGTCGAGCCCGACCTCAACACGGCGGTCCCGGGCGACCAGCGGGACACGACGACCCCGGCGCAGTCGGCGAGCGACCTGCGGGCGGTGCTCGTCGGCGACGCGCTCGACGCCGGGGACCGCGAGCTGCTGCGGTCGTCGATGGCGGGGACGACCACCGGTGACGGCACGATCCGGGCGGGCGTCCCCGGGGGCTGGTCGGTCGCGGACAAGACCGGGACCGCCTCGTACGGGGTGCGCAACGACATCGCCGTCGTCCGGCCGCCGGGCCGGGACCCCGTCGTGCTCGTCGTGTTCACGGCGCACGAGCGGGCGGACGCGGAGCCGTCCGACGCCCTGGTGGCCGCGGCGACCCGACTGGCGGTGCAGCGGATCGTCTGACGGGCACCCGCAGGGCGTTGCTCAGCGCGGGAGCGTCGTGGCCCAGCGCCCGAGCACGTCCCACACCTGGTCGCGGACCTCGGGCGCGGAGAGCACCACGTCGTGCAGGGCCCCGTGCAGGCGCCGGACGGTCACCTCGGCGCCGAGCGACAGGGCCCGGTGCGCGACCACGTCCACGTTGAGCGCGACGTCGGCGCGCGTCATCGCGTCGTCCCACCGCGGCTGCAGCATGCTCTTGTCGCTGAGCATCACGAGGGTCGGCACCGCGATGCCGAGCCCCTGCGCGACCCGTTCCTGCCCGGCGAACACCGCGGCGAGCCACCCGGGGTGCAGGGCGAAGCCCCGTTCGGGCCGCCAGCGCTGGTCGTAGGTCCACGACCCCTCGCCCGTGGCGGACACCGTCCGCGTCGCGAAGCCCGGGTCGACCGCGGGCATCGGCGCGAGCGGGTTCCGCTTCGCTCCGAGCTTGATCACCGGCGTGACGATCGCCCGGCCGAGTGCACTCGCCTGGAACTCGAGCCACGGGCTGTTCAGCACGAGGCCGTCGACGAGGTCGGGGTGCCGCGCGGCCCAGAGCGCCAGGGTCAGCCCGCCGGTGGAGTGCCCCATCGGGACGAGTCGTCGGCGCGGACCGCCGTGGTGCTCGGCGGCGATCGCGTCGAGGGCGGCACCGATGTCCTCGTCGTACACGGCCAGGTCGTCGACGAACCCGGGCGTCTGGTGTGGGCGGAGGCTCCGGCCGTACTTCCGCAGGTCGAGGGCGTGGAAGCGCGCTCCGAGCCGCTCGAGGTGCTCCGCCAGCTCCACCTGGAAGAAGTAGTCGGACCAGCCGTGCACGTACAGCACGTCCACGCCGTGCAGGGGGCCGCGGGCGTGCAGCAGCAGGTCGTTCGGTGACCGCCGGCGCCGCACCAGGGTCGCGACGACCGGTCCCTCACCGTCCTCGCCGAGCGGGAGCTCGAGGCGCTCGAAGGAGGCCCCCAGCACGTCCTCGTGCCACCGTCCGGTCCCCATCCCCCGAGCGTACCGACGAGCACACGGTCACGACGCGGTCACGGTCGGGTCACGGGACGGTGACGGCGGGAGCCCCTGCGGTAACGATCCGTACCGACTCGGTCCTTTCCCAGCGGTCGTGCCGGTTCTGCCCGGGGAACCCCGGGCAGACGTCCGAACAGCGTTGGGAGGGTCACCCGACGCCTCCGGACGACGGGGGCGGGACGACGAGGGGGACACATGACGATGCGACGTGCGACCGGGGCAGCCCTGGGCTTCGTCGGCGGCAGCGTGCTGGCGGGGCTGCTGGTCGGGGTCGGGGTGACACCGGTGCTCGCGGTGGCCGGCGTGGGGACGACCTCGGCGATCGACCTGTTCGACTCGATGCCGGAGTACATCGAGATCGGTGACCTGCCCGAGCGCAACGAGATCTGGGCGTACCAGGGCGGACAGCCCGTGCACCTGGTCGACGTGTGGGACCAGAACCGCCAGGAGCTGTCGCTCGACCAGATCAGCGACACCCTCGAGCACGCCGCGATCGACGGCGAGGACAAGCGCTTCCGCGAGACGGGCGGCGTCGACCCGACGAGCCTGGTGCGGTCGGTCGCGAGCGTCATCGCCTCCGGCGGGCAGGGCGGGTCCGGTGGCTCGACCATCACGATGCAGCTCGTGCGGAACATCAAGATCCAGCAGGCGAGCGAACTGCCGACCGCCGAGGAGCGCGAGGCCGGCTACCGCGACGCGACGAAGAAGAGCCCGGAGCGCAAGCTCGCCGAGGTGAAGCTGGCGATCGGACTCGCGAAGGAGTACTCGAAGGACGAGATCCTCGCCGCCTACTTGAACATCGCGTACTTCGGCGACCAGACCTACGGTGTGCAGGCAGCCGCGCAGCGGTACTACGGCAAGGACGCCTCCGACCTGACCCCGGCCGAGGCCGCGTCGCTGATCGCCATCGTGCAGTGGCCCGAGCGCCGCGACCTGTCGACGCCCGAGCACCACGCCGACAACCAGGCGCGGCGGGACGTCATCCTCCGCTCGATGCACGAGCAGGGGCACCTGAGCGACGCGGACCTCGCGACCGCGCTCGCGTCCCGTCCCGCCGACTACGTCCGCCTCACGGCGCCGCAGCAGGGGTGCGAGTCGGCGGTGCGCGGCGCGGAGTTCTTCTGCGCGTACGCCGAACAGGTGGCGAAGGAGCTGCCGCAGCTCGGCGCCGACCCCGGTGCCCGCGCCGCCGCGTGGCGCACGGGCGGGTACCGGGTGCAGACCACCCTCGACCTCGACCTCAACACCCAGCAGAAGGACCTGCTCGCCCTGCACGACCCGGCGACCGAGAGCCGGCTCGCCCTCGGTGCGACGCTCGACACCGTCGAGGCGGGCACCGGTCGCGTGCTGACGATGGCGCAGAACAAGGACTTCGACCGGTCGGCCGACGCACCGGCGACGGCGACCTCGCTCAACTACGCCACCGACGAGTCGAACGGCGGCTCGAAGGGGTTCCAGGTCGGCTCGACCTACAAGATGTTCACGCTGCTGCAGTGGCTCGAGTCCGGCCGGAGCCCCGACACGGTGGTGGACGGGACGCGGAAGGCTCGCGCCACGTGGACGCAGTGCGGGCAGCGGGTCACGCTGGACACCCCGTACGACCCGAAGAACGACTCGCCGGGGCAGACCGGGCCGTACTCGGTCCGCGCGGCGACGGCCCAGTCGGTGAACGCGGCCTACGCGGACATGGCGTCGCAGCTCGATCTCTGCGACATCCGCGACACCGCCGCGCGACTGGGTGTCCACCCGGCGACGGGTGGGGAGCTACCGGCGAACCCGGCGGCGATCCTCGGGACGACGAGCATCGCCCCGCTGACGATGGCGGCCGCCTACGCCGGGATCGCGAACGGCGGCGTGTACTGCGCCCCGGTCGTCGTCGACCAGGTCACCGGGCCGGACGGGACGGCCCTCGGTGGGCAGCCGCGGTCCTGCACGCAGGCGGTGTCGGCGTCGGTCGCGGCCGAGGCGTTCGCGGTGATGCAGGGTGCGTTCCGCGGCGGCACGGCGTCGGGTGGGCAGACCCTCGACGGGGCGACGCTGTTCGGCAAGACGGGCACGACCGACGCGGCGGACCAGATCTGGCTCGTCGGCGGGACCTCGCGGGCGGTGACCGCGTACTGGCAGGGCAACACCGACGGCGGGAAGACGAACCTGCGGTACGTGGGGAGCGGCCAGGGCGGCACCTACGCCGGGTCCCGGGCGGACGTGTGGCGGCAGGCACAGACGGCGGTGAACGCGGCGCTGCCCGCCGGCTGATCGTCCGCTGCGGAGCGACCCCGTGACGGACGGGAGGCGCGGTGCCAGCCGGCACCGCGCCTCCCGTCCGCACGTGGGTCGCTACGAGACCTTCTTGCTGTCCTCGAGCCAGCCCGCGAGCTTCGTCATGTAGTCGGCCTGCGACGCGTAGTCGAGCGCCGGGAAGGTCCAGCTGTGGACCTGGCCCGCCTCGAGCGCGGCGTTGTCGGCGAAGGTCGGCTGCTTCTCGAGGTCCGCGACCTGGTAGCCCTGCTGCGACAGCAGGAGCACGTCACCGGTGATCTGCCCCGCGTTCTCCCACGAGTAGACGCCCCAGTAGAAGCCCTTCGGCTTCGGGTCCACGAAGTCGACACCGAACGACGAGTACATCTGCAGGCTCGGTTCGTCGGTCGGGCGGGTGACGTACGCGCCGGAGCCGTCGGCGAACATCGACACGACGGAGACGTCGCTCGACTTCGCGGCCTGCTCGAGCTCGTCCTCGGCCGCGTCGAAGCGGTCCTCGGCGGCCTGGACCTTCGCCTCGGGGGCACCGAGCGACTCGGCCAGGTCGGCGATGGTCTCGATGACGTCCTCGCCCTTGCCGCCCCACTTCACCTGGACGACGGGTGCGATCGCCTCGACCTGCTGCTGCTGCTCCTTGTCCTTGAAGCCGTAGCCGGGCTGGGTCGTGTCGAGCGTGCCCTGCTCGTCCTTCGGGTACACCGACGTGACGACGAGGTCGGGCTTCAGGGCCGCGAGCTCCTCGAGGTCGATGTCGCCGTACGCCTCGCCGAGCTGGGTGATGCCGTCGGTGTCGAGGTCGGTGAACCGCTTGTCCTTCGCCATCGTCAGCTGGCCGAAGGTGCCGACCGGGCGCAGCCCGTACTCGATGAACGAGATGGCGACGTCGTTGAGGACGACGACGCGCTTCGGGGTGCTGTCGGTCTTCACGGTCGTGCCGGTGGCGTCCTCGTACGACCAGGGACCGGAGGCGGCCGTGCCCGTGCCCGCGGTGTCGCCGGAGCCGGCTTCGTCGTTCGCACCGGAGCAGCCGGTGAGGAGGAGGGCCGAGACGGCCACGGAGGTCACGAGGGCGGCGCGCAGGGAGCCGCGGCGGGGGATCTTCACGTTAGGAGAGCCTAACCTAACTCTGAGAGACCCGCCAGCATCGGACGAGAACACGGACCCGGATCGGCGGCGGTCAGGCGCGTGGAGCCTCGTGCTCGTCCGCCCCGTGCTCGTCCGCTTCGTGCTCGTCTGCTTCGGGCACGATCATCGGCGCGCCGGTGACCGGGTCCGGCACGACGCGGGCGTGCAGCCCGAAGGCGGTCTCCAGCACGGCGGGTGTCAGGACGTCCTGCGGCGTGCCGTCGGCGACGACACCGCCGTCGTGCAGCACGACGAGCCGGTCCGAGTACCGCGCCGCGAGCGTCAGGTCGTGCAGCACCATCACGACGGTCGACCCCTGCTCGCGGTTCAGGCGCCGCACGAGCCGGAGCACGTCGAGCTGGTGCGCGAGGTCGAGGTACGTCGTCGGTTCGTCGAGCAGCAGGGTCTCCGCCTGCTGCGCCACCACGAGGGCGATCCAGGCGCGCTGCCGCTGGCCGCCGGACAGGCTCGCGACGTCGCGGTGCGCGACGTCGGTCAGCCCGGTCGCCGCGATGGCCTGCTCGGCGACGTCGGCGTCGTCGGCCGTCCACGGCTTCGCCCACGACTGGTGCGGGTTCCGTCCGCGCATCACGAGGTCGAGGACACTCGTGCCGGCGGGAGCCAGCGGCGTCTGCGGCAGGATCGCGAGCCGCCGGGCGACGGCGCGGTTCGGCTCCCGGCGGATGGGGGAGCCGTCCAGCAGCACCTCGCCCGACTGTGGCTTCAGCACGCGGCCGAACGCCTTGAGGAGCGTCGACTTCCCGCACCCGTTCGCGCCGAGGAACGTCGTCACCGTCCCGCGCTCGATCCGCAGGTCCAGGTCGCGGAGGACGGGGTCGCGGTCGTAGCCGACGGACAGTCCGCGGGCCTCGAGGACGGGGGGCACGGTGCCGGTCGAGGCGCCGCCCGCGCTCCGGTCGGTGGTCGCGTCCGGTGCGCCCGCGGTCCTGCCGTCGGTCGTGGTGGCGGTCATCGGGACATCTCCTTGCGGTGGCGGACGAGGAGCCAGATCAGGTACGGGGCCCCGACGACGGTGGTCACGATGCCGACGGGCACCTGCCACGGGAAGGCGGAGCGCGCGAGCAGGTCGGCGCCGAGGACGAGGACCGTCCCGAGCGCCCCCGCGAGCAGCAGTGGCGGACGGTTCGTCCCGGCCAGCCGCAGGGCCACCTGGGGGACGACGAACGCGACGAAGCCGATCGGTCCGGCGGCGGCGACGGCGGCGGCGGTGAGGACGACCGCCAGGGCGAGGACGAGCAGCCGGTGGCGCTGCACGCCGAGTCCGACGCCGGTCGCGACCTCGTCACCGAGCTGCCCGATGCCGAGCGCGGCGCTGGTGGCGAGGGCGATCGGGACGCAGACCGCTGCGACGAGCAGGAGCGGCCAGACCGTCGTCCACGAGGTGCTCGACAGGCTGCCGACGAGCCACTGCGACGCCGCCGTGGCGACGGTGATCTTCGCGCGGACGAGCAGGTAGCTGGTCACGGCGTCGAGCGTCGCGCTCACCCCGATGCCGACGAGCACCAACCGGTAGCTCTGCACGCCGCCCCGCCAGCCGAGGCCGTACACGGCGGCCGCGGCGACGAGTGCGCCGATCGTCGCCGCCACCGGGATGCCGCCGCTCAGGACGACCGCCGACACCGAGTAGGTGCCACCACCGAGCACGATCGCGGCGACCGCGCCGACGCTCGCTCCCGAGGTCACGCCGATGATGTCCGGCGTGCCGAGCGGGTTCCGGGTCACCGTCTGGGTCAGCGCGCCGGCCGTCCCGAGCACCAGGCCGACCAGGGCGCCGGTGAGCACGCGGGGGAGCCGGAGCGTGGTGACGATGAAGCCCTCGGGGCCGTCCTCGGCGCCGAGCAGTGCGCGGACGACGGTGCCCGGCGCGATGAACGTGCTGCCGACCGCGACGCCGAGCACCACCAGGGCCAGGGCGACGGCGAGCGAACCGACCGTCCAGCCGAGCACCCGCGGACGCCAGGCGAGTCCGACCGGGCCGATCCGGACACCACGGCGACCGGCGGGCGGACGGCCCGTGCCGGACGGTACCGCGCGCTCGGCCTCGAGCCGTCCGTCCGTGGCGGCGCTCACAGGGACACCAGCGATCGGCGACGGGCGACGGCGACGAAGACTGGACCGCCGAGCACGGCGAGCACGATGCCGACCTCGACCTCGGAGAACCCGCCGACCAGTCGGCCCACCACGTCGGCGACGAGCACGAGTGCAGCGCCGACGAGTGCCGACACGGGGAGCGTCCAGCGGTGCCCCGTCCCGACCAGGGCGCGGGCGACGTGCGGCACCGTGAGGCCGACGAAGCCGATCGGTCCGGCGGCGGCGGTGGCACCGGCCGCCAGGAGCGTGATGCCGCCGAGCCCGACGAGCCGGGCGACGAGCACGTTCTCGCCGAGGCCCTTCGCCAGCTCGGCGCCGAGCCCCAGGGCGTCGAGGGCGCGGGTGTTCCAGACCGCGAGCACGGCGCCGACGAGCAGGAACGGTGCCGCGGCCACGAGCACGTCGAGCTGCCGGGAGGCGAGCGACCCGACCACCCACAGGCGGTAGGCGTCGAGGGAGTCCTGGTCGGTCAGGACGATGAACGACGTGATCGCCCCGAGCAGGGCGGAGACGGCGGCCCCGGCCAGGGCGAGGGGCACGGGGCTCGCGGTGCCGCTGCCGGCGACGGTCACCGAGAACACGACGACGCTCGCGACGACGGCCCCGACGAGGGCGAACCAGACGGTGGCCCCGGTGCTCGTCACCCCGAAGACGTACACGCCGAGCACGACCGCGAGCCCGGCGCCGGAGGAGACGCCGAACAGCCCGGGGTCGGCGAGCGGGTTCCGGGTGTGGCCCTGCATGAGGAGCCCGGCGATGCCGAGCGCTGCGCCGACGGCGGCCCCGATCAGGGTGCGCGGGATGCGGGAACCCCAGACGACGGCCTCGGCGGTGCTCGACCCGCTGCGCGTCAGCCCCGCGAGCACCTGGTCGACGCCGAGCCGGTTGCTCCCGAGGAGCATGCTCGCGACCGCGGCGACGACGAGCGCGACGACCAGGGCCACGACCACCAGCAGCCGACGACGGACGGCCCGGCGGTGCACGCCGTCGGCACGCGGCGGGGCCTCGCTCCGGGCAGCCCGGTCGGGCGTCAGGACGGTTTCGGGGGATGGCACGCAGGCCAGCTTAGGGTAGCCTTCCCTTCATGGCGAAGATCCCGCGGCTCATGCCCGAGGCACCCCGGCTCTTCCGTGCTC
Source organism: Curtobacterium sp. MR_MD2014 (assembly GCF_000772085.1). Taxonomy (NCBI): domain Bacteria; kingdom Bacillati; phylum Actinomycetota; class Actinomycetes; order Micrococcales; family Microbacteriaceae; genus Curtobacterium; species Curtobacterium sp. MR_MD2014. The sequence continues at coordinate 2,626,779 of NZ_CP009755.1, read as the reverse complement.
GGGTGCTCCGCTCCGTCCGGCACACCCCGTCGGTGCAGCGGGTCACCGTGACGGGCGACGACCTGCACGAGTTCCCGTTCCTCGGCTTCGACCACTGGTTCCGCCTGTTCGTGCCGCGCCCCGACCAGGACGCCTTCCGGATGCCCGACCTGGACGGTCGCCGCTGGTGGCCGTCGTTCCTCGCCATCCCCGAGGACGTCCGTCCCCACTGCGCGAACTACACGGTCGCGGCCTTCCGTCCCGAGGTCGGCGAGCTCGACGTCGACTTCGTCGTGCACTGCGACGCCGACGGCGAGCCCGAGGGCCGCGCGGCGATCTGGGCCTGCGGTGCCCGTCCCGGCGACGAGCTCGCGATGCTCGACCAGGGCTGCATCTTCGACTGCCCGGATGACGCCGGCGAGGTCGTCGTCGCCGCCGAGGAGACCGGCCTGCCCGCCGTCGTCGGCATCGCGGCGTCGCTGCCGCGCGACGCCGTCGGCCGCATCATCCAGGAGGTCCCGACCGCCGCCGACGTCCGCGTGCTCGACGCCCCGGTCGGTGTCACGGTGACGTGGATCGTCCGGGCGGACACCGAGCACGACGTCCCCGGACGCGCGGCGCTCGCCGAACTGCAGCGGTACGTGCCCGCCGACGACCGTGGGTACGCCTTCGTGGTCGGGGAGTCGCGGCTCGCGACCGAGGGCCGGCGACACCTGCACCGTGCCGGTCTGCCGAAGACCCGGATCACCTTCTCCGGGTTCTGGAAGCACGACGCGCGCCAGGTCGTCCCCGCCTGACCGTCCCCGCGTAGCGTGCGGGCATGAGCAGTCGACTGAGCGAACTCGTGCTGAACTGCCGCGACCCCGAGGCGTTGTCGCGCTTCTGGTGCGCGGTCCTGGACTACGTCGAACTCGGGAAGGACGACGACGGCATCGAGATCGGGCCCGCATCGGGCTTCGGCGGCGCGACCCCGACGATCATCCTCAACCGGGTCGAGCACGCGCCGACCCAGACCCTGCGGCTCCACCTCGACCTCTCGCCGGTCGATCGCGACCAGGAGGCCGAACTCGAGCGGCTGCTCGCGCTCGGTGCCCGACCCGCAGACGTCGGACAGACCGGCGAGGAGTCCTGGCACGTGCTGCAGGACCCCGAGGGGAACGAGTTCTGCCTGCTGCGGACGCGGCTCGACCCGCTCTGACCTGCTCTCGCGCCGCCCGTTCCTTCCCAAGACAGGCGCGATGCAATGCGATCTCGGGCGTACCTGGTCGTTCAGGAGCACCAGGCACGCCCGCTTCGACCAGGGACGCCCGCTTCGACCAGGCACGCCCGCGTCCACCAGGGACGCACGGTCCGACCACGCGCACGACGGACGGGAGGCACGGTGCCAGCTGGCACCGTGCCTCCCGTCCGTCGACGCGGAGCGTCTAGCCCTTGAGGCCCGAGCCCGTCACGCCCTCCACGATCTGCCGCTGGAAGACCAGGTAGAGGATGATCAGCGGCAGTGCCGCCAGGATCGCGCCGGCCTGGATGTCGGCGTAGCGCTGCCCGAAGCTGCCCTGCACCGTGGCGAGCCCGACCGGGATCGTCATGAGGTCCGGGTTGGACAGGACGAACAGCGGCAGGAGCAGGTTGTTCCACACCCCGACGAAGGTCAGGATCGCGACCGCGGCGATCACCGGACGGGACAGCGGCATGATCACCGACCAGTAGATCTTCCACATGCCCGCACCGTCGATGCGCGCCGCCTCCTCGAGCTCCTTCGGGATGCCGTCGAAGAACTGCTTGAAGATGAAGACCGCGATCACGGCCGGCACCTGCGGGAAGATCACCGACCAGTACGTGTTGAGCAGGTTGACCGCGTTGAGCTCCTGGAAGATCGGGATGATCAGGACCTGCGTCGGGATCATGATGCCCAGGATGATGAGCAGGAACGCGACGTTCCGGCCGCGGAACGCCAGACGGGACAGCGCGAAGGCCGCCATCGAGGCGAACAGCACCGTCAGTGCCGTGGTGACGAGGCTCGTCACGCCGCTGGCGAGGTACCAGTTCCAGATGTCGCCGGACCGGAACAGCGACGCGTAGGAGTGCAGCGTCGGGTTCCAGTTCGACAGGATCGCGTTCGCGCCCAGGGCCGCGACCCCGTTGTCGGACAGTGACGTCTTCAGGGCGAACAGGCTCGGGATGAGCCAGATGATCGCGAACACCGTCAGGATGATCGCGGCGGCGGTGTTGAAGCCCTTGCCGGAGACGCCGATCTTCGCCGCGTTGGCGGGAGCGGCTGCCGAGACGCCGGAGCGCAGCTTCCGCGGACGCGACGTGGTGATGCTCTCGGTGGCGGTCATGTCAGGCCCCGATCTCTCGCTTGGCGGCAGCGCGCTCGACGAGCTGCCGGATGACCGCGATCGCGACGATCACGATGAACAGGAGCACCGACGCGGCGGACGCGGCGCCGAGACGGTTGTCGGTGAAGCCGACGCCGGTGATGAGCTGCAGCGAGACCTGGGTCGAGATGCCCGGGCCGCCGTTCGTCATCAGGTACACCTGGTCGAAGATCTTCAGGCTCGCGATGATCTGCAGCAGGATGACCAGCGTCGTCGTGCGGCCGAGCAGCGGCAGCGTGATCGACTTGATCTGCTGCCAGCTGGACGCACCGTCGACCGCGGCGGCCTCGTACAGCTCGCGGGGGATCTCCTGCAGGCCGGCCAGGTACAGCACGAAGTTGAAGCCGAGGGTCCACCACACGGTGGCGATCGCGACGCCGATCATGGCCGTGTTCGGGCTCGCGAGCACACCCGCACCCGGGGTCAGGCCGATCGCCTGCTGGATCGAGGCGAAGAGGCCCGTCGCCGGGGTGAAGATGAACACCCAGATGAGCGAGATCGTCGCCGACGGCAGGATGAACGGCAGGAAGAACGCCAGGCGGAAGAACCACTGCCCGCGGTTCATCCGGTTCGTCAGCACGGCGAAGACGAAGGCCAGGATCACCAGCGGCGGCGTCGTGTAGAGCGTGAACTGCAGGGTGTGCCAGAGCGACGACCAGAAGTCGGCGCGACCGAGCATCTCGGCGTAGTTCGCGAAGCCCGCGAAGCTGCCGAGCCCGGTGCGGACGGTCGAGGTGTTGAAGAAGCTCGTGACGATCATCCAGACCGTCGGACCGAGCAGGAAGGCCAGGTAGAACAGGCCGAAGGGCGCGAGGAAGAGCCAGCCGGTGCGGCCCTGTCCCCGGTTGGTGGAGTTCACGCGGGGGCGCGTGCCACGGGTGACCGCGGCGGCGTCCGTGGGTCGGGTGAGAACTGGTGCAGCGGTCACGTCATCGTGCCTTTCGCGCGGTGTTCACGTCGGTCGTCGGGGAGGCGTGCCCGGTCACAGCGGGCTCGGGGTGTTGAGGTAGGTGGCGAGCTGGTCCTTGATGGCCGCGAGCGCCTGGGCGGGCGAGCTGCTGCCCTGCTGCACCAGTGCGAGCTGGGCGCCGACGGTGTTCTCGAAGGTCGAGCCCGATCCGCCGTACCAGGCGGGGTCGTCGAAGACGGCGGACTCGGCTGCCGAGGCGTAGTTGGACTGCGGCTTGAGGTCCTTGAACGCGGTGCTGTCGAACGTGGGCATGTACGCGGGGACGTGCCCGCCCTCGGCCCAGGTCAGGCTCTGCTCGAGCATCTGCTTGATGAAGAGCATGTGCGCCTTGCGCTGCTCGGGCGTCCGGTCCTTCCGCGGCAGGATGAACGTGTGCGAGTCGGCCTGCGTCGCCGGCTTGTCGAACAGCTGCGGGACGGGGACCATGCCGAACTTCAGCCCCTTGATGGACTGCGCGGTGCTGATCTCCCACTCGCCCTGCATGAAGAAGCCCGCCTTGCCGGTGAACATCAGCGTCTGGGCGGTGGCGTAGTCGAGCCCCTTGTTCAGCCAGCCCTCCTTCACCCACTTCTGGGTCATGTCGGTGACCTTCGTGTACGCGTCCTCGTTGACGGTGAGCTTCGCGCCCCCGTCGCTGATGAACGGCGTCGCGCCGTCGATCTGGTTGTACATCGACCAGAAGAAGCGCCACGGGGTCGCGACCTCGCTGACGTTCGCGACGTTGAGCGCGGTGCCGCCGGTGACCTTCGCGACGGCGGCCAGCGCGGCCTCGAAGTTCTCGAGCCCGTTGAGGTCCTTCAGGTTGCCGTCGGAGTCGATGAGCCCGGCCTCCTGGCACACGTCAACGTTGTAGAAGAGCACGAAGGGGTGCGTGTCGAGCGGCACGCAGATGTTCTTGCCGTCGGTCTTCTGCGCGGTCCAGGCCTTCTGGTTGAAGTCGCTGGCGCTCAGGCCGACGCTCGCCAGGTCGTCCTCGGTGATCGGGTCGAGCAGCCCGCCGTCCCAGAGCGGCTTCGCACGGGTCAGGTGGGCGATCGCGACGTCCGGCGGCTTGTTCCCGACGGTGGCCAGTGTGACCTTCGAGTAGTACGGGTTGCCCCAGGCGAACGTCGTCGCCTGCAGCGAGGACGGCCCGCCGTGCTGCTTCGCGTAGCCGGCCTCCATCGTCTGCATACGGACACCGTCGCCACCGCCGAAGAGGTTCCAGAAGACGAGGGTCTCGGGGTTCAGCGGGGCACCGGCGACGCCGGCGGCGAGCGGGCTCGAGCACGCGGCGAGGGGGAGGACCGCGGCGCCGGCGGCTGCACCGGCGAGCAGGGTCCTGCGGGTGAAGGCACCGCCGCGGGACTGCGGGGTGGGTACGGCTGGTCGGATCGGCATGGCATCACTCCATCGGGACGGGCCGAGCGGAGCGGTCGTTGCTCCGTGAGCGCTCACAGTAGCGGCAGGTCCGGGGGTGCGCCACCCCTTTCGTGAAGGTCACGACCGGGGCGCGTCCCCGCTTCCCCATCCGCCCGGAACCCGCTAGCGTTCATGGGGACGTGAGCGCTCACTTTCGTTCCGGGCCGATCACGTCGCACCACGAGCCCCCACGCTGATCAAAGGAGATCCATGCCTCGCACACACCTCGTCCTCGACGCCGCGTTCACCGTGGGGCCGGTGCGCCGTCGCCTGTTCGGTGGGTTCGTCGAGCACCTCGGGCGCCACGTCTACGACGGCATCCACGAGCCGGCACACGAGACCGCCGACGAGCACGGCTTCCGCAAGGACGTCATCGACCTCGTCAAGGAGCTGAACGTCTCCGCGATCCGCTACCCCGGTGGCAACTTCGTCTCCGGCTACAAGTGGGAGGACGGCGTCGGGCCCGTCGAGCAGCGCCCCCGTCGCCTCGACCTCGCCTGGCACTCGACCGAGACCAACGAGGTCGGCCTGCACGAGTTCCAGCACTGGCTCGACGCGGTCGACTCCGAGCTCATGCTCGCCGTGAACCTCGGCACCCGCGGCACGCAGGAGGCCATCGAGCTCCTCGAGTACGCGAACATCGACGCCGGCACCGCGCTCAGCGAGTACCGCCGCTCGAACGGCCGCCAGGAGCCCTTCGCCATCAAGATGTGGTGCCTCGGCAACGAGATGGACGGCCCGTGGCAGCTCGGCCACAAGAACGCCGAGGACTACGGCAAGCTCGCCGCCATGACCGCGAAGGCCATGCGACAGATCCAGCCCGACCTCGAGCTGGTCGCCTGCGGTTCGTCCGGCGCCTCGATGCCGACGTTCGGCGAGTGGGAGCGCACGGTCCTCGAGCACACCTACGACGACGTCGACTACATCTCGGCGCACGCCTACTACGAGGAGGACGGCGACATGTCGACGTTCCTCGCCTCGGGCGTCAACATGGACCACTTCATCGACACCGTCACCACCGCGGCGGACCACGTCAAGGCGCACAAGAAGTCGGACAAGCGCATCGACATCTCGTTCGACGAGTGGAACGTCTGGTCGATCAGCAAGTGGAACGAGCAGCAGAAGACCTTCGAGCTGCAGGACTGGCCGGTCGCGCCGCGCCTGCTCGAGGACGTCTACACCGTCGCGGACGCCGTCGTCGTCGGTGGGCTCCTCATCTCGCTGCTCCGGCACGCCGACCGCGTCGCGTCGGCGAGCCTCGCGCAGCTCGTCAACGTCATCGGCCCGATCATGACCGAGCCCGGCGGCCCGGCCTGGCGCCAGACGACGTTCTTCCCGTTCTCGCTCACCTCGAAGCTCGCGAACGGCACGTCGCTGCAGGTCAAGGCCTCGGGTGACACGGTCGACGGCGGCAAGTACGGCGAGGTCCCCGTGGTCGACTCCGCCGCGACGGTCGAGGACGGCAGGGCAGCGGTCTTCCTGGTGAACCGTCACCAGACCGAGTCGACGACCGTCACGATCGACCTGGCCGGCATCGGCGCCGACGGTGACGTCCGCGCGGAGGGCATCTGGGACGACGACGTGCACGCCGTCAACGACCTCGAGGGCCGCGAGCGCGTCGGACTCCGCACGAACGAGACCGTCCGTCGCGACGGCGACACGATCACGATCGAGCTGCCCCCTGTCTCCTGGACCGCGCTGTCGATCGGCTGACCCGACCGCCGACCACGGTCGGCGCACGAACGCCTCGGCGAGCGCTCCGGTGAGCGTCGAGTGAGCACGGAGGGCACCGGCCCGCGCGAGCGGACCGGTGCCCTTCGCTCGTGCCGGAGCATGCCGGAGCGGGCCGGAGCGGGCCGGAGCCTGCCGGCGCGGGCCGGACGGGAGGCGCGGTGCGGTACCGCCACGGACCTCCCGACCCGGGACGTGCCGGACGTCAGGCGCGGTGCGGTCCGGCCGTGAGCCTCCCGTCCGCCGCTCGGTCAGTCCGCGGACGGCCGCATGTCGTAGGTGACCCACGGGGTCGCCGCGGCGACGCGGTCGTAGACCGCCCGCGCGGTCGCGTTGTCCTCGGCGGTGATCCAGCGGACGACGCTCGCGCCCTCGGCAGCGGCGGTGGCCGCCGCCTCGTGCAGCAGTGCCGTCGCGACGCCGCACCCCCTGGCGTCGGGAGCCGTGAACAGGTCGTCGAGGTACAGGCCGGTCGTCGCCGACGACGGGCGGGCGAACCGTCGGAGGTCGGCGAACCCGAGCAGGTGGCCGTCGGCGTCCTCGGCGACCAGGCCGGTCAGCCCGTGTGCACCCGTCGACACCCACTGCCAGGTGGTCCGGACGGCCTCGGTGTCCTCCGGCAGCCGGTAGAACGCGCGGTAGCCGGCGTACAGGGCCTGCCACGCAGCGGCGTCCGTCGACCGCACCGGACGGATGCGCACGACCGCGGCGCGCGCTCGGGACCGGATGTCCGTGATCACGGCGGTCTTCGCGTCGGCGTAGGCGTTCGTGTCGTCCCACGACTGCTCCATCAGCGCACGCTTGGTGTCCTCGTACCGCTGCCGGTCGGTGTCGTCGCGGCGGAGCTGGTCGCGGAGCAGCAGGTAGTCGTCGAGCTCGGCAGCGCCGTGCTCGTACACGTGCACGTGCGCGTCGCGCTCGGGCGTGCGGACGAGGCGGTGCCCGGGCTCGCGTACCCGGAGCCCGTAGCCGGCGCCGAGCAGTGGGGTGAGGTACGCGGCCTCGTCGGTGACGTCCGGCACGGCGACCGCGACGTCGACGATCGGCTTCGCGGCGAGTCCCGGCACGGACGTCGAGCCGATGTGCTCGATCGTGACGTGCTGGCCGTCCAGGGCGTGGGCGATCCGTGCACGGTGCTCCTCGTAGCGGGCGGACCAGGCGGGATCGTGGTCCCGGAGCCCGACGGTCAGCGGTTCGGGGCCGCCGACGATGTCCACCTCGGTGACGTCGGGGTGCGCGTGCGCACCGGTGCGGATCCAGTGGTGGAGCAGGGTGTGCCCGTCCGGGTCGACCACGCTGCGCTCGTACCGGCCGCCGGCGTGCTCGATGACCCGGCGGGACGCGGGGTTCGTCGCGTCGCACGTCAGCATGACCTCGGGCAGCCCGCGCTCGGCAGCCGCGCGGACGACCTCGGCGAGCGCCGCGGACGCCAGGCCCCGGCCCCGGGCGGAGGGCCGGACGCCGTACCCGACGTGCCCGCCGTACGAGCGGAGGAAGTCGTTGAGCTCGTGCCGCAGCGCGATGCTGCCGAGGTACTCGTCACCCTGGACCATCCAGCGGTAGGTGCACGTCACGTGGTCGGGGCTGGCCGGGGTCGTCTCCTCGGCCAGGAGCTGGTCGACCCAGCGCTCGAAGCCCGCTCGGTCCTGCAGCGCCGCGGCGTCCCGGATCCCGGCGCCGTCCTGGTGGGCACCGTCCCACTCCTGCAGGGCGCGGCGGAAGGACGGGTAGTACTCGGGGGAGGGGGCGACGAGTTCCATCCCGAGATCCTAGGGGTGCTCACGTCCGGCGTGCGCAACGGCAGGCCTGCTCGCGTCAGGCCTGCTCGCGTCAGCGGTAGCGGTAGAACCCCTCACCCGACTCGACGCCGTACTTGCCCTGGTCCAGGTACTCCGACTGCAGGTACGCGGCCCAGGCCTGCGCGCCGGGCTCGGGGGACGCGCTCGCGACCGCGTGCGCGGTGCGGAGCCCGATGACGTCGTACATGCGGAACGGCCCGACCGGGCTGCCGGTCCCGATCTGCCAGGTGGTGTCGATCGTGGCGGGGTCGGCCACCCCGCGGAGCACCAGGCCCGCGGCGGCGTCGAGGAGCGGCACGAGCAGGGAGTTGAGCACGTAGCCCGGCTGCTCCTTGTGCAGGCGGATCGGGACCATGCCGATCTCCTCGGCGAACGTCGCGACGCGCTCGAACACCTCGGGGTCGGTCTGCTCGGTTCCCATCACCTCGGCGGTGTTCTGCCGCCAGACGTGGTTGGCGAAGTGCAGCGCGAGGAAGCGGTCCGGGCGGCCGGTCGCGTCCGCGATCGCGCTCGGCAGCAGGGTCGACGAGTTCGTCGCGAAGACGGTCTCCGCCGACGCCACCTCGGCGAGCCGGCCGTAGACCTCGCGCTTGGTCTCGAGTCGCTCGGGGACCGCCTCGACGACGAGCTCGGCCCCACCGACGGCCCGGGCGAGGTCGGTGTCGAAGGTGATCCGCGCGACGGCGGCGTCGGCGTCCGGTCGGGCGTCCTGCCCGACGTCGCCGAGGTACTGCTCGACGATGCCCGCGAGTCGCTCACGACCGGCGGCGACCGCGTCCTCGCTGATGTCGTACACGACGACGGGGATGCCGTGTCGGGCGGTCTGCAGGGCGATCTGGGTGCCGAGGACGCCGGCGCCGAGCACGGTGACGGAGCTGAAGGTGGTCATGCTGCCCAGTGTGCTCCCGACCCGTGGGAGTGCGCGGGCGAGCGCCTGACCCGACGCGGGCGCCTAGGCCCGCGGCGGCGGTGCCGTGCTCGCCCGTTCGACCAGGCGCACCGGCACGAGGTCGGTCGACGTGCGGACGGGGGTGCCCTCGATCTGCGCCAGCAGCGTCGCGACCGCCCGCCGCCCGACCTCGTCGAAGGACTGGTGCACGGTGGTCAACGGCGGCCAGAACGACTCCGACTCGGGGAAGTCGTCGAAGCCGACCACGCTGAGGCTCTCCGGCACCGACCGACCGGCCTCGTGCGCCGCCCGGAGGACCCCGAGCGCGGTCTGGTCGTTCACCGCGAAGACGGCGGTGATCTCGGGCCGCGCCGCGATCTCCTGCCCGGCGCGGTGCCCGTCGGCCGTCGACCACCCTGCGGGGAGGACCCGGGGGACCCTGCGGCCCGCGTGCTCGAGCGTCTCGCGCCACGCGACGAGGCGGCGTTCCGCGGAGTACGAGGCGGTGGGTCCGGCGACGTGCCAGACGGTCTCGTGCCCGAGGTCGAGCAGGTGCTGCGTGGCGAGCCGTGCGCCCTCGGCCTGGTCGATGTCGATGGAGGGCCGGTCGGTCGTGCCCGCGGAGTCGACGACCACGAGCGGGACACCGCTCGGCAGCACGACCTCGGCGGTGTCGATGATGTGCGACTCGATGACGATCACGACGCCGTCGACCGCCTGCTCGTGCAGCCGGGAGAGCGCGGTGCGGACGCCCTCGCCGGTGCGCGACGCCATGGGCAGCAGGGTGATGGTGAAGTCCGCGGCGGCCGCAGCGGCCGAGATGGCCTCGAGCGTGCGCATGTTGCCGAACGACGCGAGCGTGAACATGATCACGCCGATGGTCCGGAAGCGCCCGGACCGCAGCGCACGCGCCGCACGGTTCGGCCGGTAGCCGAGGTCGTCCATGGCGCGCTGGACCCGGTCCCGGGTGTCCGGGCTGACGTTGTCGAAGCCACGGGCGACGCGCGACACGGTCTGCATCGAGACGCCGGCGGCGTCGGCCACGGCGGCCAGCGACGGCGCACGGCGCGGTGCGGTCAGATCGGTCGACAACGCTGTTCCCTCCGTTCGACTTCCCCGAACGCTAGTGCATGTTGACGTTGCCATGCTACGGTGACGTTGTTCGATGTTGACGTCAACATCGACGTCCTCCGGATCCGTGCCAGCGCAGGCAGGGCACGACCCGTGGGCGCCGTCAGGTGCCCGGTCCGGAACCCGAACGCAGCAGACAAGGGAGTCACATGAGCACGCTCGCAGCGCGCCCGGCCGAGGCGGCACCGCCGGCGCGGCCGACCGCTCGCCGCCCGAAGGTCCGGGGGCGGTACACCGGCTGGCTGTTCGTCGGCCCCTTCGTCGTCGTCCTCGTGGCGATGCTCATCGTGCCGATCGGCTACGCGCTCTGGCTCAGCCTGTTCCGCGACCAGCTCATCGGCGGCAACCAGTTCGTGTGGTTCGCCAACTACGTGCAGCTGTTCCAGGACGCCCAGTTCTGGGAGGGCCTCGGTCGCGTGGCACTCTTCCTGGTCGTGCAGGTCCCGATCATGCTCGGCCTCGCGCTCGTGGCGGCCCTCGCGCTCGACAGCGCACGGCTCTGGGGCACCGGGTTCTTCCGCATCGCCGTGTTCCTGCCGTACGCCGTGCCCGGCGTGGTCGCCGCCCTCATCTGGGGCTTCATCTACGGCAACCAGTTCGGCCTCACGGGCGCCGCGAACAGCGCGCTCGGCATCGACCTGCTCCAGCCGTTCAGCCCGACCTGGGTCCTCACGTCGATCGGCAACGTGGTCACGTGGGAGTTCCTCGGCTACAACATGCTGATCTTCTACGCCGCCCTGCGCGTCGTGCCCGGTGAGCTCTACGAGGCTGCCGAGCTCGACGGCGCCGGCCCGCTGCGCACCGTCTTCTCGATCAAGCTGCCCGCCCTGCGCGGCCCGATGGTCATCGCGACGATCTTCTCGATCATCGGCAGCTTCCAGCTCTTCAACGAGCCGAACCTGCTGAAGACGCTCGCGCCGAACGTCATCGGCAGCGCCTTCACCCCGAACATGTACGCCTACTCGCTGTCCTTCAGCGGCCAGCAGTTCAACTACTCCGCCACCGTCGCCATCGTCATGGGTGTCATCACCGCCGTGATCGCCTACGTCGTCCAGGTCCGCGGAACCCGCCAGGAGAACCGATGAGCACCCTGCAGCAGCCCGCCGCCGGCGCGACCAGCCCGGCCACGGTCACCGAGGCGACCACCACCCAGCGCGACCCGGGGGACCGGGCGACCCGCGCCTCCCGGTCGCGCCGCGCCGGCAAGCCGGTCGACGGACGCAAGGTGAAGCGCTCCGGTCTCCTGACCGCCGTGATGGTCGTCTTCGTCGTCTACTCGTTCGCACCGCTGTTCTATCTGCTGGTGAACAGCACCAAGACCCAGGCGTCCCTGCTGTCGACGTTCGGCCTGTGGTTCGGCGGCGACTTCAACCTCTGGCAGAACATCGTCGACACCCTGACCTACAACGACGGCATCTTCCTGCAGTGGCTCGGCAACACGCTGCTGTACGTGGTCGTCGGTGCCGGTGGCGCGACCCTGCTCGCCACGGTCGCCGGCTACGGCATGGCGAAGTTCCAGTTCCCCGGCCGTCGCGCGGTCTTCGCCGTCGTCCTCGGGGCGATCGCCGTCCCGGGCACCGCCCTCGCCGTCCCGACCTTCCTGCTCTTCTCGCAGTTCGGCCTGACGAACACCCCCTGGGCGATCATCCTGCCGTCGCTCATCAGCCCGTTCGGCATGTACCTCATCTGGACCTACGCGATCGACGCGATCCCGACCGAGCTCATCGAGGCCGCCCGCATGGACGGCGCCGGCGAGTTCCGGATCTTCTTCACCATCGCGCTGAAGCTCCTCACGCCCGGTGTCGTCACCGTCCTGCTCTTCGCAGTCGTCGCCACCTGGAACAACTACTTCCTGCCGCTCATCATGCTGAGCGACCCGAAGTGGTACCCGCTCACGGTCGGCCTCAACCAGTGGAACGCCCAGGCCACCGGCTCCGGCGCGCAGCCGATCTACAACCTCGTCGTCACCGGATCGCTCCTCACGATCATCCCGATCGTGGTCGCGTTCCTCTTCCTCCAGCGCTTCTGGCAGTCCGGCCTCGCGGCCGGGTCCGTCAAGGCCTGACCCACCGGACGGGAGGCGCGCCGGCAGCCCGCCACGCGCCTCCCGACCGGGACACAGCAGCACCACCCCAGCCCCAGATCACGAAGAAGTGGAAGGCAACCCATGAACAAGCGTCTCCGGCGCGGGCTCAGCGCCCTCGCCATCGGCGTCACCGCCGCCATCGCGATGACCGCCTGCGCCTCCGGCAGCTCCGCCGGCGGCTCGGCGGACGACATCGACAAGGCTCTCAAGGACGGCGGCACGCTGACCTACTGGTCCTGGACCCCCTCGGCCAAGGACCAGGTCGCCGCGTTCGAGAAGCAGTACCCGAAGGTCAAGGTCAAGCTGGTCAACGCCGGCACCGGTGCCGACCAGTACACCAAGCTGCAGAACACGATCAAGGCCGGCTCGGGTGCTCCCGACGTCGCGCAGGTCGAGTACTACGCGCTGCCGCAGTTCGCCCTGTCCGACTCGCTCGTCGACCTGTCGTCGTACGGCTTCGGCGACCTCGAGAGCAAGTTCTCGAAGGGCACCTGGAGCAACGTCGCCATGGACGGCAAGGTCTACGGCCTGCCCCAGGACTCCGGCCCCATGGCGCTGTTCTACAACAAGAAGGTCTTCGACGAGTACGGCATCGAGGTGCCGAAGACGTGGGACGAGTACATCGCCGCGGGCAAGAAGCTGCACGAGGCGGACTCGTCGAAGTACATCGCGGCGGACTCCGGCGACGCCGGCTTCACCACGAGCATGATCGCCCAGGCCGGTGGCACCCCGTTCACGACCGACGGCGACAAGATCACCATCGACCTGCACGACGCCGGCACGCAGAAGTGGGCGAAGACCTGGGACCAGCTCGTCGAGCAGGGCCTGCTGTCGAAGACCACCGGCTGGACCGACGACTGGTACAAGCAGCTCGGCAACGGCCAGATCGCCACGATGGTGACCGGCGCCTGGATGCCCGGCAACCTGATGGCCAGCGTGCCGGACGCAAAGGGTGACTGGCGCGTCGCCCCGATGCCGACCTACGGTGGCGTCCAGGCCCAGACCGCCAGCAACGGCGGCAGCTCGCAGGTCGTCATGAAGCAGTCGAAGAACCCGGCCCTCGCCGCCGGCTTCCTGAAGTGGCTGAACTCGTCGGAGGAGTCCACGAAGGTCTTCATGCAGTCCGGCGGCTTCCCGTCGACGACCGCTGACCTGAACTCGAGCTCGTTCCTGGACGAGAAGCCGGAGTACTTCGGTGGCCAGGAGATCAACAAGGTCCTCGTCGACGCCTCGAAGTCCTCGGCGAACGACTTCACCTACCTGCCGTACCAGGTCTACGCGAACAGCGTCTACGCCGACACCGTCGGGCAGTCCTACCAGAACGGCACCTCGCTCGAGGGCGGTCTGGAGGCCTGGCAGAAGGCACTCGTGAAGTACGGCAAGGACCAGGGCTTCACGGTCGAGAGCAAGTAACACCCGCGTTCCCCACACCCCGGGGCCGTGCGGACACCACGTCCGCACGGCCCCGTCGTACGAGAGAGACACACCATGCGCTTCGCCATCGGCGACTCCGACTTCCTGCTCGACGGCGAGCCGCACCGGGTCCTGTCCGGCGCGATCCACTACTTCCGCGTGCACCCGGACCTCTGGCAGGACCGGATCCGCAAGGCGAAGCTGATGGGCCTCAACACCATCGAGACCTACGTCGCCTGGAACGCCCACGCGCCGCGTCCCGGTGTGTTCGACCTGACCGGCGGCCTCGACCTGGGCCGGTTCCTCGACCTGGTCGCCGCCGAGGGCATGCACGCCATCGTCCGTCCCGGGCCCTACATCTGCGCCGAGTGGTCGAACGGCGGCCTGCCCTACTGGCTCTTCGCCGACGGCACCGTCGGCGTCCGCCGGAACGAGCCGGGCTTCCTCGCCGCCGTGCAGGAGTACCTCGAGCACCTCGCGCCGGTGCTCGTTCCGCGCCAGATCGACCAGGGCGGCCCGATCGTGCTCGTGCAGGTCGAGAACGAGTACGGCGCCTACGGCTCGGACGCGTCCTACCTGCGGGCGCTCGAGGAGATGCACCGGGCCATCGGTCTGACCGTCCCGTTCACGAGCGTCGACCAGCCGATGGACTCGATGCTCGAGGACGGCTCGTTGCCCTCGCTGCACAAGACCGGCTCCTTCGGGTCCCGCTCCACGGAGCGTCTCGCGCGCCTCCGCCAGGCGCAGCCGACCGGCCCGCTCATGTGCTCGGAGTTCTGGGACGGCTGGTTCGACAGCTGGGGCGAGCACCACCACACCACCCCGGCGTCCGCGTCGGCGTCGGACCTCGACGACCTGCTCGCCGCCGGCGGCTCCGTCAACATCTACATGTTCCACGGCGGCTCGAACTTCGGCTTCACCAACGGCGCGAACGACAAGGGCGTGTACCGGCCGATCGCGACGTCGTACGACTACGACGCCCCGCTCGACGAGGCCGGTCGCCCGACGGCGAAGTTCCACGCGTTCCGCGCGGTCATCGAGCGCTACGCACCCGTCCCGCCGCTGCCCGAGTCGATGCGGGAGGGTGGGTCGGGTCGCCTTGAATCGTATGATCGTTCGAGCGGCCGGGAGGCGCGGGTCACCCCCGCCACGGACCTCGCGGTCCGCCTGGACCGCGTCGCGTCGCTCCGCTCCCTGCTGCCCACGCTCACCGACTGGTCGACGCACGACGAGCCGCCGACCTTCGACGCCCTCGGCGCCGCGAGCGGCTTCGTGCTGTACCGCACCGAGGTCGACCTGCCGGACGGCGGCGTCCTGACCGTCGGCACCGAGGTCCGCGACCGTGCGGTCGTCTCGGTGGACGGGGTCGTCGTCGGCGTCCTCGAGCGCGAGCACCACGACCGGGCGATCGCGCTCCCGCCGGTCACCGGCACGCTCGAGCTCCTCGTCGAGGACCAGGGGCGCGTCGACTACGGCCCCCGCATCGGCGAGCCGAAGGGCCTGATCGGCGGCGTGGCCGTCGACGGTGTGCCGCTCGCCCGGTGGTCGGCGTCACCGCTCGCGCTCGACCCGATCGCACCGGCGGCCGTCGACCAGCTCGCGGCGCTGGTACCCACCGACGGTGACGTGCTGGCCGGGCCCGTGCTCGCCGCCGGGTCGTTCGACCTGACGTCCACCGAGGACCGCTACCTGTCGCTCGACGGCTTCCGCAAGGGTGTCGCCTGGGTGAACGGGTTCTGCCTCGGGCGGTACTGGTCGCGCGGGCCGCAGCAGACGCTGGCCGTGCCGGGGCCGGTGCTCCGTGCCGGTCGGAACGAGGTCGTCGTGCTCGAGCTGCACGCCTCGGCGTCCCGCACGGTCTGCATGCTGCTCGAGCCCGACCTGGGACACACCGAGGCGTAGCGGGCAGGGTCAGGCGTCGAGGGCGTCGAGGGCGTCGAGGGCGTCGAGGGCGTCGAGGGCGGCCAGGGCGCGCTCGGCGTCGGCGATCCGGTCGGCTTCGGGTCGCGTCCACCACTCGGGGCCGCGCTCGCCGAGCCCGTGCTTCGCCAGGCCGTTCCGGTGCCGGGCGGCGGCGAGGGCGTCCTCGTCGCCGGCGCGCTTCGCCTGCTGCACGGCGTTGCGCCCGCGGCCGAGGTGCGAGCGCAGTGCCGCGGTGACCTCCTCGGGCAACGCGGGGTCGGTGCGACGCCACCGGCGGCCGTCCACGACGAAGAAGTGGTCGTCGGGCTCGGCGGTCATGCTCCCGAGTCTGCACCGTCGGTGGTCGGCGGTAGACAGGTGCCGATGACGGAACCACGCGTGCGACCCATGCTCGACGTCAAGCGGATCTACGCCGAGGACGCCGCCCTCGAGCTCCCGCGCGGGCAGGAGGTCCTCGGGCGCTGGCCGGACGCCGAGATCGTGCCGGTCGCCTCGCACTGGAACATCCCCGAGGTCCACGGCGACGAGCGCAACGTGCAGCGCTGGGTGCGGATCAAGACCGAGGCGCTCGTGCTCGGCGTGAAGAAGTCGCTCGTCACCCGGCCGAACGGGCGCTCCGCCGACTTCATCGCCCCGTCGACGGCGAACGGGTGCGCGATGGCGTGCGCCTACTGCTACGTGCCGCGGCGCAAGGGGTACTCGAACCCGGTGACGGTGTTCGCGAACATCGAGCAGATCACGAAGCACGTGGCGCGCAACATCGCGAAGCAGGGGCCGAAGACCGAGCCGAACCAGTGCGACCCGGACGCGTGGGTCTACGACATCGGCGAGAACAGCGACTGCTCGGTCGACGCGCTGATCAGCGACAACGTGCGCGACCTCTGCGACCTCTTCCGGATGACGCCCACCGCGAAGGCGTCCTTCGCGACGAAGTACGTCAACCGCGAGCTGCTCGACTGGGACCCGATGGGCCGCACGCGCATCCGGTTCTCGCTCATGCCGCACGAGACCGCGAAAGTCACCGACATCCGCACGAGCCCGATCGCCGAGCGGATCGCCGCGGTCAACGACTTCGTGGACGCCGGGTACGAGGTGCACCTCAACTTCTCGCCCGTGATCCTGACGCCGACGTGGGAGTCGGACTGGGCCGAGCTGCTGCGCCAGGTCGACGACGTGCTGTCTCCCGCGGCCAAGGCGCAGCTCGCGGCCGAGGTGATCTTCCTGACGCACAACCAGCCCCTGCACGAGGTCAACCTCGGCTGGCACCCGAAGGCCGAGGACCTGCTCTGGCGTCCCGACCTGCAGGAGCAGAAGGTGTCGCAGAACGGTGCGGTCAACGTGCGCTACCGGTCGGGCATGAAGGGGCAGCTCGTCGAGCGGTTCCGTGAGCTGGTGGCGGAACACCTGCCGTCCTGCCGCATCCGGTACGCCTTCTAGGCACCTCGCCCCGGAACGACGAACGCCCGCACCGCTCGAGCGGTACGGGCGTCAGAGCGCGAGGCTCACTTGCCGTCGAACGCGTCCTTGGCCTTCTCCTTGTCGAGGCGACCCTCGCCCATGACCTGGTCCTTCTGGCCCTGGTGCGTGAGCTCGGCGTCGTCGGTCTTGTGGCCGACGGCCTCCTCGACCTTGCCGGCGACCTTCTGGGTGACGTCCTTGGCCTTGTCTCCGAGCGACATGGTGTCTTCCTTCCTCCGGGAACCGCCGAGGGCTCCCGGCGTCTGTGGAACCGAGACAACCAGGGCGTCGGCGCCGACTCGCGGCCCGGTCGGAGGTTCGTGTACCCCGACCGGGTCGGCCGGGGTACGCCTACGGGACGAGCCGCTCGGCGCGGTAGCGGTCGAACAGGTCGGTGAAGGCCCGCTCGGTCCGGCGGAAGGCGGTGAAGCCCGCCTCGCGGCTCTTGCCCATGTCGGTCACGACCTCCATCGCCCGGCCGAGGTCGGCGTCGGTGTGCCACCACGAGGCCAGCCGGGTGATGTCCGACTCGACCAGTCCGTACCGCTCGGCGATGCCGGCCCACGCGCCCTCGTGCGGAGCCATCTGTTCCTCGAGCGGCCGAGGACGGTCCTGGTAGCCGACGACCCGAGCCGGGTCGACGCCGAGGTGTGCGGCGAGACGCGGCCACATCCACCGCCACCGGAACACGTCACCGTTCACGACGTTGAACGGCTCGTCCGCACCCTCGGGGCTGGTGGCTGCCCAGACCATGTGCTCGGCGAGGATGCCGGCGTCGGTCATGTCGGTCAGCCCGTTCCACTGCGCCTCGCTGCCCGGGAACACGAAGTCCAGGCCGAGCTCCTTCGCGAGGGTGGCCTGCACGGCGATGGTCAGGCCCATGTTCATGGCGTTGCCGACGGCGTACCCGATGACGGTGTGCGAGCGGTGCACCGACCACGTGAATCCCTGGCGCTCGGCTGCGGCGAAGAGCTCGTCCTCCTGCGCGTAGTAGAAGTTCGGGGTGTCGAGCCGCGGCTCCTCCTCGTGGAAGGGCGTGTCCGGCATCTCGCCCGCCGCGTACGCCTCGAACGGGCCGAGGTAGTGCTTCAGCCCGGTCACCAGGGCGACGTGGGCGAGCGGCGCGTGGGACAGCGCGGCGAGCAGGTCGCGGACCATGCCGCCGTTCACGCGGATGTTCTCGGCCTCGGTCTCCTGGCGCTGCCACGCGGTGAAGAACACGTGCGTGGGCCGCTCGTCGGCGAGGGCCGCCGTCAGCGAGTCCGGGTCGCGGAGGTCGGCGGCGACGGTCCGGACACCGTCGCGCGCGAGCGGGCGGCGGGACAGTGCGGTCACGTCCCACCCGAGACCGAGCAGGTGGTCGACGAGGGCGGAGCCGGTGATGCCGCTGGCACCCACGACGAGGGCTTCGGGGCGGGCGGGGGTCGGTTCTGTGGTGGTCGTCATCGTCGGGTGCAACGCGCGCCGACGACAGGTGTTCCCTACCGGGGGCGTCGGATCCGGATCGGACCCTTCGCCGTGGACGGGTCGACCACGCTGCCGTGCTGGGTGATCTCGACCTCACCCCGTGCGACCATGCGACGTGCTGCCCGTCGGGCGGGCTCCATCAGGGGTCGCCAGTCGTCGGGCTCGAGGGACCGCGCGACCTCGGACGGGCAGATGCTCGACGTCCGTGCACGGGCGGCGAGCAGCTCGTCGATCCGCTGCTCCAGGGCACGGTCGGTGGCGTCGACGCCGTGCTTCCGGCACGCAGCCGAGCACCACTTCGCGTCGGGGGAGGCGGACGACGGCATCCGCCGACCGCACGACGCGCAGGTCCGTTCCGCGTGCGCCTCCTGCGATGCCGAGGCGTCCGCAGCGGTCCTGATCGCTCGTCCCATGCGCACCATCCTGGTCCTGCGGTCCGACACGACCCACAGCACAGGCTCGGCTGGCACGATCGGACCGGTGGAGCCCGAACCGAACGACCCCCGCCCGCACGGACCCGCCTGGGTCGAACACGCGATGTGGTGGCACGTCTACCCGCTCGGCGCGGTCGGCGCCGAGGTCCGTCCGACGACGCCCGTCGACGACCGTCCGGTCGAGCACCGGCTCCAGCGGCTCGTGCCCTGGCTCGACCACGTCGTCGCCCTCGGGCTGAACGGCCTGCTGCTCGGGCCGGTCTTCGCGAGCTCGACGCACGGGTACGACACCGTCGACCACTTCCGGGTCGACCCCCGACTCGGCGACGAGGCCGACCTCGTCGCGCTGGTCGGGGCCGCCCACGAGCGCGGTGTCCGGGTCGTGCTCGACGGCGTGTTCAACCACGTCGGGCGCGAGCACCCCGCCTTCCGTGCGCTCGAGGAACAGGGCCCGGACGCCCCGACCGCGGAGCTCTTCGCGGTCGAACGGTCCGGTTGGCAGGCAGGGGATCCCGTGCCCGTCCGCGACTTCGAGGGGCACGACATCCTCGTCGCGCTCGACCACGAGGGCCGAGCCGCCGAGGACCTGGTGGTCGAGGTGATGACCTACTGGCTCGCCCGCGGGGTCGACGGTTGGCGGCTCGACGCCGCGTACGCCGTGCCGCCGTCGTTCTGGGCACGGGTGCTGCCGCGGGTGCGCGAGCAGTACCCCGACGCCTGGTTCAGCGGCGAGGTCATCCACGGTGACGCAGCTGCGATCGTCGCTGCGTCGACGATGGACTCCACCACGCAGTACGAGCTGTGGCAGGCGGTCTGGCACGGGATCGCCGACCGGAACTGCTTCGAGCTGGCACACGCCGTGGAGCGGCACGACGCCCTGCTCGCGACGTTCGTCCCCACCACGTTCGTCGGCAACCACGACGTGACGCGGATCGCGAGCGCGGTGGGGGAGCGGTTCGCCGGGCACGCCGCCGCGGTGCTGTTCACCGTGGCCGGCACCCCCGTGGTCTACGCGGGGGACGAGTACGGCTGGACCGGGGTCAAGGAGGAACGCGAGGGTGGCGACGACGCCGTCCGTCCGGAGCTGCCCGCGATGCCGCCCGAGCCGGACGACCTGACCCACGCGCACGAGGCCCTCGTCGCCCTGCGTCGGCGGAACCCCTGGCTGCACCGGGCGCACACCGACGTCGTCCACCTGACCAACACGGCCGTGGTCCTGCGCACCGCGACGGCCGACGCCGCGGTGGTGACCGCCCTGAACCTGGCCGACGACCCGGTGGAGGTGCCCGCGGCCGACGCGACACGGGTCGAGGCGGGCGGGGGCGACCTGCGGGACGGCACCCTGCGCCTCCCGGCCGCCGCCTGGGCCGTCCTGACCGCCTGACGCTTCCGCGTACAGAACGAGGCTCGGGCCGGCGGACGGTTCCGCGGTCCCACGACCACGGAACTGTCCGCCGACCCGAGCCTCGGCGAAGGGGGATCGACCGCTACTTGCGGGCGGACGCCGCCCGGCGCTTGTTGAACACGTCGAACGCGACGGCGGCGAGCAGCACCAGGCCCTTGATGAGGGACTGGAACTCGGTGCCGACACCGAGGATCGACATGCCGTTGTTCAGGATGCCGATGATGAGACCACCGACGATCGCACCCGGCACCGTGCCGATGCCGCCGGTGACGGCGGCGCCACCGATGAACACGGCCGCGATGGCGTCGAGCTCGAAGCCGTTGCCGGCACCCGGGGCGGCCAGGTTGAGCTGGCCCGTGAAGACCACGCCCGCCAGGGCCGCGATGACGCCCATGTTCACGAAGAGCAGGAACGTGACGCGCTTGGTCTTGACGCCGGACAGCTGCGCGGCGAGGGCGTTGCCACCGATCGCGTACACGTGGCGACCGAACACCGAGCTGCGCATGACGACCGAGTAGACGACCACGAGCAGACCGAGGACGACGAGCACGATCGGGGTGCCGTTGTAGCTGGCGAGGAGCAGCGCCACGTAGATCACGAGCGCGGCGCCGAAGGCCGTCTTCACGATGAACCAGGCGAACGGCTCGCTCTCGAGCTGGTACTTGCGACGCGTGATGCGGCCCCGGAAGGCCGAGATCACCATGACGGCGGCGGCCGCGATGCCGAGGATCATCGTGAGCGGCTCGTAGCCCGTGGTGCCGAACGACGGCAGGAAGCCGGAGCCGAGCGAGCGGAAGCCCTCCGGGAAGGGCGAGATCTGCTGGTTCTGCAGCACGATCTGGGTGGCGCCGCGGAACGCGAGCATGCCGGCGAGCGTCACGATGAACGCCGGGATGCCGAAGTACGCGATCCAGAAGCCCTGCCAGGCACCGACGAGGGCGCCGACGACCAGGCAGAGGAGCGCCGCGACCGGCCAGGGGAGGCCCCACTGGGTGATCATGACGCCCGCCATCGCACCGCTGAAGGCGACGACCGACCCGACGGACAGGTCGATGTGGCCGGCGATGATCACCATGACCATGCCGATCGCCAGGATCAGGATGTAGCTGTTCTGGACGATGATGTTCGAGACGTTGATCGGGGCCAGCGTGATGCCGTTCGTCGCCACCTGGAAGAAGATGACGATGACGATCAGCGCGATGAACAGGCCGATCTGTCGGAGCTGCCCGGTGAGGTAGCCGGCGGCGGACTTAAGCGCGTTCATTGACTGGGGTCTCCCGTTCCTGGGTCATGTACTGCATGAGGACCTCTGGCGTGGCCTCGGAGCGGGGCACGTCAGCGGTGATCGTGCCCTCGGAGAGTGTGTAGATGCGGTCGCAGATGCCGAGCAGCTCGGGCAGCTCGGACGAGATCACGATGACGCCCTTGCCCTGGTCGGCCAGGTCGTTGATGAGCGTGTAGATCTCGTACTTCGCGCCGACGTCGATGCCGCGGGTCGGTTCGTCGAGGATGAGCACGTCCGGGTCGGCGTACATCCACTTCGACAGGACGACCTTCTGCTGGTTGCCGCCGGAGAGCTTGCCCGTCACGGCGTCGACGTTCGGCGCCTTGATGTTCATGCTCTTCAGGAAGCCGCCGGCGACGGTGGTCTCCTTCGAGGCGTTCACGAAACCCCAGTCGGCGAGCTTGCCCAGTGCCGAGCCGGAGATGTTCCGCTTGATGTCATCGATGAGGTTGAGGCCGTACCGCTTGCGGTCCTCGGTGGCGTAGGCGATGCCGTTGTCGATCGCCCGGGTCACCGTGTTCGTCTTGATCGGCACCCCGCGCTTGTAGACGGTGCCGGAGATGCCGGTGCCGTACGAGTGCCCGAAGACGCTCATCGCGAGCTCGGTGCGGCCGGCGCCCATGAGGCCGGCGATGCCGACGACCTCGCCCGCGCGGACGTTCAGGTTCACCTGGTGGATGATCTCGCGGGAGCCGTCGAGCGGGTGGTGGACGGTCCAGTCCTCGATGCGCAGGAGCTCCTCGCCGATCTTCGGCTCGCGCTCCGGGTAGCGGCTGGACAGGTCGCGACCGACCATGCCGCGGATGATCCGGTCCTCGGAGACGTCGTCGGCGTGCATGTCGAGCGTCTCGATGGTCTTGCCGTCGCGGATGATCGTGACCTTGTCCGCGATCGCCTTGATCTCGTTGAGCTTGTGGCTGATGATGATCGCCGTCATGCCCTCGGCCTGCAGCGAGCGGATGAGCTCGAGCAGGTGCTCCGAGTCGTCGTCGTTCAGCGCGGCGGTCGGCTCGTCGAGGATGAGGAGCCGGACCTCCTTCGAGAGCGCCTTCGCGATCTCGACGAGCTGCTGCTTGCCGACACCGATGTCCGTGACCTTGGTGACCGGGTTGTCCCTGAGTCCGACGCGCTTGAGCAGCGCCGCCGCCTCGAGGTTCGTCTGGTTCCAGTCGATGAGCCCGCCCTTGACGCGCTCGTTGCCGAGGAAGATGTTCTCGGCGATCGACAGGAACGGGCTGAGGGCGAGCTCCTGGTGGATGATCACCACGCCCGCCTTCTCGGAGCCGTTGATGTCACCGAACTGCACCGGCTTGCCGTCGAGCAGGATCTCGCCGTCGAAGGAGCCGTGCGGGTAGACGCCCGACAGCACCTTCATCAGGGTCGACTTGCCGGCGCCGTTCTCGCCGCAGATCGCGTGGACCTGACCGCGCTCGACCTCGATCGAGACGCCCTGGAGCGCCTTCACACCGGGGAAGGTCTTGGTGATGTCCCGCATCTCGAGGATGGTGTCCGCCATGTGGACCGCCTTTCCGTCGTCCGCGCCTGGGCGCGGGTGGAGACGGACTGGAGGCGCGGTGCGGGGGTGCACCGCGCCTCCAGTCCTGTGGATGGTTGCGTCCTACTTGAGGTCGGCTTCGGTGTAGTACCCGCTGTCGACGAGGACCTCCTTGTAGTTGGCCTTCGTCACCACCGTGGGCTGGAACAGGTAGGTCGGGACGACCTTGACCTTGTTGTCGTAGCTCTTGGTGTCGTTGACCTCGGGGGTCTTGCCGGAGAGCAGGTCCTCGGCCATCGTCACGGACTGCTTCGCGAGCTTGCGGGTGTCCTTGTAGATGGTGGAGTACTGCTGACCCGCGATGATCGACTTGACCGAGGCGGCCTCGGCGTCCTGGCCGGTCACGATCGGCAGCGGACGGTCACCCGAGCCGTAGCCGGCGCCCTGCAGGGCCGAGATGATGCCGATCGACATGCCGTCGTAGGGCGAGAGCACGCCGTCGAGCTTCGTGCCGCCGGAGTACGTCGACGCGACGAGGTTCTGCATGCGGGCCTTGGCGGTCGCCGGGTCCCACTGCTGCGTGGCGGCCTGCGAGAGCTGGTCCTGGCCGGAGCCGATCTTCAGCGTGCCGTCCTCGAGGTACGGCTTGAGGGTGTCCATCGCGCCGTTGAAGAAGAACCCGGCGTTGTTGTCGTCGAGCGAGCCGGCGAAGACCTCGATGTTGAAGGGGCCCTTCTTGCCGGTCTTCTCGCCCTTGTCGTCCAGCACGCCGAGCCCCGTGAGGAGCGAGGTGGCCTGGTCGACGCCGACCTTGTAGTTGTCGAACGACACGTAGTAGTCGACGTTCTTGTTGCCGGTGAGCAGGCGGTCGTACGAGATGACCTTGATGCCGGCCTTGGCGGCGGCGTCGAGCTGGTCGGAGAGTGCACCACCGTCGATCGACGCGATGATCAGGACCTTCGCGCCCTTGGTGATCATGTTGCTGACCTGCTGGGCCTGCTGCTGGACCTTGTTGTCGCCGTACTCGAGGTCGACCTTGTAGCCGGCCTTCTCGAGGTCGCTCTTGACGGCGTTGCCGTCCTTGATCCACCGCTCGGAGACCTTGGTCGGCATCGCGACGCCGACGAGGGCGCCCTTGTTGCCGTCCGCGGTGTCGCCGCCGCCCTCGGTGGACGCACGGCCGCCGGCCGAGCATGCTGCCAGGGAGAACGCGATGCCGAGGGCCGCGACCCCCGCGATGATCCTGCGCTTCATCATCGAAGTACCTCTGTTCCTCTCGCGTCGTCCTCGACGCGCTCGGGTGCTGGGGCTGCTGTGCCCCGTGGGATGTGCTCGTGTGAGCGCTCACATACTGAGGGTTCCGTACCGGGGTGTCAACTCGTCGTGACCGTTCCGAGATGTTGTTGCGCCGAGCGGACCGGACGCTACGCTCGGCCACGTGACGACAACGACCGCGCTCGGGGGTCCCGGCGGCAGACGCCGGAAGGCCCCGACGATCTTCGACGTCGCCGAGCGCGCCGGGGTCTCCCACCAGACCGTCTCCCGCGTGATCAACGGCGATCCGACCGTCCGCGACGCCTACCGGTCGCAGGTCACCGACGCCGTCGCCGAGCTCGGCTACCGTCCGCGTGCCGCCGCCCGCGCCCTCGCCGGCGGACGCAGTCGCGCGCTCGGCATCATCACCGCGGGCGACGCGCTGTACGGACCGTCGAGCACCGCGGTGGGCTTCGAGCGGGCCGCGCGCTCGGCCGGGTACCACGTGCTGCTCTCGACGCTGCCGGACGACCCGCGCCCCGTGGACCTGTCCGGGGCGCTCACCACGCTGCTCGCGCAGGACGTCGCCGCGATCGTGCTGGTCGCTGCCGACAACCGCGTGCTCGACGCGCTCGCGTCGCTGACGATCCCGGTCACCGTGCCGGTCGTCGTCGCGAACGCCGTGCAGCGCGACGCCGTCCGGACCCCGGCGGCACGCAGTGTCGCCGCCGTCGCGATCGACCAGGCCGCGGGCACCACGCTCGTGATGGAGCACCTGTTCGCCCGAGGGCACCGCCGCGTCGTGCACATCGCCGGACCCGCGGTGTCCCAGGAGTCCGAGGTCCGCCGGGAGACCTACGGGCGGATCATGCGCGACGCCGGACTCGAACCGGTCGTGCTCGACGGCGACTGGACCCCGGCGAGCGGCTTCGCGGCGGCGCGGACGATCGACGTGCACGCGGTCGACGCGGTCTTCGCCGGCAACGACCAGATGGCGCTCGGGGTGCTGCACGCCTTCGCCGACGAGGGACTCCGCGTGCCGGACGACATCGCCGTGGTGGGGTTCGACGACATCCCCGAGGCCGCGCACTTCACCCCGCCGCTCACCACCGTGCGCCAGGACTTCATGGCGATGGGGCAGCGGGTGCTCGAGGCGGTCCGGGCCGTCGTCGAGGGGGAGCCCCTCGACGAGACGCTGCTGCTGCCCGAGCTCGTGGTGCGGCGCTCCGCCTGAGCGGCGGCGCCGGTCGTCCCGGTCGCACGACGTGCCGCCAGCGGTCGTCCCGGTCGCACGACGTGCCGTCCGTCGCGCGGACGGACGGCACGTCGTGCGACCTGGGCGGTGCCGCGCTCAGTGGGCGAGCGGCAGCCAGACGCGCATCGGTGCGGGGCCGCGGTTCGCCCAGGCGTAGTACGGCACGGCGGTCGCGGTGACGGCCTGGAGGCCGGTGGTCGCGTCGGCGGGACCGGCCGTGGTCGCGGAGCCGGCCGCGTCGGTGACGGGGGTCGCCCCGGCGGGACCGGCCGCGGTCGCGGAGCCGGCCGCTTCGGTCACGGGGGTGGCGTCGGCGGGGTGCGTCGCGCCTCCCGTCCGCTCCAGCCGTCGGTACGGCCACGCCGCCTGCTCGTGCCGCGCCGGAGCGTGCCCGGCGACGCGCAGCGTGACGACGCCGTCGAGCAGGTCGTCGCGGCGCTCCTCGGTTACCGGCGCGCTCGCGTCGACCGTCAGGTCGTCGACCGTGAAGCCCTGCTGGTCCGCCTGCTCGACGGCGTAGACGAGCGGCCCGCGCTCGATCGCCACCTGGCCCCGTGCCGCGTCGATGCGGGGATCCGCCACGTAGCGGTGCGGCGTCGTGTCGAAGGCGAGCTCGACGGTGTCACCGGCCGTCCACGCGCGCTCGACCACGTGCAGGGTGCCGGGCTCCGGGGTCGCGGTGCCGTCGGGGGTGGTCACGGTGGTGGTGTCCGACCACGCCGGGATGCGGAGTCCGAGCGCCAGGGGGCCGTCCTCGGTCACCGTGACGACCACGCGGCCGTCGTGCGGGTAGCCGGTCGCGACGCGGACGGGGCCGAGGTCGGCGTCCGCGTACTGGTGGACCTGCAGGCCGCCGTCGGTCGCCGTCGCCAGGTACCCGTCGAGGCTCGCGAACGTGCGCATGATGTTCGGCGGGCAGCAGGCGCAGTCGAACCAGCCGCGACGTCCGTGGGCGGGGGAGCGGTTCTCGTCCTGGTGCGCGCCGTCGCGGTGCTGCAGCGGGTTGACGTAGAAGTACTCGGTGCCGGCGAGGCTCACGCCGGGCAGGAACGCGTTGTAGAGCAGGCGCTCGATCGCATCGGCGTACACGGGCTTCCCCGTCGCGAGCAGCAGCCGCCACGCCCACTGGATGCCGCCGATGGCCGCGCACGTCTCGGCGTAGCCGCGGTCCGTCGGGAGCTCGTACGGGTCGCCGAACGCCTCCCAGTCCCAGCGGGCGCCGAGGCCGCCGGTGATGAACGCCTTCGTGGCCGTCATGTCCGCGAACTGGCGCTCGCTCGCCGTGAGGAGCTCGGTGTCGCCGGTCTCGATCGCGACGTCCACGGCACCGGCGGCCAGGTAGACGGCGCGGACGGCGTGGCCCTCGACGGTGGTGGCCTCGCGGACGGGGACCCGGTCGGAGAAGTACGTCGGCTCGCCGCCGGCGCGCTCGATGATGCCGCGCCCGCGGGCGTCGACGAACCAGTGCGCCAGGTCGAGGTAGGCGCGGGTGCCGGTCTCGCGGTACAGCTCGACGAGCCCCATCTCGACGACGGGGTGGCCGTCGACGTCCTGGGTGCGGTCGTCACCCGGGCCGAACGTCCGGACGAGGTGGTCGGCGTTCCGCACGGCCACCTCGAGCAGGCCGGTGTCACCCGTGGCGCGGTGCTGCGCGACCGCGGCCTGGTACAGGTGCCCGGCGCAGTACATCTCGTGGCTCCACTTCAGGTCGACGTACCGCTCGCCCCCGCCCCGGACCTGCTGCACCGAGTCGAGGTAGCCGTCCTCCGCCTGCGCCCTGGCGTAGAGCGCTGTCACCTCGCGCTGCAGCTCGAGCAGGTCGTCGGCCGGGGCCCGGCCGTACTCCCACGCAACGGCCTCGAGCCACTTCGTCACGTCGGAGTCCATGAAGATCGGCCCGACCGCCTCGCCCTGCTCGTCGCCCGCGGCGATGCGCAGGTTCCGGAAGTTCCCTGCGTCGCGGAGGCGCTCGTACCCGCTGCGGACGGCGTCGCGACCGTTGCGGTCCTGGCGCAGTGCCCAGAAGCCCCCGGTGATGCGCGCAGCGCCGGCGGGGAGCGGACGGGACACCAGGTGTGCACCCGCGGTCGGGAGGACCGGGGTCGCGGTCCGCGCCCCGCGTCCCGTCGCGGGGGTGGCCGTCGGGGTTCCGGTCGTGGTGGTCATGGCGCCTCCTTGCGTCTGACTGGCGGCCGTCCGTGCGGAAAGCGCTTTCCGGGACGACCGTACGACAGGTGGTGCGGCAGCACAAGAGCGCAGTCGCCTAGGATCGGCGCGGGCTCGGTCGGCCGGGCCCCTGCCGGAAAGGACGTTGCCGTGGCCACGGACCGCAGAGCCCGACTCGCTCGCATCAGCGACGTCGCAGCGCTCGCCGGGGTGTCCATCGGGACGGCGTCGAAGGCGCTGAACGACACCGGGCAGCTGCGCGACGAGACCCGGGCGCGGGTCAAGGACGCGGCGGAGAAGCTCGGGTTCGTCGGCGACGCACGTGCCCGTGCGCTGTCCTCCGGTCGGACGTGGACGGTCGGCATGGTGACGACCGACTCGTTCGGACGGTTCACGATGCCGGTGCTGCTCGGGGCCGAGGACGCCCTGTCCGCCGGCGAGGTGATGGTCCTGGTCGCCGACACCCGCGACGACCACGTGCGCGAGGCCCACTACCTCCGGTCGCTCGTCGCCCGCGGCGTCGACGGCATCATCGTCACCGGCCGCTCCGCCGATGCCCGGCCGCCGATCGAGGTGCCGGTCCCGGTGCCCGTCGTCTACGCGCTGACCCCGTCCACCGACCCCACGGACGTCTCGATCACGCTCGACGACCCCGCCGGCGCTGCTGCTGCAGCGGCGCACCTGGTCGGACTCGGGCGGCATCGGGTCGCCGTCGTCACGGGCCCGCAGGACGCACGGTCGGCGGTCGACCGGGCGCGCGGGGCTGCCCCGGTGCTCGGCGACCGGATGGTGGGCGCTCCGATGCACGGGGAGTGGTCCGAGCGCTGGGGGCGGCAGGCCGTCGACCTGCTCGACCGGGAGCCGTCCGCGGTGGATGCGGTGCTGTGCGGGAACGACCAGATCGCCCGTGGCGTGTGCGACCGACTGCGGGAGACCGGGCGGTCGGTGCCGGGGGACGTCGCCGTGACCGGGTACGACGACTGGGACGTGGTGGCGCTCGCGTCGCGGCCCCCGCTGACCACCGTCGACATGCGGCTCGACGAGCTCGGTCGCATCGCGGGCCGGGCGCTGCTCGAGCTCGTGGCCGGAGGGAGTCCGGTCTCGACGGCCGTCACCCCGTCGCTCGTCGTCCGCGAGAGCACCCTCGGCGCGTAGTCCGGCGGCAGGCGCGCGCGGTCGCCGGGCGGCGGGCGGGGGTGCCCGGCTGCGCGAGCGGGCACGACCTGCCGCGGGGTTGCCGCCGAGCGGGCACGACCTGCCGCGGGGTTGCCGCCGAGCGGGCGAGATGTGTCGGCGAGGGGGGCCAAGGGTGACAGATCGTGCCCGCTCGGTGGGGCTCGGCACGGCTCGGTGGGGCTCGGTACGGCTCGGTGGAGAGAGCAGCCTCGCTGCGCGAGCGGGCACGACCTGCCGCGGGGGTGCCGCCGAGCGGGCGAGTTGTGTCGGCGCGGGATGCCGAGCGTGACAGATCGTGCCCGTTCGGTGGGGCTCGGTGGGGCTCGGCACGGCTCGGTGGGGCTCGGTACGGCTCGGTGGAGAGAGCAGCCTGGCTGCGCGAGCGGGTACGACCTGCCGCGGGCGTTCCGCCGAGTGGGTGGGATGTGTCGGCGAGGGATGTCGAGCGTGACGGATCGTGCCCGCTCGGCGCTGGGAGCAGCGGGGGGAGCGGGCGGGAGCGGGCGGGAGCCCGGCGCGCGCGAGCAGGGCGGCGCGCCGACGCGTTGCAGGCGTGAGCGCTCACGTGCCAGGATGTGAGCGCTCACGCAGGACGACGAGGTCTCGGGAGGACACATGAGCGACGACCGCCGGCAGCAGGTCGAGGACGGCCGCACGACACTCGGCATCGAGCTCGGCTCCACCCGGATCAAGGCCGTGCTCGTCGACGAGCAGCTCCGACCGATCGCGAGCGGCTCCCACGAGTGGGAGAACGAGTACGTCGACGGGCGGTGGACCTACCCGCTGGTCGCCGTCGAGACCGGTGTCCGCGCGGCCTACGCCGACCTGGTCGCCGACGTCGAGCGGCAGTTCGGCGTCCGCCCGACGGCCTTCCGCGCGGCGGGCGTCTCGGCGATGATGCACGGCTACCTGGCGTTCGACGAGGACGGCGAGCTCCTCGTCCCGTTCCGCACCTGGCGCAACACCTCGACCGGCCCGGCCGCCGAGCAGCTGAGCGCCGCGCTCGACTTCAACGTCCCGCAGCGCTGGTCGGTCGCGCACCTGTACCAGGCCGTGCTCGACGACGAGTCGCACGTCGCCCAGCTGGCCGGCGTCACGACGCTCGCCGGGTACGTGCACCGCATGCTCACGGGCCGCGACGTCCTCGGCGTCGGCGACGCGAGCGGCATGTTCCCGATCGAGTCCGGCCCGGTCGAGAGCGCCCCGGGGGAGCCCGGTCGCCGCGACTACGACGCGTCGATGCTCGCCGCCACGCAGGACCTGCTCGGCGACCGCGTCCCGGACCTCCGCGCCCTGCTCCCCGAGGTGCTCGTCGCGGGTGAGGACGCGGGTGCGCTCACCCGCGAGGGAGCCACGTGGCTCGACCCCACCGGCACGCTGCAGCCCGGCGTCTCGTTCTGCCCGCCCGAGGGCGACGCCGGCACGGGCATGGTGGCCACGAACGCCGTCGCCCCGCGCACCGGCAACGTCAGCGTCGGCACGAGCATCTTCGCGATGGTCGTGCTCGAGCGGGCGCTCCGGACCCCGCACGAGGAGCTCGACGTCGTCACGACCCCGGCCGGTGACGCGGTCGCGATGGTGCACTGCAACAACGGTGCGAGCGAGATCGCCGCCTGGGCCCGTGTCTTCGGCCGGTTCGCCGAGGCCACGAGCGAACGGACCGGCAGCGCGTCGGTCCCCGTCGACGACGTCTACGCCACCCTGCTGGCCGAGGCCGCCGACGCGGACCCGGACGCCGGCGGGCTGCTCTCCTTCAACTACCTGGCCGGCGAGCCGGTCACGCACGTCGAGGACGGCCGACCGCTGCTGCTGCGCACCCCCGGTGCCCGCTTCACGCTCGGCAACCTCGTCCGCTCCGAGGTGCACGGTGCCTTCGCGACCCTCGCGATCGGCATGGACGTCCTGCACGGCGAGGAGGTCGCCGTCGACCGGATGACCGCGCACGGCGGCCTCTTCCGCACGCCGGGTGCCCCGCAGCGCCTGCTCGCCGCAGCGCTCCGCGTGCCGGTCGCCCTCGAGGAGACCGCGGGCGAGGGTGGCGCCTGGGGCATCGCGGTGCTCGCGGCGTACCTGGAGCACACCGACCGCCCGCTGGAGGACTTCCTCGCCGACACGGTGTTCCGCGGCGACGCGGTCCACGTCGCCGAGCCCGAGGACCGCGACGTCGCGGGCTTCCAGGACTACCTGGCCCGCTACCGCACGGCCCTCCCCGTGCAGGACGTCGCCGCCGCGGCGACCCGCACCAGCGTGGCGAGCGACCAGGCCGGACCGACGGACCAGGCCGCACCGACGGACCAGGCCGCACCGACGGGGCAGCCCGCACCGACCGACCAGGGCGAGCCGACCGACGTGGTCGAGGCGCGCCTCCAGACCGAGAAGGAGTCAGCCGCATGACCGGACCGATCACGGACGAGACGAGGGCGGCCGTCGCCGCGGCGCGGGAGCGCGTCGCGTCCCTGCACGGCGAGCTCGTCCGCTACGGCCTCGTCATCTGGACGGGCGGCAACGTCTCCGAGCGCGTGCCGGGCACCGACCTGTTCGTCATCAAGCCGAGCGGGGTCTCCAGCGACGACCTCACCCCGGAGAACCAGGTGGTCTGCACCCTCGACGGGCTGCCCGCCGACGGGTGGGGCAACGCGCACGGCCCGTCGTCCGACACCGCCGCGCACGCCTTCGTCTACCGGAACATGCCCGAGGTGGGCGGCGTCGTGCACACCCACTCGACGTACGCCACGGCATGGGCCGCCCGCGCCGAGGAGATCCCCTGTGTGATCACCGCGATGGCGGACGAGTTCGGCGGTCCGATCCCGGTCGGCCCGTTCGCGATCATCGGCGACGACTCCATCGGCCGCGGCATCGTCGACACCCTCGCCGGTCACCGGAGCCGCGCCGTGCTCATGCAGAACCACGGCGTCTTCACGATCGGCAAGGACGCGAAGGACGCCGTGAAGGCGGCGGTGATGTGCGAGGACGTCGCGCGCACCGTGCACATCGCGAAGCAGGGCGGGGAGCTCGTGCCGATCGCCCCCGACGACATCGATCGACTCTTCGATCGCTACCAGAACGTCTACGGACAGAACCCCGAAGGAGCCATGCGATGACGCAGGTGAACCCCCAGGCCACCCTCGACAGCTACGAGGTCTGGTTCCTCACCGGGTCGCAGGGCCTGTACGGCGAGGAGACCCTGCGCCAGGTCGAGGAGCAGAGCAAGGCCGTGCACGCGGAGCTCGCGGGTGCACTGCCCGTGAAGCTCGTGTGGAAGCCGGTGCTCAAGGACGCCGACGGCATCCGTCGCGCGCTCATCGAGGCGAGCGCCGACGACAAGGTCATCGGTGTGACGACGTGGATGCACACGTTCAGCCCGGCCAAGATGTGGATCGGTGGCCTGCAGGCGCTCACGAAGCCGCTGCTGCACCTGCACACCCAGGCGAACGTCGCGCTGCCGTGGGGCGACATCGACTTCGACTTCATGAACCTCAACCAGGCCGCGCACGGCGACCGCGAGTTCGGCTACGCGCTGGCCCGCCTCGGCGTCCGGCACGCGACCGCCGTCGGGCACGTGTCCGACCCGCGCGTGGTCTCGCGGGTGGAGAACTGGACGCGCGCCGCGGCCGGTGCGGCGGCCGTCCGCGAGCTGAAGCTGACGCGCTTCGGCGACAACATGCGCTACGTCGCCGTCACCGAGGGCGACAAGACCGAGGCGGAGATCGAGCTCGGCGTGCAGGTGAACACCTG
This sequence comes from Curtobacterium sp. MR_MD2014, assembly GCF_000772085.1. Lineage (NCBI taxonomy): Bacteria > Bacillati > Actinomycetota > Actinomycetes > Micrococcales > Microbacteriaceae > Curtobacterium > Curtobacterium sp. MR_MD2014. The sequence continues at coordinate 2,593,946 of NZ_CP009755.1, read as the reverse complement.
GGCCGTGAACGAGCTGGCCGCAGCGGTGGCCGAGGCCGAGGCGGACACGGCAGCGATCGACGAGCTCGTCGCCGTCTACGAGCGCGACTACGACGTCGACGCGTCGCTGCGGCGCGACGGCGGTGACCGTCACCAGGCGCTCCGCGACGGCGCCGCGATCGAGCTCGGCCTCCGTGCACTCCTGGAGCAGAACGGCTCCGCTGCGTTCACGACGAACTTCGAGGACCTCGGCACGCTCAAGCAGCTGCCCGGCCTCGCGGTGCAGCGGCTCATGGCCGACGGCTACGGCTTCGGCGCCGAGGGCGACTGGAAGACCGCCGTCCTCGTCCGCGCGATGAACGTCGCCGGTGCGGGCCTGCCCGGCGGTGCCTCCCTCATGGAGGACTACACGTACGACCTCACCCCGGGTGCCGAGAAGATCCTCGGCGCGCACATGCTCGAGGTCTCGCCGACGCTCACCACCGCGACGCCGACGCTCGAGATCCACCCGCTCGGCATCGGTGGCAAGGACGACCCGGTGCGCCTGGTCTTCACCGCGGACGCGGGCGAAGCCGTCGTGGTCGCCCTGTCCGACACGCGCGACGGCTTCCGCCTCACCGCGAACGTCGTCGACGTCGTCCCGCCGACCGAGTCGCTGCCGAACCTGCCGGTCGGCCGTGCCGTCTGGGAGCCGCGTCCGTCGTTCCCGGTCGCCGCGGAGGCCTGGCTCACCGCCGGCGCCGCGCACCACACCGTCATGACGACGGCCGTCGGCCTGCAGGTCGTCGAGGACCTCGCGACCATGGTCGGCACCGAGTTCCTGGTCATCGACGAGCACACCACGGCTCGCGGGTTCCGCGACGAGCTCCGCCTGCAGCAGGCGTGGCACCGTCTCGACCGCGGGTTCTAGGACCGTGACCGTGGCCACGACGACGCGCACCAACTGGGCGGGGAACGTCACCTACCGCGCCTCCGCGCTCGAGCGCCCCACCTCGGTGGCGGCGCTCCGGCAGCTCGTCGCGGCCACGCCGCGCCTGACGGCGCTCGGCTCGACGCACTCGTTCAACGAGATCGCCGACACCGACGCCGTCCAGGTCACGCTCGCCGGCCTCCCGCCGGTGCTCGAGGTCGACGCCGACCGGCGCGTGGTGCGGGTCGCCGCCGGCATGACGCACGCACAGGTGGCGGCCGGCCTGGAGGCTCGTGGCTGGGCCCTCGCGAACCTCGCCTCCCTGCCGCACATCTCGGTCGCCGGCGCGGTCGCCACCGGCACGCACGGCTCCGGCGTCCGCAACCCGTCGCTCGCGCAGGCGGTGGTCGGGCTCGAGGTCGTCCGGGCCTCCGGCGACGTCGTCCGGGTCGACGCGTCGTCGCCGGACGGCGCCCTCGACGCGCACCGGGTGGCACTCGGTGCGCTCGGCGTCGTCACCGCGGTCGAGCTCGCGATCGAGCCGACGTTCCAGGTGGCCACGACCGTGCACCTCGACCTGCCGTGGGACGCCGTCCTCGAGCACTTCGACCGGGTGGTGTCGGACGCGTACTCGGTGTCCTTGTTCACCTCGTTCGACGACCGCGGTGCCCGACAGGTCTGGACGAAGCACCGCGTCGACGAACCTGCACCGTCGGTCGACCTCGTCGCGCTCGGTGCCCGTCGGGCGGGCGGGCCCGTGCACCCGGGGGAGAACGACGCCGCGAGCGTCACCGAGCAGGGCGGGGTCCCCGGGCCGTGGGCCGAGCGGTTGCCGCACTTCCGATCGACCTTCGAGCCGTCCACCGGTGCCGAGATCCAGGCGGAGTACCTGGTCCCCGCAGAGCACGCCGTCGCCGCGCTCGATGCGCTGCGCCCGCTCGAGCCGCTCTTCGCGCCGCTGCTCATCGCGGCCGAGGTCCGGACGATCGCCGCCGACACGGCATGGCTGGCGCCCTCGTCGGGACGGCAGTCGGTCGGGCTGCACTTCACCTTCCGACGGGACGCCGAGGCCGTGGCTGCCGCGGTCGAGCGGATCGAGGAGGTCCTCGCGCCCTTCGATCCCCGCCCGCACTGGGGGAAGGTCTCCGCCGCGAGCGTCGAACGCCTGCGCGAGGCGTACCCGCGCCTCGACGACTTCGCGGCGCTCGCGCGGGACCTCGACCCGACCGGGCGGTTCCGCAACGCGTTCCTGGCGCGCCTGCTGTCCTGACGCGCCTGCCGTCCTGACGCGCCTGCCGTCCTGACCGACGGGGTGCCCCTCGCCGCTGGTGGCGGCGAGGGGCACCCGCATCCTCAGCCCTTGCGGAGCAGGTCGACCAGCAGTCTGGTGGTGTTCACGAGCAAGCTCGCGATCCCCAGCCAGAGCGCGTGACGCCTGTTCCGGCCGTCGTCGTCTCGCGACATCGAGGACCTCCTGGTGTCGTCGCCGGCGGACACGAAGAGCTTCGAGCCAGGGATGCGAAGCCGAGCGGGCTCGGCTACCATCGGTCCGAGCGCTGAGCTCGGGGATGGGTTTGCATCCCTGGCTTTCCACTCGGAAGGCGAACTGAGGCCCGGATCTGTTCCTGCAGATCCGGGCCTCGCACGTCCACCTGGCCGCGCTCCGGCGGGTGCACGGCCGAGGACACCCTCCCGAACCGTCCGGTGATGTACCACCGGATCGGGGTCGCTCGCACCGCGCGCCGCAGTCTGCGCGCCGACCGCTCCGTCGCTCCCAGCGCTCTCGGACCTGATCGGCGGGTGGCGCACTGCTCGGTCGCTGAGTGCTCACATGTGTGATCACAAAGGTTGGGGCATGGCGAACCTCAACCGGATCCTCGGCATGGCCTCGAAGGTCATCGACAAGCAGATGCAGAAGCAGCGCGCGCAGGGGAACGCCGCAGCCGGCCACCAGCAGAACCCGCACGGCACCGGGGGCGGGACCGACTGGCGTGACATCGTCCGGACTGCTGCGGACAAGCTGACAGGCGACGACCGGTCGCGACAGCAGCAGCCGGGACAGCAGCAGCCGGGACAGCAGCAGTACGGGCAGCCGCAGCAGCAGTACGGTCGGACCGAGCAGCACCCGGAGCAGCCGCAGGCGCACGGCGGGCACGCCGACGCCGACAAGATCGCCCTGGCGAAGTACGACTACCTGCTGCGGACGGCGAGCCCGGACCAGATCGAGCAGGTGCACCACGACGCCTTCGCGCGGCTCACCCCGGCGCAGCGGCAGCAGGTTCGGGACCGGCTGAACTCGGAGCTCCCGCCGCACGAGCACCTGCGGGACGACTCGTCCGGCGGCATGGCACGGGCGATGACCCGCGGCGAGATGTCCCGACCCGGGCTCATCCGCCGCGTGCTCGGCGGCTCCGGGCGACCGGGCAGCGGCAGGGGTGGTGCCTTCGCCGGCGGTGCTGCCGTCGGTGCCGGTGCGGTGGCGCTCGGTGGTCTCGCGGTGGCGGTCGCCGGAGGAGCGGTGGTGAGCGCAGCGGCGGCACCCGTGCTGGCCGGCGCGGCCGACCTCGGTGTCGACTTCGAGGGCATCGCCTCGGGCATGGGTGACCTCGGTCTCGCGGACCTGGGCGGCGGCGTCGAGGGCTTCGCGGCCGAGGGCGAGCAGTTCCTGGGCGGACTGGGCGAGCAGGCGTCCGGCCTCGGCGAGCAGGCATCCGGCCTGGGCGAGCAGGCGTCGAACCTCGGCAACGACTTCTTCGGTGGGCTGTTCGATCGCTGACACGCCCGCCGGCGACGCGCTCACTCCCGTCGGACGAGCGCGTCGCCGACGGTGCTGCGGTAGTAGAGCACCGCGCGGCCGTACCGCGTCCGGTTGAGCAGCCCGCCCCGTTCCATCACCCGCAGGTGCTGGTTGACGGCCGAGGTGGAGACGCCGAACCGCATCGCGAGGTCGGTCGACGACGCAGGCTCGCCGAGCGCGTCGAGGAGCGCGGCCCGCGTGCCCCCGAGCAGGTCGCGGACGGCGCCGGCGTCGGGGTGCGACGCGGTCGACCACATCGCGCCCTGCCCCCGCGCCGGGTACATGACGGTCGGGGGCATGTCGTCGTCGATCGGCGTCGACGCGCGGACGACGAACACCGACGGGACGAGCGTCAGTCCCTCGCCCTGCACCGGGCGGTCGCGCGCGATCGGGCTGCTCAACCGGACGTCGACGTGTCGGCCGTCGAAGCGCACCGACTCGGACAGCCCACCGAGCACCGCACCGACGCCCTCGTGCGCGGCGATCCGGCCGCGGTGCGTCACGTCGGCCTGCAGCACGCGGCGCATCCGCGGCCAGTACGGTGCGAAGCAGAGCTCCCACGTCGTGGCGAGCGCCCGGACGAGCCGGTCGACGACGTCCTCGTGACGCCCGACGAACACGTCCGGCACGGTGGCGTGCACCCGCTCGAGGTCGGTCCGGAGCCGGGAGGGGGAGATCCGGCCGAGGGCACGGAGCTCGTCGTCGAACGACCCCAGCGGGGACTCCGGACGGGGGTTGACGAAGTCCGCGACCCACCGGCGCTCGTCGACCAGGCCGGCGAGGACGGGGCGGTCGAGGACGGGCAGCACGCCGGCGATGCGCTCGAGCCACGGCCGCTGCAAGGGGTACCGCTCCGGTGCTCGGAAGGCGCGCAGCCCGAGGCCGAGCTCCGACAGCGGCGAGATGCCGAACCGCACCGCCGAGACGTCGGAGGGCTCGAGTCGGTAGCGGATCATGAAGCCTGACGCTACATCTGTTCAGGTCGGCACCGCGCTGCTGCGAGAACAGGACCGTGAGCACCACGGCGCAACCGGTCCCGATCCGCACCCTGGTCCGACAGGACCCGACGCTCCGACGCCTGCTCACGGTCACGTTGGTGGACACCCTCGGGCGCGGTGCCTTCTTCACGCTCACCTCGCTGTACCTCATCACGATCGTCGGGCTCCCGGCCGTCGCGGTCGGTCTCGGCCTCACGGTCGCCGGCGCGGTCGGCGTCGCCGCGTCGCTCGTGTTCGGGCACCTCGCGGACCGGTTCAGCGCGCGACGGATGCTCGTGTGGCTGCACCTGGTGCAGGGGCTCGCGCTCATCAGCTACGTGCTCGTCCACGACCTGCCGACGCTCGTCGCGACGGCGTCCGTCGTGACCCTCGCGCAGCAGGGCGGCAGCGCCGTCCGGAGCGCTGCGGTCGGCCGGGCGTTCCCGGGCACCGAGCGGGTCCGCGTCCGGGCGACCATGCGCACGGTCACGAACGTCGGCATCGGCGTGGGCACCGCGCTCGCCGCGGTCCCGCTCGCGATCGGCACCGGCGAGGCCTACCGCGTGACGATGGCGCTCTCCGGCGCGCTGTTCCTGGCGTCGGCGGTCCTCGTCGCGGGTCTGTCGGCGGCGCGCGTCGACGCGGCTCCCGCGGACCGCACGGACACCGGCACGATCGTGCGCCGGGAACCCGCCGGCCGGAGCCCTTACCGCGACGTGCGCTTCCTCGCCGTCACCGCCCTGACGGGACTGTTCGGCATGCAGTTCGGCCTGTTCGAGGTCGGGGTGCCGATCTGGATCGTGCAGCACACCGTCGCCCCGGACGTGCTCGTCTCGCCGCTGCTGCTCGTGAACACCGTGATCGTCGTCCTGCTGCAGGTCCGGCTGAGCCGCGGGACGGACACCGTCGCGGGAGCGGCCCGGGTGATGCGGCACGCGGGGTGGGTCATGGCGGTGGCGTGCGGCCTGTGGGCCGCCGCCGGGTGGGTCCGCGGGGACGACTGGGTGCCGGCTGCGACTGCGACCGCCGTGCTCGTCCTCGCGGCCGTCGCGCACTCGCTCGCGGAGATCACGTCGAGTGCGGCGGGGTGGGCGCTGAGCTTCGAGCTCGCACCGGCGGACCGGATCGGTGCGTACCAGGGCGTGTACGGCGCCGGGTACGCGGTCGCTGCGATGATCGCGCCCACCGTGGTGACCCTCACCGCCGTCGACCTCGGGACCGCCGGCTGGGCGATCCTCGCCGTCGTGTTCCTCGGTTCGGCGCTCGGGGTCGGAGCGATCGCCGGACGCGCCGCGAGGACGACGGCCACGGCCTGACGGGGCCGCGCCGCGCCTCCCGACCGGTGTCCGTCGTCGCCGTCCGTCGCGCGTGACCGGACGCCCTGTGCGCCGCGGGAATACGCTCGAGCCGCAGGCGTTGTGCTGTTGCGTCGTGCAATGTTGCGTTGCATGTCGTCCGGACCACGCGAGCGTTCGGGTCCGCGCACCGACCGGTGCCACCATGGACCGCCCGGCCACCCGAACCGGGACGGACACCCCGTCCACCACGACGACGCGGGCCGCAGCAGACCGGACCCCCGGTCGGCGGCGCTCGACACCCCCACCCCCCCACGAGGAGCAGCACACCATGCACCGCCCCAAGCGCTTGACGATCACCGCGGCCGTCGCCGCCGCCGCAGCCCTCGTGCTGACCGGCTGCTCGGGTGGCGGCGCGTCGGACGACGCGTCCACCGGCACGAGCAAGGGCGGCACGCTCGACATCCTCACCGCGCAGACCGCGCTGCACTGGGACCCGGCGACGAGCCAGAGCCTCGGCATCACCTCGATGGGCCTGGTCGCCCGCCGCCTGACCACGTGGGACGTCCAGCCCGGGAAGACCGCGAAGGTCGTCCCCGACCTGGCGACCACCACGGGTGAGTCGAGCAACGGCGGCAGGACCTGGACCTACACGCTCAAGGACGGCCTGAAGTTCGAGGACGGCACGCCGATCACCACGAAGGACATCAAGTGGGGGATCGAGCGGTCCTTCGCGCCGAACCTCACCGGCGGCCTGAGCTACCACAAGTCCCTGCTGGTCGGCGGCTCCGACTACCAGGGCCCGTTCGAGGGGAAGACGCTCGACAGCATCGAGACCCCCGACGACAAGACCATCGTCTTCACGCTCGACGCCCCGTACGGCGACTGGCCGTGGCTCGCGTCGATGCCGGCGTTCGCGCCCGTGCCCGAGGGCGAGGGCAAGGACACCGGCGCGTACGACGCGAAGCCCGTGTCGAGCGGCCCGTACCAGATCGAGTCGAACACGCAGGGCTCGCAGGTGACGCTCGTCCGGAACAAGGAGTGGAGCGCGAAGACCGACGCGATCCGCACGGCCGGTCCGTCGAAGATCGTCTTCAAGGAGAGCCAGGACGCGTCGACCACGACGCAGAGCCTGATCGCCGACAACGGTGACGCGAAGAACGCGTTCGGTGCGCAGTTCCTCGGTGCCGCCGAGCTCAACCAGGTGCGCGCCAACCCCGCTGCGCAGGACCGCCTCGCGACGAGCAAGGCCGGCCCGATCACCTACATGGCGATCAACACGCAGCGCGGGGCGCTCAAGGACCTGAAGGTCCGCCAGGCGCTGCAGTACGCCGTCGACCGCAAGTCGTTCCGCATCGCTGCCGGCGGCGCGCTCGCCGGCGAGTACGCGTCGACGCTCGTGACGCCGGGCATCGCCGGACGCCAGGACTACGACCTGTACGAGACCGGCGCGACGGGCGACGTCGACAAGGCGAAGGCGCTGCTGCAGGACGCCGGTGCCGAGGACCTGAAGCTCACGCTGGTGACGCAGAACGACCCGACCTACCTGTCCCAGGCGCAGGCCCTGCAGGCGGGGCTGAAGCGCGCCGGCATCACGGTCACGCTCAAGCCGCTCGACTACGACTCGTTCACCCAGGCGACGACGAACGGCACCGACTTCGACCTCTCGCTGTCGAGCTGGCAGCCGGACTTCCCGAGCGCGAACGCCAACATCCAGCCGCTCTACGACTCGTCGGAGATCGGTGGGGGCGGGTACAACGTCTCGAAGTACAGCAACCCCGAGGTCGACGCCCTCATCGCGAAGGCGACCGGCACGGTCGACCAGTCCGAGGCGCAGGAGCTGTGGGCGCAGGCGGACCGGCGGATCATGGAGGACGCCCCCGTCGTCCCGCTGATCTACGCGAAGCAGTCCTTCCTGGCCGGGTCGAACGTCGAGAACTTCCGCATCGCGGACTTCCCGGCCTACCCGAACTACCTCAAGGTCTCGCTCTCGCAGTGAGTGCACCGCTGCTCGAGGTCGAGGGGCTCCGCGTCGCGTTCGGCGACGCGGAGCCCGTCGTCCGTGACGTCTCCTTCACCCTGACGCCCGGCCGGGTGCTCGCGCTCGTCGGCGAGTCCGGTTCGGGCAAGTCCGTCAGCGCGATGAGCGTGCTCGGACTCCTGCCACCCTCCGCCCGTGTGTCGGGCAGCGCCCGGTTCCGCGGGACCGAGCTCATCGGCGCCTCCGTGGACGAGCTGCGCGCCGTCCGTGGTGCGGGCATCGGGGTCGTGTTCCAGGAACCGATGAACTCGTTCACCCCCGTGCTGGCGATCGGCACGCAGATCGCCGAGGCCGTGCGGGCGCACCCGACCGACCTGGACCGAGCGGGCGTCTCCGCCCGCGTCGACGAGCTGCTCCGGGCTGCCGGGCTGCCGGACCCGGCCCGGATCCGGAAGGCCTACCCGCACGAGCTGTCCGGCGGGCAGCTCCAGCGGGCGATGATCGCGATGGCGCTCGCGGGAGACCCCGTCGCGTTGTTCGCCGACGAGCCGACGACCGCACTCGACGTGACGGTCCAGGCCGGGATCCTCGACCTGCTGCGTCGGCTCGGTCGCGAACGCGACCTCGCCGTCCTGCTCATCACCCACGACATGGGTGTGGTCGCGGACGTCGCCGACGAGGTGCTGGTGATGCGCCGCGGTGACCCCGTCGAGCACGGAGCGGTCGCCGACGTCTTCGCGCACCCGGAGGCCGACTACACGCGCGAGCTCCTCGCCGCGGTCCCCGCCCTGGAGGCACACCCCGCGTCCGCACCGTCGGCCGCGGCCGGATCGGGGGCCGGGTCTCGTGCCTCCCGGCCATCACCCGCGGTCGCGCGCCTGCGCGACGTCGCCGTGCGCTACGCACGCCGCGGCGACCCCACGGTGCGCGGGATCGACCTCGAACTCACGGCCGGCCGGACGCTCGGCCTGGTGGGGGAGTCGGGGTCCGGCAAGTCGACCATCGGCCGCGCGCTCGCCGGACTCGTCCCCGTCGTGGACGGCTCGGTCGAGGTCGACGGCAACGACCTGCGCACCGCACGCGGGAAGCGCCTGCGCGAGCTCCGCAGCCGCGTGGGCATCGTCTTCCAGGACCCGGCGTCGTCGCTGAACCCGCGACAGACCATCGGCTGGAGCATCGCCGAACCGCTGCTCGTGCACGGCGAGGGCACACCGGCCTCGCGCGCCGACCGCGCCCGCGAGCTCCTGTCCGCGGTGCAGCTCGACCCGTCGTGGACCGAACGGTTCCCGCACCAGCTGTCGGGCGGCCAGCGGCAGCGCGTCGCCGTCGCCCGGGCACTGGCGCTCCGACCGGCCCTGGTGATCGCCGACGAGCCGACCAGCGCCCTCGACGTCACCGTGCAGGCCGCCGTGCTCGACCTGCTCGCAGACCTGCAGGACGAGTTCGGCTTCGGCATGCTGCTCATCAGCCACGACCTGGCCGTCGTGCGCCAGCTCGCCGACGACGTCGTCGTGCTGCACGACGGCCGCATCGTCGAGCGCGGCGCGACCTCCGCCGTGCTCGACCACCCGCAGCAGGACTACACGCGCATGCTGCTCGCGGCGGCCCCGGTCGCCGATCCCGCGCGACAGGCCGCCCGCCGCGAGGCCTGGCGGGCCTGGGAAGGAGTGGTCTCGTGACCGCGAACGTCGTCGACCGGCCCGTCTCCGCCTCGGCCGGTCGGACCACCGGGTTCCGCGCCGTGGTGCGCCGGGTCCGTCAGGACCGCTGGGCCGTGGCCGCCGCGATCGTCATCGCGGTGTTCGTCGTCGTGGCGATCGCCGCACCGCTCATCGCCGCCGCCACCGGGCGGAACCCGTACAGCTACGACGTCGACGCACTGAACGACTTCGGGGCTCCCCGCGGTGCTGCCGGCGGCGTGAGCGGCGAGCACTGGTTCGGCGTCGAGCCGCTGACCGGGCGGGACCTGTTCGCCATCGTGACCTACGGCGCACGGACCTCGCTCGGCATCGGGCTCGCCGCGACCGCGATGTCGATCGTGATCGGGGTGCTCGTCGGTGTCACCACCGGGTTCCTCGGCGGCTGGTACGACCGGGTGCTCTCGCGCGTGGTCGACGTGATCTTCGGGTTCCCGTCCCTGGTCTTCATGATCGCGCTCACCGCGGTCGTGCCGACCTCGTTCCCGAAGCCGCTGCTCGTCGTGCTCGTGATCGGGTTCTTCGGGTGGCCCTCCGTCGCCCGCGTCGTGCGCGGGCAGACGCTCTCGCTCGTGAGCCGGAACTACGTCGTCGCCTCGACCGCGATGGGTGCGGGGCGCTGGCACGTCACCCGCAAGCAGCTCCTGCCGAACCTCGCCGCGACGATCACCGTCTACGCGACCATCTCGATCCCGTCGATGATCGGCGCCGAGGCCGCGCTGTCCTTCCTGGCCGTCGGGGTCAACCCGCCGACGCCGTCGTGGGGCCGCAGCATCGGCGACGCGATCGGCTGGGTGCAGACCGATCCGATGTACCTCGTCTTCCCCGGAGCCGCACTGTTCCTCATCACCCTGGCCTTCAACGTGCTCGGTGACGCCCTGCGCGACGCCCTCGACCCGCGCGGGGGCGACCGATGAGCACCGTCCGCTTCCTGGCCGTCCGGATCCTCGGCGCCGTCGTCGTGCTGTTCGTCGTCGCGGCGATCACCTACGCGCTGTTCATGCTGCTGCCCACGAACCCGGCCCGGGCGATCTGCGACAAGCCGTGCACGCCCGAGCGGCTCGCTGACGTGCAGGCGTTCCTCGGCACCGACAAGCCGTGGTTCGCGCAGTTCGGGGCGTACCTCGCCGGCATCTTCGCCGGCCGCACCTTCGGTTCCGGAGCCTCCACGATCACGTGCGCGGCACCGTGCTTCGGGTACTCGTTCCAGCTGCACGACAGCGTCACGAACCTCATCGCGTCGCGCCTGCCCGTGACCGCGTCGATCGCCGTCGGGGCGGCCGTGCTGTGGCTCGTCGCCGGTGTGGCGGGCGGCACGGTGTCCGCGCTCAAGCGGGGGACGCTGGCCGACCGCGCCGTCATGACGGTCGCCGTCGCCGGGGTGTCCTCGCCCGCGTACCTGATCGGGCTGCTCGCGATCCTGCTGTTCGGGTTCACCCTCGGCTGGCTGCCCACGAGCGGGTACGTGCCGTTCGTCGAGGACCCGGTCGGGTGGGTGACGCACCTGGTGCTGCCGTGGTGCGTGCTCGCCTTCATCAGCGCGGCCATCTACGCGCGGCTGACCCGCGGCGAGATGCTCGAGTCGATGTCGCAGGACTTCGTCCGGACCGCGCGTGCGAAGGGCCTGCGGGAGCGGCAGGTCGTCGTGCGGCACGGACTCCGGACCGCGATCCTGCCCGTGGTGACGCTGTTCGGGCTCGACCTCGGGTCGCTGCTCGGCGGCGCGGTCATCACCGAGAAGGTGTTCTCGATGCAGGGCCTCGGAGCGCTGCTCATCGACGCGGTGCACACCCTCGACCTGCAGGTGGTCGTCGGCTTCACGGTGTTCTCGGCGCTGCTCATCGTCACCGCGAACGTGATCGTGGACGTCGTCTACGCGTTCGTCGACCCACGGGTGCGTCGCCGGGCGTAGGTGCCGGTCCCCGCTCGGCCGGCAGCCCGGGCCCGCGACGCGCAACGTCGGCTCGCCATGTGTCGGCGCGCTTGGTGGTGCGGCGTGCTGCTGCACAACCGGAAGCACCTCGCGCCATGGGGTTCCGTGGCGCGAGGTGCTTCCGGTTGGTCGTGGTGCAGCGGGCGGCGCGCCCGGCGCACGCCTAGAAGTACGTGATCCCGTGCGGCGTGCGGGCCGGCGTGAGCATCGCCCGGAGCAGCGCGGGCGCCGTCGGGTCCGCCGCACGCACGAGTCCGGCCGCGGCGAGGGTGACCGGGGACACCGAGCCGATGAGCACCGCGCCGAGGTCAGCCACGTCGAGCCGCAGGTCGGCCTCGCCGTCGGCGCCGTCGGACAGGCGCGTCACCGTGCCCTGCCCGTCGGTGACGTCGAGCCGGTAGGTGCCCGACGCGAACCCCATCGCGTCGGAGACGGCGAGCGTCACCGAACCGTCGACCGCGTACGGCCGGCTGCTGAGCACCGCCGGCACGTCGAGCACCCGGAGCCAGACGTGGTCCTCCTCGTGCTCGACGTCGTAGGCGCGGTTGTCGCCGAGGGCCGCGACGATCGGGTCGTCGAGCCGCGAGCGGCTGTACTGCACCACGTCGTTCAGGTCGATCGAGAGCAGGAACTCCCAGAGCGACAGGTACGCGGCATCGTTCGCGTAGACCAGGTCGACGATCTCGAGGACGGTGTCGCCCTTGCCCTCCTTCACGCGCCAGGTCACGTAGCCGTCGACCTCGTCGGAGTCGTCGGGGCGGTGCACCGCGGCGCGGACGTCCTTCGCGGGCTGGCCCTCGCCGTCGCGGAGCCCGAACACGATCGGCCACGTGCCGGCGTTCCGGACCATCGAGCCCGGGGTGCGTGCGTCGAACCGGTCGAACACGGCGCGCCCGGTGCCCTCGGCGAGCCACTCCGGCGTGACGACCGCGACGGTGCCGGTGGTCGGCGCGAGCAGCGGCAGTGCCCGCTCGCGGCGGACGGTCACCGCCCGCTCACGGATCGCGCAGCCGAAGCCGAAGCGGCGGTAGATGGTGCCCTCGGACGCGGTGAGGGACGCGACGGCGTAGCCCTCGGCGACGCCGCGCTCGAGCGCGTGCGTCATCATGCGGCGGAGGATCCCGCGCCGACGCTCGGTCGGCCGGACCGTCACGGCCGAGATCGCCTGCGTGTCGATCGCGGCGCCCTCGGCCCACGTCAGGCGCTTGCGGAACCAGGTGAAGGTCCCGGCCGGCCACGTCTCGTCGACCGAGCCCGGGAACGGGTCGCGCAGGTACACGCCGAGGAACGTCTCCTGGTCCTCCAGGAAGTGCGACGCCATCCGCGCGGCACCCTCGGCGTCGGGGTGGGCTTCGTGGAACCCGAACCCGACGGCGCGCATCCACGCCTCGGTCTCCGGCGTCGGCGCCCCCTCGGCGTCGGTCGTCGGCGCGAACTCGCGCAGGTCGTAGCGGTCGTCGAATGCGTCGTTGCTGGCCACGAGCCGACCCTACCGGTGCGCTCCACGCGGGCGCCTCCCTCGCGCGGTGGAGCAGCAACCGTCGGGTGGGCGGTGGCGCCCCGACCGTTCCTGCCCACCGACGCAACCGGGCGACCGGGTGGCGGACGGGAGGCACGTGGCGCCGCCGCCACGTGCCTCCCGTCCGCCCCTGGGCACCTGGTACCGCGGGGCCGGTCAGGGCGTGCCGCGCCGCGCCTCCTGGTCCACCACCTCGTCGAGGTCCGCCAGCTTCCGCATCTGCTGCAGCGGCCGCGCCATCCGGTTGTTCTCCCGCAGCGCGGGCTCGGTGCGCGACAGGAACGCCCAGTAGCCGGCGGTGAAGGGACACGCGTCCTCGCCGAGCCGCTTCGTCGGGTCGTAGCGGCAGCCGCCGCAGTGGTCCGACATCCGGTCGATGTAGCGGCCACCGGAGGCGTACGGCTTCGTCGCGACCATCCCGCCGTCCGCGTGCTGCGACATCCCGATGATGTTCGCGGGCATCACCCAGTCGGTGCCGTCGACGAACACGTCGGTGAACCACTCCGTCAGGTGGACCGGGTCGTAGCCCCGCTGCAGGGCCCAGTTGCCGAGCACCATGAGCCGTTGGATGTGGTGCAGCCAGCCGTGGTCGTGCAGACCCTCCATCGCGGTGGACAGGCAGACCGCGTCGATCTCGGACGCGTCGAGCTCCTGCCACCAGCGGGGGAGCCGCTCGTGTGCGCCGAGGGCGTTCTCCTCGGCGCCGTAGTCGTCGCCGAACCACCAGTAGAGGTGCCAGACGTAGTCGCGCCAGCCCGCGACCTGGCGGACGAAGCCCTCGACGCTCGCGAGCGGGGCGTCGTGGTCGCGGTGCGCGGTGAGGGCTGCCTCGACGACCTCGAACGGGTCGAGCACGCCGAGGTTCATCGGCACGCTGAGCAGCGAGTGCGCCATGGTCCAGTCGTTCGTCAGCGTGGCGTCCTCGAACGGCCCGAAGTCCCCGAGCCGGACCTGCACGAAGTCGTCGAGGGCCTGCCGGGCCTCGTCGGCGGTCACGGCGAAGCGGCGGGTGTCGTCCCTGCCGACGAAGCGGACGAGGCCGTCGTGTTCCCAGCGGTCGAGGTCGTGGCGGACCTCGTCGTCGATCTCGTCCTCGGTCGGCCACCACGGATCGGGCAGCCCGAGCGTGGTCGCTCCCCTGGGCGGTGGTTCCCGGTTCTGGTCGTCCAGGCTGAACCTCCCGCCGATCGGCTCGTCCGAGTGCATGAGCCAGCCCTCGCGGCGGCGGACCCGCTCGTAGTGGGTCTCCATCCGGAAGCGGCCGGTGCGCTCGGCGGCCCACTCGGCGAACTCGGCCTCGTCGGTGATGAAGCCGCGGCTCGGCAGGATCTCGGTGCCACGGCCCCAGTGCCGGACCTGCGCGCGCAGGGTGCGGGAGGGCGGGTCGACCACGTCGAGGTCGTCCCGGCCGACCAGGGCGTCCTTGAGACCCTCGACCTGCACGTGCTCGGCCCGGTCGCCGAGCTCCCGCACCCGGTGGCGGAGGGCGCTCAACCAGAGGTGTGCCTTCGCCCGGTGCATCGGTCGGGCGGTGAAGAACTCGCGCGCCTCGACCACCAGCGCGGGGCCGCCGTCGTCGAACAGCGGTCCGTACTGCCCCGGGAGGACGAGCCGGGTGCGGTCGGTGCTGCCGGCGTCGGTGCTGCCGTGGTCGGGTGCCATGCCCGGACGCTACCGGCGGCGTGTGACGCCCGGCTGACGGCGCGTGTGCCCCGACGTCGGCGTCGGCGGCCGGGGCTGGCCCGGCGGCCGCGTTCCGGTCGCACGACGTGCCGCTCGTGTTCGGCGGGCGCGGCACGTCGTGCGACCGGAACGGCCGCCGACGGCCCGTCGTGCGACCGGAACGTCCGCCGACGGCACGCCGTGCGACCGAGGGCCGCCGACGACCGGTGTCGTCGACGGCCCCGTCGCGGCCGGCCGGCCCGGTCAGTTGTACGACGCGAGCCGGTTCGGCGCCGTGTTGCCCGCCGGCGTCGGTACCGCCCCACCGACCCCGTTGATGACGCTCGAGATCGTGCCCGTGTCACCGAGCGACACCGTCACGAGCCCGTGCGCCCGGATCCCCGCGCCCGTCGGCGTCTCGAACGCCCGGTCTGCGTGCACGGAGGGGTTCGTGTTGAAGAAGCAGTAGACACCACCGCCCCAGATCTCGTGGTTCGACACCCCCGACGCGACCTTGTACGCCGCGTACCCGGCTCCGGTCGGGCTCTGCCACGAGGCGTTGTCCGGCACGTCGTACGGCATCTCGTTCTGGAAGAAGATCGTCCGACCCCGGTTGCCGTTCCACAGCACCTCGTACCGCTGGTAGTGCTCGACGAACAACCCGGTCGCCAGGACGTCGTCCCCGTTCACCTCGACACCCGTGGCGCCGGTGTTGACGTTCCACCCAGTGGCCGCTCCGCCGTGGTCGGCCCGCCACGCCCAGATGTGGTCGACCAGCGTGTCGTCCGCGTTGACCTGCAGCGTCGTCGACGCCTTGCCCTGGATGCTCGACCCGACGCGGAAGAACACGTCCTGGATGCTCTGCGGGTTCGACGCGTGGTCGACGTGCGAGCCGCCGGTGCCGAGTCGGACGAGCTGCGCGCTGTTCGTCGTCCCCGCGTCGACCACGAGGTTCGAGACGTTCACACCCGAGACGTCCGAGCTGGTGAGGACCGCGTTGCCCTTCGTCGGCACGAGCGTCGGGAAGCCGATGCCCGTGACGACGGTGTCCGGACGCGTGACGTTCAGCGCGGCGTCCAGCTGGTACGTGCCCGGGGTGAAGAACAGGTTCAGCCCCTGCGCCAGCGCGCTGTTGATCGTCGTCGCGCTGTCACCGGGGTGTGCGACGTAGAAGTTCCGCATCGGGATGTCGGTCCCCGGCGTGTTCGGCCACGTCACCCCGGTGGAGTTCGTCCGCAGCGACGGCACGAACACGTGGTAGTTGTTCGACGAGTCGATGTACAGGTACGGCTTCTCACGCGTCACCGGCGTGGTCGACAGCGTGGTCCAGCTCTTCGAGAAGTCGTTCGCGGGAGCGCCCTGCACCCCCGAGAACACCATGTTCCAGTTCCCGCCCTGCCAGCTGCCGAGCGAGGAGTTCCGGGTGTACCACTGCTGCTGGGACCCGCTGGTGACGGTGCCGTCGACCTTCGAGTCGGCGATGTACCCACCGGACGAGTAGCCCTGACCGCCGTCCTGGTTCGACGGTCCCATCGTCAGGTTCCCCTTGACGTGGACCCGCCGCATCGGTGCGGCCTGCGACACCGCCCAGCGGTCGGTGCCGCCCTCGGGGACGACCGACAGGTTCTCCGCCGACCGCCAGAAGTTCTGCGTCGCGTTCTTCTCGTCACCGGCGTTCCACCCGGAGTCGACGTTGATCGCACCGGTGATCGTGACGTCGTCCGGGTTCTTGCCGAGGCCGGCCACGGACGTGTAGAAGCCGAGGTTCGCCCAGAGCCGACCGTAGCTGCCCGGCTTGAAGAGGAAGGCGTACCGCTGCGAGCCGAACTGCGCCCCGCTGCTGCGGAGCTGCGAGTCGAACGCCGCGTCCACGTCGGCCTGGATGGTCGAGGTCGTTGTCGACGGGCTGTAGACCTTGACGTTGCTGCCGAGGTCCGGGGTGTCGCTGGTCGGCACGGCTGCCTGTGCCTGCACGGCCGGCGCCAGGGCGCCGACCAGTCCGACCGCCGTGATCGTCGCGAGGAGCGTGCTCATCCGTCGTTGCATGATGCTCGATTCATCGTCGGACGGCCCCGTTGCCGCCCGCAACAGACGGTAGACCCGCCCGGACGCCGCGGCAGTCGGTGCTGCGGCGGACAAGTGCGTACCCCGTTCGGGGGTCGGACTGGAGGCCCGGATCGCCCCCGCCCCGCCACCCCCGTCCCGGCGCTCGGTACGCTCCGAGCATGTGGCCGACCGAGCAGGACTGGCGTGCGTCCGTCCCGCGTCTGCTCGCCCGCGCGGTCGAGCGCTGGGACCTGCGCCCCGGCGAGCCGTACGCGGGCGGCAGCGTCTCGCACGTCGTCCGAGTGCGGCTGCCCGACGGCGGCGATGCCGTCCTCAAGCTGTCCCTGCCGCACCGCGAGGCCGAGCACGAGGCAGCAGCGCTCGGGTGGTGGGACGGCGCCGGGGCGGTCCGCCTGCTCGCCGTGGACCCGGACGACCCCTTCGTGCTGCTGCTCGAGCGCTGCGAGCCCGGCACCCGCCTCGTGCAGCGTGACGACGTGCCGGCCGAGGAGCGCCTGCGCACCGCGGGTGGTCTGCTCACGCGGCTCTGGGCGACCGGGATCCCGGACGACCACCCGTTCGAGTCCGTCGCCGACGTCGCCGCGGAGTGGGCGGCGCTCGCCGAAGCCCGGATGCTCGAGCTCGCGCCACCCTTCGACCCCGGACTCGTGCGCCGCGGCACCGACCTGCTCCGCACCCTGCCCCGCGACGCCCCACGGTCGGTGGTCGTGCACGGGGACGCGAACCCCGGCAACGTGCTCGCGGCGGTCCGGGAGCCGTGGCTCGTCATCGACCCGAAGCCGATGGTCGGCGATCCGGCCTACGACCTGAGCCCGGTGCTCGTGCAGGTCGGCGACCCCTTCCGCACGGGCGACCCCCTGCGCGCCGTCCGGCACCGGGTCGCCGTGCTGTCGGACACGACCGGCCAGTCCCCGGACCGCATCGCCGCCTGGTGCACCGCGCGGCTGGTCGAGTCCGCCCTCTGGTCGGTGAGCAGGGGAGCGCTCGGCGACGGTGTCGACGCGATGGCCCGTGCTGCGGTGGTCGACGGGCTCGGCGCCTGACCACCGCGGGGTTCACCTCCGCGGGAGCCCGGCGACGTAGGCCGTGAGCACCGCGTTCGGATCGACGGCGGCGACCGCGCCGACCCGGTAGAGCAGCAGGGCGTCGACGATCCCGACGAGGTCCCGTGCGGAGCCGTCCGGGTCCACGACGCCGATGCCGTCGAGCAGGGTCCGTGCCGCTCGGACGAGGTCGTCACGCGCCGGGTCGGCGCCGGTCAGGGGAGCACGCAGTCCGGGGTCGTCGCGCAGTTCGACGAGGAGCGCGAGCCGGGCGGCCTGTGCATCGCCGCGAGCAGCGAGTGCGTCGAGGAACCCGGTGGCGACCGCGACGACCGAGGCGTCGTCCGGGTCCTCCGGCAGCTGGAGTCCGGCGACGTCGGACGCCAGCTGCTCGGTGATCCGCGCCGCCACCAGCGCGAGCAGTGCGTGCCGGGTCGACGCGTAGTACGTCGTCGACCCGGGCGGGACCCCTGCCTCGGTGTCGACGCCGCGGTGGGTGAGCGACCGCGCGCCGCCGCGCGCCACGAGGCGGACCGCCGCGTCGGCGAGGTCGTCGCGTCGTCCCAATGGCTTCCCCTCTCGGCCAGGACATCGTACTGTTCTCTACATCTGTAGAGGATCGATCGGGAGGGTGTCGTGCGCGCAGTCGTCGTCGGCGGGGGAACATCGGGTCGAGCGATCGGAGCGGCGATCGCCGCGCGGGGCTGGGCGGTGCAGGTGTCGTCGCGGCGGACGGGGTTCGACGTCCTGCGCGACGACGTCGCGGCTGTGCTCCGGGGTGCCGACGTGGTGGTCGAGGCCACCGGTCGCTTCACGACGAGCCGCCGACGAGCCACCGACTTCTTCGTCCGGTCGACCACCGCGGTCGGTTCGGCTGCCGCAGCGGTCGGGGCGCGGCACGTCCTGCTCTCGGTCCTCGGGTGCGAGCGTCCGGAGGTGCAGGGGTACGGCTACTTCGCCGGCAAGGCAGCGCAGGAACGGGCCGCCGCGACGACCGGTGCCGAACTGTCGGTGGTGCGCTCGACGCAGTGGCACGAGTTCGCGGAGCAGAACGCCGAGCGTTTCGGTGTCGGTCGCGTCGCGCTGGTCCCGGCGATGACGATCGCTCCCGTGGCGCTGACCGCGGTGGCCGCCGTCGTGGCGGAGGTCGTCTCGGGTGAGCGCAGGGAGCGACGCGTCGAGGTCGCCGGGCCGCGGCGGACGACACTGCTGGCGATGACGGAGTCGCTGCCCGCTCCCGGCATCCGTGCGCTGCCGCTCCGCATCCCCGGTCGGCTGGGGCGCGCGTTCCGCGACGGTGCGCTCCTGCCGGACGTGGGTACGGAGGTGGTCGGACCGTCCTTCGACGAGTGGCTCACCGCGCGGTCGCGCCACTGATGCCGGTCGGCCGGTCGGCCGGGGCGTCGCGCTCGCGGCAGGCCGACCGGCACGACGGCGTCCGCTCAGCGCGTGCCGGCGACGACGGCGTCGAGTGCGTCGTCCGCAGACCTCGGCTCGCGGCCGAGCAGCGTCCGGAGCGTCGGGTCCGTCCCCGCGAACCACCCTCCGGCCGCTGCCTCGTACATGCCGAGCAGGAACCGGACCATGCGTTCGTCCTGCCCCGCCGCGACGGCGCCGCCGACCCACTGTTCCGCGTCGACGAGCCGGAAGCCGACGTCGCGACCGACGCGCTCGGCCAGCCGGTCCGTGAGCTCCCCGAAGGTCGGTGCCGCGGTCGCGGTGACGGTCACCGGTCCCTCGGCCGGCGTCTCCTGCAGCAGCAGGGCGGCGGCCGCCTCGGCTGCGTCCTCACGGGCGGTCCAGGACACCGGTCCGTCTGCCGGCAGGGCGACCGTCCCCGTCTCCGGCCACGGCCCCAGCAGCCACTGCAGGCTGTGGGCGTAGAAGCCGTTCCGGAGCGAGGTCCACCGGAGGCCCGACTCGGCGAGCAGGTCCTCGGTGGCGGCGTGGTGCTGTGCCGGCACGAACGGGGACGCCGCTCCCGCGCCCTGGTGGCTCGTGTAGAAGACGTGTCCGACGCCGGCGCTCGCCGCGGCCTGCACGGCGTTCCGGTGCTGCCGGACGGTGTCCCCTCCCGGGTCGTTCGACGAGACGAGCAGCAGGCGGTCCGAGCCGGCGAAGGCCTCGACCAGGCCCGCCGGGTCGTCGTAGTCGCCGTGACGCACCGTCACGCCGCGCTCGGCGAACCGCGCGGTGCGTGCGGGGTCCCGTGTCACCACCGTGAGCCGGGATGCCGGGAGGTGGTCGAGGAGGTGGTCGGCGGTGGCGCCGTTGAGTGCGCCGGTCGCTCCGGTGATCGTGATCATGGTGGCCTCGTTCGTGTTAGCGGTGGAAACACGAGAACCGTAGCGCTGGTTTTCGGTGGAAGCAAGCACCTGTTAGCGTTGATCCGTGACCAGTACCGCACCGGCGATCGACTCCCGTCGCGACGTCCGCGAGCGCATCGTGGTCGGCGCTGCGGAGCTCCTCCACGACGGCGGTGTCGACGCGGTGACGACGCGAGCGGTCGCCGCACGGGCAGGAGTGCAGGCGCCCACGATCTACCGGCTCTTCGGGGACAAGGACGGACTGCTCGACGCGGTCGCCGAGCACGTCATGACGGTGTTCAGCGCCGAGAAGGCCGCGATGGTCGACGCCGCCGGAGCGGACGGGACGGACCCGGTCGAGGCGCTCCGCGCGGGATGGGACGCGACCATCGCCTTCGGGCTCGCCAACCCCGACCTGTTCGTCATCATGAGCGACCCGCGTCGCGGGCGAGGGTCACCCGCCGTGGCGGCCGGGCTGCGTGTGCTCGAGGAACGGTTGCGACGGGTCGCGGTGGCCGGACGTCTCCTCGTCGGGGCGTCGGAGGCGGTCCGGCTGGTGCACGCGGCCGGTACCGGTGCCGTGCTCGCGATCCTGGGGGAACCGGAGGGCCGACGCGACCCTGCCCTGGCCGAGACGGTCTGGGCCGCGGTCGAGGCGCAGGTCGTCGTCCCCGAGCGCGACGTCGTCGCCGGTCCCGACCGGGCGCTCCGCACCGCGGCGTCGACCCTGCGCGCCGGCGTCGAGGAACTCGACCGACTGACGGCAGCCGAGCGCGCTGTCCTGGCGGAGTGGCTCGACCGCGTGGCGGCGGGGCGTCGGGAGTCCGACTCCGGAGGAGCCTGACCCTCCGACCCGCGTCGGACGCAGCTCAGTCGGTCGCGCCGATCGGCGGGTCCACGAGCAGCGCGACCCGGTCCCGCAGGTAGTCCTCGAGCGGCACGGCGGTCCCGGAGGTGGGGGACCAGCGGACGACCGGTTCGCCGTCGACCACGGCGAGCACACCGTCGGCCCCGACGAGCGAGTCGTCGAGCGGGATCGGCACCGCGCCGTGGTTGACCGTGTCGCCCGCGGCGAAGTGCCCCTTCGCCGCGGCCGCCCGGTAGGCGCGGCGCACCTCGGCGGAGACCGAGACGAACTGCTGGCGTCCGGGGTCGGTCACGCGGGTGATCTGCCCGGTCGCCCAGACCCCGCCGGCGGTCTCGGAGGACGATCCGAGCAGCAGGGCTCCGACGCGCCAGACCCGGCCGAGCGAGCGGATCGTCGGCTCCCGACGGATCCCGAGGACCGCGCGGGGCTCGACGTACTCGCCGAGGGCCTCGTCGCGGACGCCGGCTGCCCGCAGGCGCGCGGCCGCGTGGTCGAGCAGGGTCTGCGCTCGCCGCACCGCGTCCTCCACGAGCCCGTCCGTCACGCTGCCCGAGCCTAGACCGGCACGTCACACGGGGTCGCGCGGCCGGAGGAATGCGCCCGCTGCCCGTACGGTTGCACGGTCTCGGAACGAGGAGGGCCCATGGGCATCGTGCGGTGGTTGTTCGACGCGCAGCTCGTCATCGGCGACCAGACCGTGCTCTGGCGCGAGGTGATCGGCAACGTGTTCGGGCTGCTCAGTGCGCTCGGCGGGATGCGTCGCAGGGTCTGGGCGTGGCCGGTGGGGATCCTCGGGAACGCCCTGCTCTTCACGGTGTTCATGGGTGCGCTCTTCGACACTCCGAACCCGGTGAACCTGCTCGGCCAGGCCGGCCGACAGGTCATGTTCATCGTCGTCAGCGTCTACGGGTGGTACCGGTGGACGCACCGCGCGGACGAGGCGACGACCGTCGTCGAGCCGCGGTGGGCCTCCTGGTCGACCCGGGGGCTGCTGGTGCTGGCGCTGGTGGGCGGCACCGCCGTCCTGACACCCGTGTTCCGGGCCCTCGGCTCGTACGAGCCGGTCTGGAGCGACGCCTGGATCTTCGTCGGGTCCGTGCTGGCGACGTACGGCATGGCGAAGGGCTGGGTCGAGTTCTGGCTGATCTGGGTCGCGGTCGACCTGGTCGGGGTGCCGCTGCTCTTCTCGGCCGGCTACTACGCGTCCGGGCTGATGTACGTCTTCTACGGCGCCTTCACCCTGACCGGGTTCTTCGTCTGGGTACAGCAGGGGCGCAAGCCGTCGGCGGCGCCGGTGACGGTGGGCTGACGCGCTCGACAGGTGTTGCCTGACCCCCGCACTGGGTGGAGACACGCCGGGGCCGGGTGCGGTGGACTGTCGGGATGGCAGACATGCACGGCGGGTCCGTCGAGGGCGACGCGTCGCTGGCCGAGCGGATCGTGCGCGGGGCGATCCGGGCCTACCGGCTGCACCCGTTCCACGAGGTCGACGCCGGTACGGTCGCCGAGACCTGCGGCGTGGACCGCACGGTCGTCGACCGGCTCTTCCCGACCTGGGACGGACTGCTCCTGGTGGTCTACGACCGCTGGCTGCAGCTCCGCGGATCCCGCCGGTCGTCGGTGCCGCGGTGCACGCTCGAGCACGTGCGGATGACCCTGGCCGAGGACGTCGCCGACCCCGGTCTCGTCCGGGTGCTCGCGGGCGTCGTGACCCTCGCCGCGTCCGAACGGGACTTCGCCGGCTTCTTCCGCAAGCGCTTCGAGGAGTACGTCGAGGAGCTCACCGTCGGGCTGCAGCGCGACGTCGACGCCGGTCTGGAGACCATCGGCATCCCCGCCCACCAGGCCGCGACGCAGTTGCTCGCGGTCTACGAGGGACTCCAGCTGCAGATGCTCGTCCGGCCGTACCTCGACGTCCTGGTCGAGTACGACCGTGCCGTGCACACGCTCCGGCACGGCTGGCGTGAGCCCGAAGCCGTGGCCTGGGACGTGGACGAGGCGCTCGTCCGCGGCTGACCCACGAGCGGTGCCGCCGTCGACACCCGTCGGCCCGTCGACGACCCGCGTCCGTCGGACCGCGTCAGCGTGCCCGGGCTCGGCCCCGGCGCCAGCCGGCGATCTGCCGCACCGTGACCTTCGACCCGTACTGCGCCACCGAGTGGCGGAACAGGTACTCGGCGAACCAGAGCAGCACCGCGGCCACGGCGAACACCTCGACGATGCAGACGACGGACTCGACGACGGACAGCGATCCGACGGCGTTCCGGACCATGGCGGTGATCGGCGTGAAGGTGGGGAAGTACGTGAAGAACGCCGCCACCGGCGACGACGGCGTCGTCATCACGAAGAACGCCGCGTAGAGCGGGATGATCAGGGCGAAGATCGCGGCGGACTGCAGCGTCGAGGCGTCCTTGATCGAGGGCACCGCAGCGCCGACGGCGACGAAGAGCCCGCAGGCGAGCAGCACCCCGCCGACGAGCAGCAGCGCACCGACGACCATCCGCCACGGGTCCACCGTCAGGCCGCCGAGCCGCGACGCGACGAGGGGCAGTGCGACCAGGGCGACCGCGAGCCCCGGCAGCACGACGACCCCGACCTGCACGAGCCCGACGAGCAACATGGCGAGGACCTTGCCCCGGATCAGGTCACCGGCCGTCACCGCGGTCAGGATCATCTCGGAGATGCGGTTCTCCTTCTCCTCGACGACCACCGTCACCATGCGGGTCGCGAGCAGGATCACGATGCCGAAGAACGCGAGGGCGTAGAGCAGCGGCGGGACGATCGACAGCCAGCCCGGTGCGACGCGGCCGTCGGCGTACGTGGTCAGGTCGGTCGACGGCGGGGCGCGGAGGAGCGCGACGGCCTCGTCGTCACCGACCGAGGCCGCGACGCTGCGTTCCAGCACCCGCTCGGCGAGCGAGGAGTAGCCACCGTTCTCGAACAGTCCGCGGTCGGCGGCATCCAGCCGGATCGCCTGCGCCGACGGCTTCTCCGGGTACTCGACGAAGAGCTCGAGCGTGCCCGCCCGGACGGCCGCGCGGTCGGCGGCCGGGTCGTCGGACGGCGACCCGCCCCACTCGGCCGCGACCCGCGCCGACACCAGGCCCGAGTGGTCGACGTACCGGAACGAGGTCTTCGCCGCCGAGGCGCTCGACGAGATCGAGTCGGAGCCGGCCGCCTGTCCGACGCCGACGAGCACCGAGACCAGGACGACGACGATCGGGAGCGCGAGGGTGCCGATCCAGAACGCGGGCTTCTTGACGGCGCGGACGAACTCGAAGCGCACGACCGTCCCGAGCCGACTCACGCCGCCGCCCCGCTCGCGGTGGTGTGCTGCGTCGACGCCCGGCCGGCCGGGGCCTGGTCGGCCCCGGCGTCGTGGCCGTAGACCTGGACGAAGATCTCGTCGAGCGGGATGCGGCGCATCTCGAACGCGGTCACGTGCACACCTGCGCCGACGAGCGCGGCGAGGATGTCCGACCCGTCCACCGCGGCTGCCTCGGTGGGCACCAGGTGGGCGACGTGACCCTCGTGCCGGGCGAGGCGGTACAGGGGAGAACGGGGGACCGTGCCGGTGAGCTGCACCCGGGCGACGGCGCCGCCGAAGGCGTCCTGCACGTCGGGGATGCTGCCGTACGCGGCTGCCCGGCCGTCCTTGAGCAGCAGGATGCGGTCGCAGAGGCGCTCGACCTCGTCCATGTGGTGCGTGACGAGGACCACGGTCGCGCCGTCCGCCTTCCGCTCGTCGACCAGGTCGAGGAGCAGCCGACGGTTGACCGGGTCGAGCCCCTTCGTCGGTTCGTCGAGGATGAGCAGGCGCGGTCGGTCCATGATCGTGATGCCGAGCTGCACCTTCTGCTGCTGCCCGCCGGACAGCTTGTCGACACGGAGCTTCGCGCGGTCGGCGAGCCCGACGCGCTCGAGGTACTCGGTGCTCCACGCCGCGGCCTCGGTGCGGCGGAGGCCCCGCAGCGTGCCGAAGTAGGTCATGACGTCGAGCACGGACTCCTTGCGGTACAGCCCGCGCTCCTCGGGCAGGTACCCGATGCCGCCGGTCGCGGGTCGGTACGGTGCGCCGTCGACGAGCAGGGTGCCGGAGGTCGGCGTCGTGATGCCGAGCAGCGCCCGGATCGTGGTGGTCTTGCCCGATCCGTTGCTGCCGAGCAGCCCGAAGGTCTCGCCGGGGGCCACGTCGAACGACAGCCCGTCGACGACGTCCCGGTCCCCGAAGCGCATGACGAGGTCCCGCACGCTGATGCTCGCGCCGCTCATGCTGCCGACCCTACCGGCGGCCGCCGCGAGTTCCGCCGCCCGTTCCTTCCCATCGCACGTGCGGTGGGAAGCGAGAACGGGCGTACCTGGTCGAACGGTTCGACCCGGTACGCCCGTTCCCACCTGGTACGCCCGGTCCTGCCCGACGGGCGACGACCGAGGTGACCACACGACGGACGGGAGGCGCGGTGCCTGCCTGCACCGCGCCTCCCGTCCGCCACCGGGTTCCGTCAGGAACGCAACCAGGCGGTCCCCACACCCGACAGTGCGCCGTCTGCCACCGGCGCGGAGGCGAGCAGTAGCTCGCCGGCGGGGAGTGCGTACGGCTCGTCGCCGAACACCGTCACGCTCGTCCAGCCGTTCGGCCGGCGGAACGCGAGCACGTCGTCGCGACCGGTCTCGAGCCACTCGAGGTGCTCCTCGGACTGCAGCTGGCCGCGCAGGCCCAGGGCCTTCCGGTACAGGTTCAGCGTCGAGTCGGGGTCGGCGTCTTCCGCCTCGACCGAGACCTGCGCGAACCACGCCGGCTGCGGCAGGTGCGAGCCGCCGTCGCCGAACCCGAACGACGAACCCTGCCGCGTCCACGGGATCGGCACGCGGCAGCCGTCACGGCCCACGTCGACGCCCGGGTTCCGGAAGAACGCCGGGTCCTGGCGCTCGGCGTCGGGGATGTCGCCGACCTCGTGCAGGCCGAGTTCCTCGCCCTGGTACAGGTACGCGGAGCCGGGCAGTGCGAGCTCGAGGAGCGTCGCCGCCTGGGCCCGACGGAGTCCGAGCGATCGGTCGAGCGCCGCCTGGTCACCGCCCGCGAGCAGCCACGCGGACCCCTGCTTCTGCTCGTCGCCGTTGCGGGCGGGCAGTGCGTAGCGGGTGGCGTGCCGGACGACGTCGTGGTTCGAGAACACCCACGTCGTCGACGAGCCGGACTGCTCGGCGAGCCCGAGGTTGAACTCGATGATCGTGCGGAACTGCTGTGCGTCGAAGTCCGCCTCGAGCAGGTCGAAGTTGAACGCCTGCCCGAGTCCCTCGGCGCTGGCGTACCGGGCACGGCGGTCGGCTGCGACCCAGGCCTCGGCGACGGCGGTCCGTGCCGGGGGGTACTCGTCGAACACCGTGCGCCACTCGGCGTAGATCTCGTGCACGTCGTCGCGGTCCCACAGGATGTGCGAGCCGTCCTTCGGGGCGGCGAGCACCTCGGCCCACGTGGGCAGCTCGCCTGCGGGCAGGTCCTTCGCCAGGCCGTGCGCCACGTCGATGCGGAAGCCGTCGACCCCGCGGTCCGACCAGAAGCGCAGCGTGTGCAGGAAGTCGTCGCGCACCTCGCGGTTCGCCCAGTTCAGGTCGGGCTGCTCCGTCGCGAAGTTGTGCAGGTACCACTGGCCGTCGCCCACGGCGGTCCACGCCGGGCCGCCGAAGATCGACACCCAGTCGGCCGGCGCCTCGGACCCGTCGGGACCGGTGCCGTCGCGGAAGACGTAGCGGTCCCGGGCCGGGCTGCCCTTCGGCGACGCCAGTGCCTCGCGGAACCACGCGTGCCGGTCGCTCGTGTGGTTCGGCACGATGTCGACGATGACCCGGATGCCGGCGCCGTGCAAAGCCTCGACCATGTCGTCGAAGTCGGCGAGGGTGCCCAGACGCGGGTCGACGTCGCGGTAGTCGTCGACGTCGTAGCCGCCGTCGGCCAGCGCCGACGGGTAGAACGGGCTGAGCCAGACGGCCTCGATGCCGAGGGAGGACAGGTACGGCACCCGCGAGGTCACCCCGCGGAGGTCGCCGATGCCGTCGCCGTCCGCGTCGGCGAACGAGCGGGGGTACACCTGGTAGACGCTCGCCTGGCGCCACCAGGTCTCGGCGTCGGTGGCGGCTGCGGGCTGGACGAGCGTGTCGGTCACGTCGGGCCTTTCGTTGTTCGTGCGGGTGGTGGTCGTGGTCGTTGCGGCTGCGTTCGTGTCCGCGGTCGCGGACGGCGACGTCGGCGTCACTTGATCGCGCCCTGGGTCACGCCGGCCATCACCCATCGCTGGGTGACGAGGTAGACGATGATCGCCGGGGCCATCGCCATCAGGTACGAGGCGAACGACACGTTGTAGTTGTTGCTGAACTGCGTCTGGAACATCTGCTGCAGCACCGGCAGGGTCTGCAGCGCCGGGTCCGAGGTGATCAGCGACGGCATCACGAAGTCGTTCCAGGACGCCAGGAACGCGAAGATGCCGACGGTGGCGCTCATCGGCGCGAGGAGCGGGAACACCAGTCGCCAGAACACCTGCCCCGTGCTCGCACCGTCGATGCGGGCACTCTCCTCCAGCTCGGCCGGGATCGAGCGCAGGAACGCGGTGAACAGCAGCACGCTGAACGACAGCTGGAACATGACGTGCAGGATCGCGACGCCGAACGGGTTGTCCAGCCCGGCGAGGCCCGTGAGCTTCACCTGCGACAGTGCGAGCACCGGGAACGGCAGGAACATCGCGGCGAGCAGGTAGAAGAACGACCAGCGGAAGAAGCGGCGCTCCCAGTTCCGGGCGATGGCGTACGCCGTGAACGACGCGAGCAGGATCGTCCCGACGACGGTGATCGCCGCGATGAGCACCGAGACGCCGAACGCCCGCGGGAAGTCCGTGAGCTCCCAGGCCTGCACGAAGCCGTCGACGCTGAACGGCGCCGGCAGCGAGAACGCGTTGCCGTCCACGGCCTGCGTCGTGGTCTTGAACGCCATCGTCACGGTGACGTAGAGCGGGACGAGGACGGACAGGGTGCACAGCGCGAGGACGATCGTGACCGGCCAGTTGAACCGTTCACCGCGGCGTCCGGCGGTGCGGTCGGCGTCGACCGACCGGATGCTGCCGGTCGCCGTCGTGCCCGGACGGAGGGGTGCTTGCATGGTCATCAGAGCGCTGCCTTCCCGCGGGTCGCCCGCAGCTGGATCACGGCGATGACGACGGCGATCACGAAGAAGATCGTCGCGTTCGCCATCTGGTACGCGTAGTCGCCGCCGCTGAAGCCCTTGAAGATCGACATCGCGACCGTCGTGGTCGAGGTGCCCGGGCCGCCGTCGGTCAGGCCGACGACGATGTCGTACGAGTTCAGGAAGTTCTTGAACCCGATCACGAGGTTGATGAGGATGTAGCCCGCCGTCAGGGGTGCGGTGATCGAGACCAGCTGCCGCCAGGCGCTGGCACCGTCGAGCGCCGCGGCCTCGTACACCTCGCCGGGGATCGACAGGACGCCGGCGATGTAGATGAGGAGCGTCGACGGGATCGCCTGCCAGGCGGTCACGACGACGATCGCGACCCACGCCAGGTCGGGGTTCGCCAGGATGCTCTGCTCGAGCGGGGCGATGCCGAGCGTGGTCGCGAGCGCCGGCAGGCTGTTCGCGAAGAGGAACGAGAACACGTAGGCGATGACGATGCCGGAGATCACCATCGGCAGGACGAAGACGCCGCGGAGCGCGATCTTGCCGCGGATCTTCGACGTCAGCGCGATCGCGAGCAGGAACGCCACGGCGTTCACCAGGAGCACGGTGACGAGCGAGAACCCGATGGTGAACAGGTACGCCTGCAGGATCGCGGGGTCGGAGAACACCGCGACGTAGTTCGTCAGGCCGGTGAACCGGAACTCGCCGAAGCCGACGGAGTTCGTGAAGCTCAGCACGATGCCCATCGCTGCGGGGAGCGTGATGGCGAGGGTGAAGAGCACGAGCGTGGGGACGAGGAACAGGAGGAAGAGCGGATCGACGCGCTTGGCGCGTCCGCGGACGCCGGCCTGGAGGCGCGGTGCGGCTCCGCCCCGGCGGCGGCGGTCCGCCGTCGTGATCGATTCGGTGGTCGTGGTGGCCAAGGTCGTCTCCTTACGCGGCCGACCGGAGCGCGAGCCGCGCCCAGTCGCCGTCGAGGGTGCGGAGTTGCGGGTCGGGCGCACCGCCGAAGGCGATGGACTGCAGGTAGTTCGCCACCGGGATCTCGGCGGGGATGAGCTGCGAGGCGCCGAGGTAGAACGCGGCCTGGTCGTACGAGTCCTGCATGCCGCGGAGCGCGGGGTTCGAGACCGGAGGGGAGTCCTTCCGCACACCGAAGCCGTTGTTGTCGGCGTTGTACCGGTCGCTGATCTCCGGGCTCATCAGGAAGGACAGGAACTCGCGGGCGGCCTCCTGCTTCCGTGAGGCCTCGGGGATCCAGAGCCCGAGGTCGACGTTGACGCGCACCTTGTTGTCGGCGGGGTCGTCGGTCGCCGGGAACGGGAAGGTGCCGAGGTCCATGTCGGGGTTCGTCTTCGCGATCTCGCCGAGCGCCCAGGGGCCCTGCAGGTACATCGCCGCCTTCCCCTGCGCGAACGCGAGGTTGCCGTCGCCGTAGCCCCGGCTGGCGGCGCCCTGCTGGTGCCACTGCAGCAGGTCCACCATGCGGCCGACGGGAGCGGCGAAGTCCTTCTCGAACGACACCGCCGACCCCCTGCCGACCGAGGTGCCCTCGCGGTCGAGCGCCGCGAAGGTCGACGGCACGTCGAGCATGCCGCCCACCGAGTAGTCGAACATGCCCTGGGCGATCGTCCAGTTGTCCTTGTACGTGCCGTACATCGGGGTGATCCCGGCCTTCACGAGACGCTCGCACACGTCGGTGAACGCGCTCCAGGTCGTCGGCACCTCGAGACCCTGCTGCGCGAACAGCTGCTTGTCGTAGATCACCGACGCGGCGGTCACCGAGTAGGGCAGGACGCTCGTCCGGCCCGGGTAGTCGGCGGTCTGGCGCATCAGGGGCCAGAGGTCGGGGTTGATCGTGTCCTTCTCGGGCAGGTCGGACAGGTCGGTCAGGGCCCCGTGCTCGACGAACGACACCATCGCGTAGTTGTAGTTCAGGCACCCGAGGTCCGGCGGTCGGTTCCGGACGAAGTTCGCGGACATGTTCGACGTCGAGTCGCGGACCACGCGGATCGTCGACTGGCTGTCGTGGAACTTCGCGATGACGTCGTCGAAGTACCCGATGACCTCGGGCTTCGACACGTAGAAGGTGATCGTCTCGGGTCGGCTGCTCGATCCTCCGAGCGGGGCGCACCCGGCGAGTGCCAGGCCCGCGCCGATGCCGCCCGCACCGAGCAGGAACCCGCGGCGGGTGACCCCGGCCGTGCTCCTGGTGGTGGCGTGTGCTTGCACGTCGTCTCCGTCCGTCCGGACCCGGCGTCCCTGCCGTTCCGACTCGCGTGCCGGCGTCGGTGTCGGCTCGCGCGACTAAATGTACCCAGAAAATCTAATCGCGCAAGCAAGTCGCGTCGCGGTAGGGTCGGCGCATGCCACAACGCCGTGTGACCCCCCGCGCGACCAGCGCCGAGACGGTCCTGGCGTACGCCCTCGAGCCGTCGTCCGGTGCCTTCACGGCGACCGAGGCGATCGACGCCACGGGGCTGACCCGCTCGACCGTCCTCGCCGCGTGCGCGGAGCTCGTCCGGCTCGGTTGGCTCCGCGACCTCGACGACGCCCGCACGGCAGGGGAGTACCGGAAGGGCCGGCCCGCCCGGCGCTGGGAACTCGTCGCGGACGCCGGGGTCGTCGTCGGCGTCGACGCGGGGCAGCACCGCGTCACCGCGCTCGTCGCCGACCTGCGCGGCGCCGTCCTCGCCCGCACCGAGGGGGCGCTCGGCGAATTCGGGCTCGAGGTGCCCGTCCGGCTCAGTGTGACGACCGACACCGTCGCGGCGGCACTCACCGCGGCCGACGTGGACGCCGCCCGCGTGCTCGTGACGGTCGTCGGCATCCCGGCTCCGGTCGACGCGCTCGGTGCGTCACCCCGCGACGGCGGCTTCTGGGACAGCATGAACCCGGGCTTCTCGGACGTCGTGCCCCACGGTGTCGTCGTGGTCGAGAACGACGCGAACGCCGCCGCGCTGGCCGAACGGCCCTCCTCGGGGGACGCCTCGTTCGCGGCGCTGCTCTCGGGCGAGCGGTTCGGCGCCGGCCTGGTCGTCGACGGCGTGCTGCTCCGCGGTGCCCGGGGCGGTGCCGGTGAGCTCCGGGTGCTCGACCTGGTCGACGGGGTGGCCTCGTCGAACGGCATCGGGCGCACCGCCCGCGAGCTCGTCCGCGCGGCGCGGGCCGACGGGCGCATCGGTCCGGCCTCCCTGCTCGGCGGCGTCGAGGAGCCGGGCGCCGAGGCGGTGTTCGCCGCCGCCGCGCTGCTCGACCCGGTGGCGCTCGAGGTCGTCGACCGCCTGGGGGACCGCCTCGCCCGGGTCTGCGTCCTGCTCGCGAGCCTGCTCGACATCGACCGCGTGGTGGTCGCCGGTGCGATCGCCGACGCCGCCGCTCCCGTGATCGAGCGGGCGCGCGAGCACCTGGCTGTCTGGGAGTACGACCCGACGCCCGAGGTCGTGCCGTCGCGGCTCGGCGGCGACGTCGTGGTCCTCGGCGCCGTCGCGCGTGCGCTCGACCTCGTGCACGCCGACCCGCTGGCCTTCCCGCTGCCCGCCGAGACCCCCGCCGTCGCGACCTGACCGCCGATCCGCTCCCACCGAGCCCTTCCCGACCGGACGTACGAGTCGTACGATCGGTACATGTACAACCTGCCCGCGAGTGAAGCACGCCAGCGATGGTCCGACCTCATCGACCATGCGCACCGCGAACCGGTCGCCATCACGGTCCGCGGCCGCGAGCAGGTCGTCGTGCTCGAGGCGGAACTGGCTCGCCGGGCACTGCAGGCGCTCGAGGACGCGATGGACCGGGCCGCTGTCGATCGCGCTCGGCGGGAACTCGCGGAGGACCCGGAGACGCTGCCCCTCGAGCAGGTCGCCCGCGAGCTGGGCATCACGCTTGGGTGAAGCCTCGCCCGTCGAGTACCGGGTCGAGCTGACCAAGCGTGCCGCGAAGGCGCTGACGAAGCTCGACCGGGTCGTGCAGCGGCGGTTGCTCGCCGCCCTGGTCCTGCTCCGCACGACGCCGCGTCCGCCAGGGTCGACCGCGCTGGTCGGCCGGCCGGGCGAGTTCCGGGTCCGTGTGGGCGACCACCGGATCGTCTACGAGATCGTCGACGATCGTCTGGTGGTCCTCGTGCTGGTCATCGGCCACCGCCGTGACGTGTACCGCTGAACCCGACCGACCGACCGACCGCCGACCCCCCTGGGCCGATCAGTGACACCGCGGCTCGGTCCGCGGCAGACTGGGCCCGTGACGATCCGACCCGTCCTCGTTCCCACGGTCCTCGGTTTGCTCGCGGTGTTGTGCACCGGGTGCGTCGCCGTCGGTCCGGAGGAGGGTGTCCTCACCCTGACGGGCAGCGACGCGGCCCCGCTCCCGGTGTGCAACGGCGCAGCACCCGTCTCGGTCTCCGCCCTGGCGTCCGACGACCCGCCAGCGTGCGAGCCGACCGGTCAGGTGCTCGTCTTCCCCGACGGAGGCCAGCTGTAGTTGCCGGGGGGATCGCTCGGCACCGGTTCGCAGGCTGCCGCGTCGGGCGTCCGGTACGCGTACAGCGGTGTCGGGCGGTTCGGCGTCGTCGCGGCGCAGGCCGGTCCTGGTTGCGTCGATGTCCAGGAGTGGGGGACCCCGGACGCGTTGCGTCGGGTCCACGACGCCTTCGGCTCGCGCTGGATGTGCGACTGACCGGGCGCGGGACGCGAGCGCCCGGCGGCCGCTCGCGGCCCCTCAGCGGAGGAGCGCCGCCAGGACCTCGGCGGCACGGGCGGCCTGCTCGGCGCTGACGTCGAGGTGCGTCACGAGCCGGACGTGCCTCGGGCCGAGCTGCATCACCCGCACGTCCCGCTCGGCGGCCGCGGCCACGAAGGCTGCCGGATCGGTCACCTCGGCGAAGACGATGTTCGTGTCGACGGTCGCGGGGTCGACGTCGAGCGCGGACGCGAGCACCCGGGCGTTGGTGTGGTCCTCGGCGAGACGGTCGACGTGGTGCCGGAGCGCGTACCGGCCCGCCGCGGCCAGGAAGCCCGTCTGCCGCATGCCCCCGCCGTAGCGCTTCCGCCAGGTGCGGGCCGCGGCGACGTGCTCCCGGGAGCCGACGAGCACCGAGCCGACCGGCGCGCCGAGCCCCTTCGACAGGCAGACCGACACGGTGTCGAACCCCGCGGCGAGGTCGCGCAGCGCGATCCCCGACGCGACGTGGGCGTTCCACAACCGGGCACCGTCGAGGTGCACCGCGATGCCGTGCTCCCGCGCGAACGCCTGCACGGCGTGCACCTCGTCGACGGGCTGCACGGTCCCGCCACCGAAGTTGTGCGTGTTCTCGATCGCGATCGCCGTCGTGGACACGCTGTAGGCGCCGGCGTTCGGCTCAGCCACCTCCGCGACCGCCGCCGCGACGAGGCGTCCGCGCTCCGAGGGCCACGTGCGCGTCGTGATGCCGGAGAACACCGCCGCGGCACCGAGTTCGGCGCGGACGACGTGGGCCCGGACGTCCGCCAGGAGTTCCTCGCCCGGCGCGACGTGCAGCCGCAGCCCGAGCTGGTTCGCCATCGAGCCGGTCGGGGTGAAGAGCCCGGCTTCGTGGCCGAGCAGGTCGGCGACCTCGCGCTCGAGGGCGTTCGTCTCCGGGTCCTCGCCGAAGACGTCGTCACCGACCTCGGCGTCGGCCATCGCTCGGCGCATCGCAGGCGTCGGGCGGGTCACGGTGTCGGAGCGCAGGTCGATCGGAGCGTCGGTCACCGGGCAACGCTAACCCGCCGTCCGGTCCGTCGATCACCAGGCAACACCGACCCGCCGTCCAGTCCGTCGATCACCGGCGTCGCTACGGTGAGGCCCATGCAGCCGCCAGCAGCCGGGACCCTCCGCATCCTCCACCTCTCCGACACGCACCTGACCGGTGACGGTGCCCTGCACCAGGGGTCGGTCGACACGACGGCGGCGTTGGACGCGGTGCTCGCGCACGTCGACGGGGTCCCGGGCGTCGGCCTGGTCGTGGTCTCGGGGGACGTGTCCGAGGACGGGAGTCCCGCGTCCTACCGCACCGCTCGCGAGCGGATCGGCGCCTGGGCGCAGCGGCACGGCGCCGCACTCGTCCTGGTCCCCGGCAACCACGACCTCCGCGAGGGCTTCCGCCAGGTCCTCGCGAACGGCCACGTCCTCGGGGAGGGCGGCACGCCGCTCGCGCACACGATGGAGTACGTCCCGCCGTCCGTGCCGGTCTCCGGGCAGTCGGTCGTCGCCGGCTTCCGCGTGGTGACGGTCGACACGAGCGTCCCCGGTGCCGGCTACGGCGCGCTCAGCGACACCGCGCTCGAGCGACTCCGCGCGGCGCTCACCGGCGAGCCCGTCCCGCACGGCACGGTCGTCGTGCTCCACCACCCGCCGGTGCCCTCGCCGACCTTGCTGCACGAGGCCCTCCGCCTGCAGGACCCCGAGGACCTCGCCGAGCTCCTCGACGGCTCGGACGTCCGGGTGGTGCTCGGCGGGCACCAGCACCACCACAGCGCCGGGTCGCTCGCCGGCGTCCCGGTGCTCGTCGCGCCCGGGGTCGCGAACGACACGGACGTCGTCGGACCGTACGCCGAGGAGTCCGCCCACGTCGCCCACGGCGCACTGGTCGTCGACGTCGCCACCGACGGCTCCGTCTGGTCGACACCGGTCCGCGTCCCCGACCCGGACCGCGACGTGCTCGCCTTCGCGCTCGACGCCGAGACGGTGGCACGGATCGCGGAGCAGGCGGGGCCCGCCGCGCGCTGACGGCGCCTGGTACCCCTCGCTCACGGACACCGTTCCGGCGTCGCGAGTACACCGGAGCCATGCCCACGGAAGGAGTCCCCCATGCGCATCGGTAGTGCAGTGCAGTACGACCGGTACGGCGGGTTCGACGTCGTCGACCTCGTCCCGCAGGAACGTCCCGAGCCCGGACCCGGCGACGTCGTCGTCGAGGTCGTCGCCGCCGGCCTGAACCACGTCGAGCGGTTCCTCCGCGAGGGGAAGCTGCGCGACCACATCGACCTCGAGTTCCCTGCCCACCAGGGCGTCGACTTCGCCGGCATCGTCCGGGCCCGCGGCGCCGAGGTCCGTGACCTCAAGGTCGGCGACGAGGTGATGGGCCACGCGCCCGAGGGCGGTGCCCACGCCACCTGGATCCGCGTGCCCCGCGGTGCGGTCGTGAAGAAGCCCGAGCACGTCGGGTGGGAGGTCGCCGGCGGCCTCTACCTGGCCGGCGCCACCGCCGCGACGATCGTCCGCGGACTCCGTCTCGGGCCCGACGACACCGTCGTGATCTCCGCCGCTGCCGGCGGTGTCGGGCACATCGAGTGCCAGCTGGCGCACGATGCCGGCGCGACCGTCATCGCCCTCGGCAGCCCGCGGAACCACGACTACCTGCGGCAGATCGGTACGCTGCCGGTCGCGTACGGCGAAGGCGAGGAGGACCGCATCCGGCAGATGGCGGCCGGCCGGCCGATCACCGCGTTCATCGACAACCACGGCGGTGGCGGTGCAGCGGACCTCGCATCGCGGCTCGGCGTGCCGTCGGAGCGGCTGGTGACCTCCGAGCACCGCCGCGACGTCGAGATCCGGTTCCTGCGGGCACCGGCCGACGACGAGGAGGCCCGTGACCTGCTCACCCTGCTCGGCAAGGCCGTGCAGGACCGCCGCGTGCAGGTGCTCATCTCGGGCTTCTACCCGTTCGAGTACATCGTCGACGCCTACGAGGACCTGGCCGAGATGCGCTCCCGCGGCAAGGTCGTGATCGGCATGCAGACGGTGGAGACCGGTGCGCGACTCGACTGGTACCGCTCGGAGAAGGCGCGTGACCTGCGCGACCGCTACGCCGATGCACGAGGCGCGGACACCGAGACGATGGCCGGCGGGTCGGCGAGCCCGGAGGCCTGAACCACACGCGCGACGATCGGGCCCGGTCTCCGGCAGGAGGCCGGGCCCGATGCGTGCGCGGGAGAGCGTGCGTCGGCTAGCTGAGGACGTCCTTCGTCGCGAACCGTCCGTACGCCAGCGCCCCGAACACGGCCACCCAGCCGAGCTGCAGCAGCGCGTTCGCCCCGAAGGAGTCGAACGCGATCGGGTCGCGGAGCAGGTCGCCGAAGCCGAGCCACAGGTGCGAGAACAGGAACGGGTGCAGCCAGTCGAGCTGCGGGAGCTGGTCGAGCACCTGCGACACCCCGGCGAGCACGACCGTCGCGGCCATCGCCCCGACCGGCACCGTCGTCAGCGTCGAGGCGAAGAGCCCGATCGCGGCCAGCCCGAGCATCGACAGGGCCACGTACAGCGCGAGGAGCAGTGCGCGGCCGGCGTACGACCAGCCGCCGACCTGCGTCCCCGACAGCAGGGTCACCGGGCCGATCGGGAAGAGCAGTGCGCCGATCGCCGCGCCGACGAGCACGACGAGGAGCGTCGCGGCCAGGCAGAACGCGACCGTGGCGGCGTACTTGACCAGGATGAACCGCAGGCGGCCGGTCGGGGCCACCAGCAGGTAGCGGATCGTGCCGTGCGACGCCTCGCCCGCGACCGTGTCCCCCGACACGACCCCCACGGTCAGGGGCAGGAACAGCGGGATCGACACGGTGAGCGCGGTGAACGCGACGAAGAGGCCGTTGTTCGTGATGTCCCCGAGGAACGCGGGACCACCGGAGTCACCGTCGGTGGTCAGGCGCACCGCGATCGCGATGAGCACCGGGACCAGGGCGAGGGCACCGAGCATCGCCCAGGTCCGGCGGCGCCGGAACAGCAGCGCGAGCTCCGACCCGAGCAGGGCGAAGGGGCGGACGGGACGGCGGACGGGCTCAGGCTGCGACATCGAACCCCTCTCCGGTGAGCGCGACGAACAGGTCCTCGAGGGTGCCGCCGCCCACCGCGACGCCCCGGACCCGGACGTCGGCACGGACGAGGTC
Organism: Curtobacterium sp. MR_MD2014; assembly: GCF_000772085.1. Taxonomy (NCBI): domain Bacteria; kingdom Bacillati; phylum Actinomycetota; class Actinomycetes; order Micrococcales; family Microbacteriaceae; genus Curtobacterium; species Curtobacterium sp. MR_MD2014. Next base: position 2,556,832 of record NZ_CP009755.1, on the reverse strand, counting down.
GGCCGTGACGGTCTCGGGCAGGACGTCGTCGGGCAGGTCGGCGACCAGGACGTCCGCACCGGTGTCCCGACGCGGGGAGAGCCCCAACCGCACGAGCACCGCCGAGGCCTCGCCCACGTCGGGGGTCCGGACGGTCAGGGTCCGTCCGCCCGTCGCCCGGAGCTCGTCGAGGGACCCCTGCGCCACGAGGCGCCCGCTCCGCATCACCGCGGCGTGCGTGCAGACCTGCTCGATCTCGGCGAGCAGGTGGCTCGACACGAAGACCGTGGTGCCGTCGTCGGCCAGCGAGCGGATGAGGTTGCGGACCTCGCGGGTCCCCTGCGGGTCGAGGCCGTTCGTCGGCTCGTCGAGCACGAGGAGGTCACGCGGCGCGAGCAGTGCGCCCGCCAGGCCGAGGCGTTGCTTCATGCCGAGCGAGTAGGCGTGTGCCTTCTTGTCGGCGGCGTGGCCGAGCCCGACGCGGTCGAGCGCCGTCGCGACACGGTCGTGGCGGGTGCGCGGGTCGGAGGTCGGGTCCGCCGCGTCGAACCGCTGCAGGTTCGCCCGACCGGACAGGTACGGGTAGGCGGCCGGACCCTCGACCAGCGCGCCGACGCGGGGGAGGACCTCCTGCAACGCGCCCGGTACCGCACGACCGAGCACCTCGATCGTGCCGCTCGTCGCCGCCGACAGGCCGAGGAGCATCCGGATGGTGGTGGTCTTGCCGGAGCCGTTGGGTCCGAGGAACCCGAAGACCGATCCGCGCGGGACGGCCAGGTCGATGCCGTCCACGGCGCGCTGCCGGCGGAACACCTTGACGAGCGACTGCGTCCGGATCGCGAGGTCGGGAACGGACCGGCCGGGCTCCGTCGCTGCCCGGTCCGGCTGCGGGGCTGTCGTCACTTGGCGGCGGTGACCAGCGCGGACACCGGGACGGCGCCGGCGAACACCCGGCCGTCGTCCGCCAGGTAGACCGACACGAGCGACGTCTGCAGTGCGCGGCCGCCGTCGACGGGCTTCGTCACCTGGTCGAGGAGCGCCGAGGCGTCGGAGTCCCGACCCGGTCCGGCGGTGTCGCCGGCGGGCAGCTCCACGACGCTGTCCCACCCGGAGCCGGTCACCGTCGGTCCGACGCCGCTCCGGTCGTCGCCGTGCGCCCGACCGCCCTGCCCGTGCCGGTGGGCGTCCGAGAGGTCCTTCGTCGTGACCTCGGCGCCGGACGGCGGGGTGAAGTCGAACAGTCGAGCGTCGGGCGCGCCGTAGTCGAGGCTCGTGAACCCGACCTGGAACGCCGGGTCCTGCTGCCCGGCTGCGGTCACGGTGACGCGCAGGGGCAGCCCGGTCTGCTGGTCGACGGCGAGCCGGACCGAACCGACCAGGGTGTCGTCGGACCTCGGCGTCAGGGTGACCTGCCATGCGTCGTGTCCGGCGACGCGGACCGTCGTCGGGTCGGACACCCGGGTGCTCGGGGTGATCGCGTCGACCGCACGCTCGGCCGCCTGCGCCGGCGTGGTCGCGCCGGCGGTGGGGGCGTCGGCGTCCGCGGGGAGCGTCAGGTGCACCGCAGTGCGCTCCTTCGAGTCCCAGGTCCACACGTCGGACCCGTTCCGGACCACGTCCTGTTCCGCGAGCTGCTGGGTCAGCTGGAAGCGCTGTTCGTCCTCGCCACCGACGTACACCCGCGCGGTGTGCGCGGCGGTGAGCAGTCCGAGCACGTCGGACGCGTCGCCCTCGAGCGAGGAGCCGCCGCTGCCCGAGGGGAGCTCCGGCAGCCCGAGGTCGCTCGTCTGCGCGAGCGTGCCGGAGTACTGGGCGTCCCGGGACCCCGCGATGCTCGCGAGGACCTCGGCCGCGGTGGGGTCCGAGCCCGCCACCGGTTCGGCAGCGGCGTTCGCGATCACCGGCGCGGCGATGACGCCGGCGACGACGACCGGCGCGATCGCGGCGGGCAGCCAGGCTGACTTCTGCATCGTGTCCCCTTCGGTGGAGCGGTGGGTCGCGAGCACCGTACGTCGGGCTGCCGACAGTCGGCTGGGCGTCCGCGGCTGTCGTCCCGGTGCCCGGCACTCGTAGGATCGGTCCGCCCGGCGACGGGACGACACGGCGGCGAAGGAGACGGCATGCGCGCGGTCCTCGGACTGGACATCGGTACCTCGAGCACGAAGGCGCTGCTGGCCGGGTTCGACGGCAGGGTGCTCGCCGAGGGCTGCCGGGAGCACAGCGTCGACCGCCCCGTCGAGGGGCGGGTCGAGATGGACGGCGACGCCTGGTGGGCCGAGTTCGTGGACCTGACGACCGAGCTGCTCGCGCGGGTCCCGCACGCGCGGGTCGAGGCGGTCGGGGTCAGCGGCATCGGTCCGTGCGTCCTGCTGTCGGACCAGGACGGACGGCCGCTGCGGCCCGCGATCCTCTACGGGGTCGACACCCGCACGGCGGACATGCTCGACGAGGTCGCGGCGGAGCTCGGCGGTGACGACGCCGTCCGTGCCCGGTGCGGCAGCGGGCTCAGCACACAGGCCGCCGGGGTGAAGCTCGCGTGGCTCGCCCGGAACGAACCCGACACGTGGCGTCGTGCCGGACGGTTCACGATGCCCTCGTCGCGGATCGTCGAGCAGCTCACCGGCGAGTACGTCCTCGACCACCACTCGGCCAGCCAGACGACCCCGCTGTACGACGTCCACGCCGAGCGCTGGATCGACGACTGGTGCGCGCGGCTCGCGCCCGGTCTGCGGATGCCGCGGCTGCTCTGGCCCGGCGAGCGGGCCGGTGACGTGACGGCCGCCGCGGCCGCAGCCACGGGCCTCCCGGCCGGGATCCCGGTGATCGCGGGGACCATCGACGCGTGGGCCGAGGGGGTCAGCTCCGGCGTCCCCGCGCCGGGGCGGGTGTTCCTGCAGTACGGCTCGACGATGTTCCTCATCGCGCCCACCGACCGACCGACGTCGGTCCCGGGTCTGTGGACCACGGTCGGGACCCGCCCTGGGCAGCCCTGCGTCGCGGGGGGCACCGCGACCTCCGGCGCCGTCACCGACTGGCTCCGGCGGCTCGTCGACGGCGACCGTGCAGCACTCCTCGCCGAGGCGCGGGCCGCCGGTCCGGGCGCCGGGGGACTGCTCGTCCTGCCCTACTTCGCCGGGGAGCGGACCCCGATCGCGGACCCGGACGCCCGCGGAGTGGTCGCCGGGCTGACGGTCCGGCACACGCGTGGTGACCTCTACCGCGCGACGCTCGAGGGGACGGCCTACGCGGTCCGCCACAACCTCGAGGTGCTGGGCGGGGCCGGCATCGACGTGCACGAACTCGTCGGCGCCGGCGGCGGGGTGCTCGGACGACTGTGGCCGGAGATCGTGTCGGACGTCACGGGGCTCCCGCAGACCATCCCGTCCGTCACCACGGGGGCGTGCTTCGGCACGGCGTACCTGGCCGCGCTGCTCGTCGACGGCGCGGACCGCGTCGACATCCGCGCCTGGAACCCGCCGGCGGTCGTCATCGAACCGGATCCGGTGGCCTCCGAGCGGTACGACCTCGGGTACCGGGACTACCGGGAGCTCTACGAGGCGACCGTGCCGGTCGTGCACCGGTTGGCGCGCCGCCAGCGCGACGACGGGACCGCCACCGCACCAGCCGGTCCGGCGGGTGCGCTGGCGGTCCCGAGGGGGCGACCGGCGTCAGGTCACGCGGTGGCGGTGACCCCGGCGTCGGTGCCGGCTGCGCCTCCGGCGTCGGTGCCGGCTGCGCCTCCGGCGTCGGTGCCGGCTGCGCCTCCGGCGTCGGTGCCGACGGGCGCTGAGCCGTCGTAGCCGCAGATCGCGGCGACCTTCTCCGCGCTCGCGCTCGACGGGTCGAACGTGTACCCGAGCCACTCCTTCGCCATCCGCCGGGCGACCTCGATGCCGACGACCCGCTGGCCCATGCAGAGCACCTGGGCGTCGTTCGACAGCACCGACCGCTCGACGCTGAACGAGTCGTGCGCCGTGACGGCCCGGATGCCGGGGACCTTGTTCGCGCTGATCGCGACGCCGAGCCCGGTGCCGCAGACCAGGATCGCCCGGTCGGCCTCGCCGTCCGCGATCATCCGGGCGGCGTCGACGGCGACGTGCGGGTACGCCGTGTGGCCGTCCGCGTCCACGCCCACGTCGACCACGCTGGCCACGCGGTCGTCGGCCTCGAGGTCCCGCTTGATGACCTCCTTGTAGTCGAAGCCCGCGTCGTCCGAGCCCACCACCAGTCGTAGCGTCATGCGTCCACTCCTTCGCGTCGTGCGCGGTCGGCGAGCACCTCGCCGATCCGTGTGAGGACCATCCCCATCGAGGTGGCGCCCGCATCGGGCGTCCCCACGCTCTTCTCGGCCAGGGGTCGGGCCCGCCCGACCTTCGGCCGCAGGTCCGCCGTGGCCTCCGCCTGCTCGACGGCGACCCGCGCTGCCGTCCGCCAGGCCGCCGGCAGGTCGGCGCCGTCGTCGACCGAGGACCGCAGCTGGTCGACGAAGGGCAGCAGTGCATCGAGCAGCGTCTTGTCGCCGCGGGCCGCGCCGCCCAGGTGGACGATCGAGTCCGCGAACGCCTGCGCGGCAGCCACGACGTCGGCCGGACCGTACGTCTCCCGGTCGTCGCCGAGGGCACGACCGAAGGCCTCGAGGGCCGCGCCCCAGAGCACACCGGACGTCCCGCCGGCGGACGCCGCCCAGGCGTCACCCGCCCGACCGAGCACGAAGGCGACACCCGCGGCCGGGTCGGTCTGCTCGACGGACCGGCGAGCCGCCGAGACACCCTTGACCATGCCGCGCCCGTGGTCGCCGTCGCCGGCGACCGCGTCGATGCGCCCGAGGGTCTCCTCGTGCTCGCGGAGCAGCGCGTCCATCGCCACCACGGCTGCGCGGGCGGTCTCGGCTGCCCGCCGGGAGGCCTCGGTCGCGTCCGGCACGACGGTCGCCTCCGCCTCGGCCTCGGCCACCGCGTCAGCCGGCACGAGCGCCGCGACCGGAGCGGCGACCTTGCGGTACGCCGGCGTGTAGGCGTCCGCGCGCCAGTACTGTTCGAGCTCGTCGTCGAGGAACTGCAGCGTGAGCGAGCAGCCGCCCATGTCGAGGCTGGTGACGAGCTCGCCGACCTCGGGCTCGACGACCTCGAGCCCGGCGTCCTCGAGGAGCGGCAGCACGCGGCCCCAGAGCAGGAAGAGCTCCTCGTACTTGGTGTCGCCCAGGCCGTTGAGGATCGGTGCGACCCGCGGCCCGGCGCCCTCGGGGCGTTCTGCGACCAGCCGCTCGACGAGCAGTGCGGCGAGCTCCCGCGCGGGCAGCACCGGGACGTCCTGGATGCCCGGCTCACCATGGATGCCGAGGCCGAGGCCGAGGTGTCCGTCCGGGACGGAGAAGAGCGGTTCGGTGGCGCCGGGCATGGTGCAGCCCGAGAACGCGACGCCGATCGTCCTGGTGGCGGCGTTCGCCGCGGTGCCGACGCGCTCCACCTCGTCCAGGTCGAGTCCCGCCGCCGCGGCGGCACCCATCGCCTTGAACACCGAGAAGTCGCCGGCGATGCCCCGCCGCTGCGCGACCTCGTCGGCGCTCGCGACGTCGTCGGTGACCACGACGATGCGCGTGTCGATGCCCTCGGCGCGCAGGCGCTCGGCGGCGAGGCCGAAGTTCATCGTGTCACCGGCGTAGTTGCCGAACGACAGCACGACGCCGCGGCCCTGGTCGGCGGCCTTGGCCACCGAGTACACCTGGGCCGCGGACGGCGAGGTGAAGACGTTGCCGACGACGGCGCCGGTGGCGAAGCCGGGGCCGACGACGCCGCAGAACGCGGGGTAGTGCCCGGATCCGCCGCCGACCACGACGGCGACCTGCCGGTCGGCGCCCTCGGTCGGGAGGGCGACCACCCCGCCGTGCACGCCGCGTACCCGGTCGGCGTACAGGGCGAGCCAGCCGGCCAGCTGGTCGTCGGCGAAGTCCTCGGGGTCGTCGTGGATCGTGGTCATGGAGTGCGTTCCTGTCGTGCGGTGGACCGGGGTCCGGTGGATGGGGTCAGGATCGGGTCGGACGACCGGGTGCGTCGGTCGGGACGGAGGGGACGGGTCGGGGGGCCGGGCGGCGGTGGGACGGCCACCGCCGCCCGGGGTCGGCTCGGCGGGCCTCAGCGGGTGCCGCGGTGCGGGCGTCCCTGGGGCACGTCGAGGAAGTGGATCATCACGAAGGCGCAGGCGTAGAGGCCGACGAAGGTCCAGGTCACCGCCTGGCCGCCGCCGCCTAGCGCGAAGACCGCGGCGACGACGCCGGTGCCGAGGAACGCCGCGCCACCGGCAGCGGTGGTGTACATCGCCATCGCGGCACCCTTGTGCTCCGGGGCGAGCGCGGGCATGATCGCGCCCATCGGGACGAAGCCGGCGAGCAGGCAGCCGAACACGCAGCCGGCGACGACCGAGAGCACGTAGCCCCAGTCGGAGCCCGCGGGCACGAGCTGCGGCACGTACCACCAGGCGACGAGCCCGGTCGCCGAGCCCACGATGCCGAACCACTTCACCGTGCGCTGCCAACCGATCCGGTCGCCGACCCATCCGAACAGGGCGTTGACCAGGATGTTCGTCGCGTAGACGCAGACGGTCATGAGCAGCCAGCGGCTCTGGCCCCACCCGCGGTCGTTCGCGATGATCGCGGGCAGCACGACGAACATGCCGAACTCGGGCGCGGTGTTGATGAGGCGGACGAGGAAGCCCATCAGGATCTTCGGCCGGGTGGCGGTGAGGCGGATCCCGCTCGTCATCACGCGCCAGGCGCTCTCACCGGCGGGTGCGATCCGCGTGAAGCCGTTGGGCAGGCGGACGCCGAACAGCATGATCAGGAAGCCCACGACCACGAGGCCGATCGATGCGACCATCGCGCCCGCCTCGCCGACCGTGCCGCCGCCGAACACCGGGATCGCCCCGATGGCGAACAGCGAGCCGAGGGTCGGCAGCCCACCGGTGAAGGCGACGTAGAACCAGCCGACGGCCGAGCCGTTGCGCTCCACCGGCGTCGTGATGTTCACCCACACCAGGAAGGCGAACGCGAACAGCGGGTAGCCGAAGCCGCGCAGGGCGTACGCGACGGCGGCGAACGGCACGCTCTGCACCTCCAGGGCCAGCAGGAACAGCACCTCGAAGACGACCCAGACGGCGAAGCCGAGGATCATCACCCGGCGCGGACCGACCAGGTCGGACAGGGCGCCGGAGACGTAGCTGCCGATCAGGGCGGCGAGGCTGTAGAACGTCACGATCGTCGCCACGGTGGCCTCGGGGCTGCCGAGCACCGCGACCATGTGCGGGGTGATGAAGTTCGACTCGACGCCGTTGCCGGTCATGAAGACCAGCACGGCGACGAAGCCGAGGGCGAGCGGACGGGGGATCCCCATCCGGTCCAGCCGGCCCTCGGACCGGCCGGCGGTGGGCGTGGAGGCGGTGGTGCGCGCGGTCGTCGTCGACATCGCGGGGGCTCCTCGGGTGTCAGGCCCGCGCGACGGACGTGGTCGGCGCGGACGTGGTCGGTGCGGACAGCGACGGGATGATGGACACCTTGACGGACGCACCGGCGGAGTCGCCGACCAGGTCCAGTGCCTGCTGGAAGTCCTCGAGCGGGAACTGGTGCGTGCAGATCTCGTCCATCGGCAGCATGCCGGACTCGAGCAGCTTGATCGCCGCCGGCCAGGTGTGCGGACCGAGGTGTGCCCCGCGGACGTCGAGCTCCTTGTCGTCGGAGATGATCGACCAGTCGACGGATACGGCGTCCTTGAAGACCGAGTACTCGACGAACGTGCCGAGCTTGCGGAGCAGGTTCAGGCCCTGCGGTACCGCGGACGGGTGGCCGGTGGCCTCGATGTAGACGTCGGCACCGTAGCCGTCGGTGAGCTCCTTCACCCGGGCGACGGCGTCCTCGTGTGCGATGTTGATCGTCAGGTCGGCGCCGACCTTGCGGGCGAGCGCGAGCTTCTCGTCGACGACGTCGAGCGCGATGATCCGCAGCGGGTTCTTCTGGCGGGCGCCGGCGATCGCGGAGAGACCGATCGGACCGGCGCCGGCGATGACGACCGTGTCGCCGAACCGGATGTCGCCGCGCTCGACGGCGTGGAAGGCGCAGGAGAGGGGCTCCGCGAAGGCGGCGACCTGGCCCGGCAGCGCGCGGTCCACCGGGTGCGTCAGGGCCCCGCTCGGCACGAGCACGTACTCGGCCATCGCGCCGTCGAAGCCCTTGAAGCCGAACATGTCGTGGACGTTGCACATCCAGTAGGCGCCCTCGAGGCAGTAGCGGCACTCCCAGCACGGCACGATCTGCTCGCAGGCGATGCGGTCGCCGAGTGCCACACCGCGCTTCGCGAGCGCGTCGTCGGCGCCGGCGACGATCGTCCCGACGAACTCGTGGCCGGGGATCCGGTCGGCTTCCGCCCATGCCGGGCGGTTCTCGTCGCCCCAGAACTTCGCCGCGCCGTGGTAGCACTTCAGGTCGCTCGCGCAGATGCCGACGGCGTCGGTGCGGAGCAGGAGCTCACCCGGTCCGGGCTGCGGGACCGGACGGTCCTCGAGTCGGTAATCGCCCGGACCGTGGACCACCACGGCACGCATCGTGGTCGGGATCTCGCGGTGCGCGTCGCCCTGCGCCGGGGTCTCGGTCGTCGTCGTCGACATGAGCTGGTCCTCCGTTGGTCAGCCGGGCGGTGTGCCCGTTCCGATGGTTCGGCGACGACTGTACACGGTCGGGAACAGATGTCCAGAACACAATTTCTGCTATCGTTCCGACACCACGACCGCGCATCGCAAGGGAGCGACCATGACCACCGCCACCGAGACCGACCTCGCCGCCGCACTCCGACCGGGCCCCGACTCCGTCGACCTGACGAACGACCTGACGGGCCGCACGGCGGTCGTCACGGGTGGGGCGTCCGGCATCGGCAACGCGATCGCCCACGCGTTCGCGTCGCGCGGGGCCCGGGTCGCGATCGTCGACGTCCGGACGGACGCCTCGGCCGCTGCAGCCGCCGGGCTGCCCGACGTCCCCACCGGTGCGCACCTCGGGCTCGCCTGCGACGTCACGGACGACGCCTCCGTCTCGGCGACGGTCCAGCAGGTCGTCGACGCCGCCGGGTCGATCGAGGTGCTCGTGAACTGCGCCGGCATCGTCGCGCTCGACGCAGCGGAGGACCTGGACGGCGGCGCGTGGGCGCGCACGCTCGACGTCAACCTGACCGGGACCTTCCGGCTGGCGCAGGCGGTCGGGCGGCACATGCTCGCGGCGGGCAGCGGTCGGATCGTGAACATCGCATCGCAGGCGGCACACGTCGGCCTCGACCGGCACGCGGCGTACTGCGCGTCGAAGGCCGGCGTCCTCGGGCTGACCCGGGTGCTCGCACTCGAGTGGGGCGGACGCGGGGTCACGGTCAACACCGTCTCGCCGACCGTCGTGCTCACCGACCTCGGCCGGGCGGCCTGGGCGAACGAGGCGGGGCTCCGCCACCAGGACGAGATCCCGACCGGTCGCTTCGCCACCCCCGCCGAGATCGCCGCCGCGGTGCTGTTCCTGGCGAGCGACGGTGCCGCGATGGTGAACGGCGCCGACCTGCGCGTGGACGGCGGGTTCACGATCCGGTGACCCCCGGTCGGACTACGATCCGAGTGTCCGACCGATCCGAAGGGTCCGCAGCATGTCCTCCGAGAGCACCACCGGCGCCGAGGGGGCCCGGGCCCGCTTCCCGCTCGACACCGTGTACCAGGCGGCGCGGATGTACTACCTCGAGGACGCCACCCAGGTCGAGATCGCGTCGCGCCTGGGGGTCTCCCGTCCCACGGTCAGCCGTCTCGTCGCCGAGGCCCGCCGCGCCGGACTCGTCCGGATCGACGTCGTGGACCCCTTCCAGGACGAGACCGTCGCACTGGCCGAGCGCCTGCAGGTCGTGCTCGGACTCCGAGCCGTGCACCTGGCCGCCGTGACGCACCAGGCGACGCTCGGCGCCGACCTGGCCGCCCCCATCGCGACCGCGGTCGAGGGCATGGGGCTCACGCCCGGCGACGCCGTGCTGATGTCCTCCGGTCGCACCGTGTACGACGTCGCACACGCCGGGATGCCGCCGCTGGCCGGGGTCCAGATCGTCCCGACGGTGGGCGGCCAGGCGGACCCGATGCCCTGGTTCCAGACGAACGAGATCACGCGGACCGCTGCCGAGCACTCCGGTGCGATCCCGGCGTTCCTCTTCGCGCAGGCCCTGCCGTCCGCCGCGATGCGCGCCACCCTCGACGAGGACCCCGCCTTCCAGCACGTGGTCGGGCTGTGGGGGCGGGCCAAGGGTGCGATCCTCGGCGTCGGCGCACCGACCCCGACCCGCGACGCGCTGGCACGGGGGATCCCGGTCGAGGACGCCGTGTTCGACCAGGCCGCCGGTGACGTCTGCCTCAACTTCTTCGCCGCGGACGGCTCGCCGATCGAGTTCCCCGGCAGCGAGCGCATGGTCCGGACCTCGCGCGACGTCCTGGCCGGCGTCCCGCACGCGGTCGGTGTGGCCGTGGGGGCGGCGAAGGTGCCGAGCATCGTCGGCGCGGTCCGCGCCGGCATGGTCAACGAGCTGGTGACCGACGCCGCGACCGCGCGCGCCCTGCTCGACGCGCTCGCCTGACCCGGCCGCGCACAGCGGCACCCTCGGCCGCGTCGCCCGTGCGCGTGCCGCCCGCCGTCGGGACGGCACCGTCGACGGACGGGAGGCGCGGTGCGGGCCGGTGCCGCGCCTCCCGTCCGTCCCGTGTCCCGACCGTCAGTCGGTCGTGCGGGCGGTCCTGCGGACGTCCCACAGGTGGTGCACCGGGTCGTGCGCGTAGTAGGTCGCGAGGGTCGCGACCGTGAAGACGCTGCCGTCCGACCGCCGGCCCGTCCGCCCGAGGGCGTCGTCCGGTACCGCGGCGAACGCGGCCGCGGCGTCGCGAGCCGCCTCGGTCAGGTCGCGGGAGACGACCGCCGGGTCCTGCTCGCCGTACCGCTCCTCGACGGCGGTGGCGTCCTGGTCCCAGTTCGCGAAGGCCGGGCCGTCCTCGGAGAGCACGAGGCGGAGGCGTTCGGTCATCTTCCGGTGGACGTCGCGGACGTGTGCGCCGTACTCGAGCGGCGACCACGTGTGGTCGTCCGGGCGCTGCCGGACGTCCGGACGGGCGAGCTGCTCCGGCCAGGCCGCCGTGTTCTCCGTGATCACGGCAGGGACGTCGCGGAAGGCGAGGGCTGCGCCGTCGAAGCCGCACTCGGGGCACGCCGCGCCGATCACCCAGGTCCAGTTCTTCGTGTCCGGTCGGATCGCCATGGGGCAGACGTTACCGGCTCGTGACCTCGCGCCCCATCGGCACGGGCATGCGGATCGGGCGGGACCCCCGTCCGGGTGACACGCCGTTCCCTGTGAATCCCGTGGCAGTGCCCGGCCCCGTGCTCCCTAGCGTTGCTGGCTGTCCCGGGCCGGTACCGACCGGCCCGCCCCACCACGAGGAGATCGCGAATGGGTTCCGACCCCAGCAGTACCAGCACCCGACTACCCCGACGTCTGCGCGTCAGTGACGTCACGGTGGTCGACCGGAGCATGATGCGCCGGGCCGTCAGCGGCATGGTCGTCGGCAACACGATGGAGTGGTACGACGTCGGGGTCTACGGCTACCTGGCGGTCACGATGGGCCGGGTGTTCCTGCCCACGGCCGAACCGTCGGTGCAGATCCTGTTCAGTCTCGGGGTGTTCGCGGCGACCTACGTCGCGCGGCCCCTCGGCGGGATCGTGTTCGGGCGGCTGGGGGACCGGCTCGGACGTCAGAAGGTGCTCGCCACGACGCTGATCCTGATGGCGTCGTCGACCTTCCTCATCGGGGTCCTGCCGGCGTGGTCGACCATCGGTGCGGTCGCTCCGGTGGTGCTCGTCGTGCTGAAGCTCGCGCAGGGGTTCTCGACCGGTGGTGAGTACGCCGGGGCCACCACGTTCGTGACCGAGTACGCCCCGGACCGTCGGCGCGGCTTCTTCGCGAGCATCCTCGACTTCGGCAGCTACATGGGCTTCGCGCTCGGTGCGACCGTGGTGACCGTGCTGCAGGTGACGCTGGGCGAGGAGACGATGACCGCCTGGGGCTGGCGCCTGCCGTTCCTGCTCGCCGGCGTGATCGGCGTCGTCGCGATCTGGTTCCGCCTGCGCATCGAGGAGTCGCCGGTGTTCCAGGCGACCCAGGCCGCGCAGGAGGCCGCCGCGTCGGACCGCGAGGCCGCAGCGGGCGGCCGACCGGCGAACGTGCTCGTCATGGTGCGCGACCACTGGCGCCCCATCGTCATCGCGATCATGCTCGTCGGCGCATCGAACACGGTCGGCTACGCGCTGACCTCGTACATGCCGACGTACCTCACCGACTCGCTCGGCTACTCCGCGATCGACGGCACGCTGCTCACCATCCCCGTGCTCGTGCTGCTCGCCGTGATGCTGCCGGTCGCCGGACGGCTGTCCGACCGGATCGGTCGCCGCACCGTGATGTGGATCGGCGCCGGGACGACCGTCGTGCTCGCCGTCCCCGCCTTCCTGCTCATCGGGCACGGCGCGCAGTGGTCGACCCTCGCCGGGCTCGGGCTGCTGGCGCTGATGACCGCGCTGTGGGTGTCGAACCAGGCAGCGTCGCTGCCGGCGCTCTTCCCGACGTCGACGCGGTACGGCGGCATGGGCTTCGCCTACAACATCGCCATCGCGGTGTTCGGCGGGACGACGCCGCTCATCGTGCAGGCGCTCCTGACGGCCACGGGGGACCAGCTGGCGCCCGCGTACTTCCTCGTCGCGATGAGCGTCGTCGGAGCGGTCGGTGTGTTCTGCATGCGGGAGTCGTCGCAGCGCCCGTTGCCGGGGTCGATGCCCGCGGTGGAGTCCGAGGACGAGGCCCGCGAGCTCGTGCTCACGCAGGACACGAACCCGAACCTCGACCTGGGGGACCTGCCGTTCGCGGCGCAGGACCGGGCGGAAGCAGCCGCCGAGCGCTGACGGTGTGCGGCTGACCGGCGCCGGGTGACCGGGGCCCGGGGCGGCGCGCGGCGCCCGACGCGCGGTTCCAGGTGCCAGGTTCGCGACGTTGCACGTGTCGATCGACGCGTGCAACGTCGCGGTTCGCGCGTCACCCGCGTCTCCGGGCGTTCCCACGTCCCTGGCGAGCAGTGCCCCGCCGTCGGTGCCGCCGCCGGTGCCCGCGCCGGCGGCCGTCCGCGGTGCTCAGTCGTGCCGGTGCTCGTGCGACGGGTCGAGCGCCGGCCACACCGGGAACGGGTCCGGCCACCGACGCCACACGTCGGGCCCGGCGAGCAGTTCCGCCGGGGTGAGGAGCGCACCGTCCAGCGCGCGTTCGACGGCGTGCACGTCGAGGCGCTCGCCGACGAACCAGATCGCCTGACCGACCGGTGCGTCCTCGTCCCACGACGGGTTCGCGGTCGGGTCGAGCGCCAGCATCGCGCCGAAGCTCGACCACGAGCCGACGTGGTCCGGCCGGGACGCCAGTCGGAAGAAGCCCTTCGAGCGCAGCACCCGGCCGTTCGCCCCCGCCGCGAGGTCGTCGGCGATGACGTCGGCGAGCCGCCCCGGGTGGAACGGCAGGGGCTCCCGGTACCGCACGGTCACCAGGTCGTCCCGCGGACCGCGCCCGGTGTCGGTCCGGCCGGAGTCGGACGACAGGGCGCGCATCCACCCGGCCCCCGAGGCCAGCAGCCGTGCTGCGCCGCCGTTGGACGCCGGCAGGTCGAGGGCGCTGCGCACGGCGGGCGCGGCGACGATCACCGCGTGCGGTGCCATGCGGTGGAGGAGGGACACGAGGGCGCGACGTCGTCGCCCGGACAGCGGCTCGACCCGGTCGAGCGCGATCACCGTGGCGTACTCGACGACGGAGACCACCCGCTCGGCCGCGACGAAGGCGTCGTCCACGTCGGACCAGAGCAGGTGGGCCACGTCGTCCGCGCGGAGCACGGCGACCACGTGGCGCAGGATCCGGTCGTCCCCGGTCTCCGAGCGCGCGGCGTTCGCGAGCATCATGCCGACCGCGCGGACGTCGACCTCGGGCGCCAGCGTCACGACGAGGTCGTGGTCGGCGTCGGGTCCGCACACGCGGTCGAGCTGGTCGCGCCGCGCGGCGATGCCCCGGGCCGCGGCGAGGGCGTTGCCGGCGACGTGCATGCGGTGGCCGCTGCTGATCCTGCCGGCGACACGGACGGCGTCGGCATCGTGCAGGGCGGTGACGAGGGTGGTTGCTGCGGGGCGCATGTCGAGTACCCTACATGACAACCGTTCTCAACAAGGAGCCGGTGCAGGAAGGAGACCCCCGTGAAGGTCCGCAACTCGCTCAAGGCGCTCAAGAAGATCCCCGGCTCGCAGATCGTGCGTCGCCGCGGTCGCGTGTACGTCATCAACAAGCGCGACCCACGCTGGAAGGCCCGCCAGGGGTAGGTCACCGGCCGTCCGTAGGGTGGGGTCATGCGACTCCTGCTCATCCGGCACGGCCAGACCCCCGCGAACGTGAACGGTGTCCTCGACGCCGAGGTGCCCGGGCCCGGGCTCACCGAGCTCGGGCAGCAGCAGGCGGACGCGCTGCCCGCGGCCCTGGCCGACCGCGGGATCGAGCGGCTCTTCGTCTCGTCCATGGTCCGGACGCAGCACACCGCCGCGCCCCTCGCTGCGGCGCTCGGGCTCGAACCCGTCGTGCTGCCGGGGCTCCGTGAGATCGAGGCGGGCGACCTGCAGGGCAAGCACGACCGGACCTCGGTGCAGCTCTACATCTCGACCGTGCACGGCTGGTCGGCGGGGGACCGCGCGGGCCGGATGCCCGGTGCCGAGAGCGGCGATGACTTCTTCGCGCGCTACGACGACGCCGTGCGGCAGATCCTCGCGACCGGGGTCGAGGTCGCGGCTGCGTTCAGCCACGGCGCGGCGATCCGCACCTGGGCCAGCGCGGTCGCGCAGAACACCCCGGACGAGTTCGGCACGAAGCGGCACCTCGAGAACACCGGGATCGTCGAGGTCGAGGGGTCCTTCGAGGACGGCTGGCGCCTGGTCGACTGGGAGGGCGAGCCAGTCGGTGGCGAGGACCTCATCGACCGGACGGCGCAGGACCCCACCGGCGACGCGTTCTGACGGCCGAGCCGCGCCCGAGACGCCGGCGTCGACTCGAGACGCCCGCAGTCGAGCGAGACGCCGCCCGATCCGGCGGCGTCTCGGCGGGACGGCGGCGTCTGGTGATCCGAGCGGTGCGCGGGTGCGTGACCACGCGACGGACGGGAGGCGCGGTGCCAGCCGGCACCGCGCCTCCCGTCCGTCTGCGCTCGCGTGGACTACGCGGGCTGCGCCGTCGTGTGCAGCGGCACGATCACGCCGTGCGACTCGCGCAGGACGTCGAGCGTGCGCTGGACCTCGTCCGCGCGCTCCTCGGTGTCCCAGCCCAGGGTGTCGGCGAGCACGTCCGCCAGCTCGTCGAGCAGGTCGATGGTGACGCCGCCGACGAAGGCGAGGTTCGTGCGTCGGAGCACCACGTCGACCAGGTGGACCGCCTGCTCGTGCTGCGCGAAGTACGCGACCTCGGCCCGCGTGAGCGACGGGTCGGACTCGAGGGGCACGACCGGGCCGTCGGTGAGGACGTCCACGACCTCGGCCGCACGGGTGCCGTAGCGCTCGAGCAGCCCCTCGACGACGGACTCGTCGAGGCCGTCACGGTGCGACTTGATCCACAGCGCCCGCTGCGCGTCGGTCGTCGGGAAGTCCTTGCCACCGCCGATCGCCATGCCGGTCGTGTCGACCTTCCGGGCGGTGCCGAGCTTCGTGGTGACGTCGCTCGACAGGTGCGCGGCCAGGGCGCGGAACGTGGTCCACTTGCCACCGACCAGGCTCAGCACCGTGGTGTCGGGGAGGCCGGCGATCGGAGTGTCGACGATCCGGTAGTCGCGGGACACGAAGCCGGGGGCGGTGTCCTCGTGGCGGGGGAGCGGGCGGATGCCCGAGTAGCTGTAGACGATGTGGTCGCGGGTGACCTCGATCTGCGGGAAGACGTGCTTCACCAGGCCGAAGAAGTAGTCGATCTCCTCCTCCGTCGTGGTCACCGGCTTCGACGGGTCCGCGTCGATGTCCGTCGTCCCGATGAGCACCCGGCCCTTGAGCGGGTAGATGAGGACGATGCGGCCGTCGTTGTTCTCGAAGAACAGCTCGCGGCCCTTGGTCGCCTCGAGCAGCTCGTCGTTCTTGACGACGATGTGGGAACCCTTCGTCCCGCCCATGAACTTCGTCTCGCCGCCGAAGGCCTGGTTCGTCAGGTCGGTCCAGGGGCCGGACGCGTTCACGACGACGTCGGCGGTGAACACGAAGTCCTCGCCGGTCTCCAGATCACGCAGGACGACGCCACCGTCACGGGTGCCGGCTGCCTCGACGTAGTTGACGGCGCGGGCGGTCGCGGCGCTGCCGGTGCCCTGCGCGGCGGCGAGGCCGTCCTTGAGCACGTCGAGCGCCAGGCGCTCCGGCTCGTGCACCGAGGCGTCGTAGTAGGTGCCCGTGTACTTGAGGTCCTTGTTGAGTGCCGGCATGTCGGCCAGCGCGGCCTTCTTGGTGAGGAAGCGGTGCTTCGGCACCGAGCCGCCGTCACGCGAGAAGGAGTCGTAGATCGTCATGCCGATCTTGATGAGCGCGGCACCGCGCTCCTTGGTCGAGCGCTGCTTGTGGGTGAGCATGCGCAGCGGAGCGTTCATGATGCCGGAGAACGTCGAGAAGATCGGCATCGTGGTCTGCAGCGGCTTCACGTAGTGCGGCGCGATGCGGATCAGGCCGTTGCGCTCCTGCACGCTCTCGCGCACGAGACGGAACTCGCCGTTCTCGAGGTACCGGATGCCACCGTGGATCATGTGGCTCGACGCGGCCGAGGCCCCGCCGGCGTAGTCGCCGCGCTCGACGAGCACGACGTCGACCCCCTGCAGGGCGAGGTCGCGGAAGGTGGCGATGCCGTTGATGCCGCCACCGACGATGAGGACCTGTGCGTTCGGGCGCTCGGTGAGCGCGCTGACCGTCTTCCGGGGCTGCGTCTTCTTCGACATGGTGCGTCGCTTCCTTGGTCGGTTCCGTGGGACTCCTCCGATGGTGCGCCTGTGTGGGAGGGCGGGCAACTTGCGTGCACGAACGTGCAGCACACGTGTCGACCGGGTCGGCGGGGCGGCTCGCGACGCCGCTGCGGGTGCGGGGGCGACGGCCGGGAGGCGCGACAGGGGTTGCAGAGGCCCTGCACGTCCGTGCATGCTCGGTTCCGTGAGTGACGCAGCGCAGCCGATGCGAACGCAGCAGGCGCTGCGCGCCGCGCACCTGTACTACCTGCAGGACCTGACGATGGACGCCATCGCCGACGAGCTGGGGACCTCGCGCTCGTCGGTGTCGCGCCTCCTGAAGTACGCCAGGGACACCGGGCTGGTGGACATCCAGATCCGCTCGCCCCTCGACCAGGCCGCCGCGCTCAGTCGCAACATCCGCGCGCGGTTCGGCGTTCACGCGCACGTCGTGCCGGTGCCGGACCACACGAGCGACGTGGACCGGCTGGAGCGGGTGGCGCTGTCCGCGGCGCGCATCCTGACGCAGTACGTCGAGTCGAACATGGTGATCGGCATCTCGTGGGGATCGACCGTCAGCGCGGTGAGCCGCTACCTGGTGCCGAAGACGACGCACGGGTCCACCGTGGTGCAGATCAACGGCGCCGCGAACACCCGCACCACGGGCATCGTCTACGCGTCGGAGATCCTGCGCCGGTTCGGCGAGGCGTACGGCGCGTTCGTGCAGCAGTTCCCGGTGCCGGCGTTCTTCGACGACCCGGCGACGAAGGAGGCGCTGTTCCGCGAGCGCTCGATCCGCCGCGTCCTCGACCTGCACGAGCGGATGGACCTCGTCGTGTTCGGCGTCGGTGCCCCGCAGGCGCCGGTGCCGTCGCACGTGTACTCGGGCGGGTACCTCGACCCGTCCGACCGCGACGAGCTCACCGAGGCCGGCGTCGTCGGGGACGTCTCGACCGTGTTCTACCGCGCCGACGGCTCGTGGAAGGACATCGGCGTGAACACCCGGGCCGGTGCGCCGGACCTCGACACGATCAAGCGGGCGCCGCGTCGGGTCTGCGTGGTGGCCGGGCGCTCGAAGGCGGCGTCGCTCAAGGGTGCGCTCGCGGCCGGGCTGGTCACCGACCTCATCCTGGACGAGAGCGTCGGGCAGGCGATCCTGCAGCCCTGACCGCTCCGCTTGGGTCAGGTGCCGACCTACTTTGTCGGTGGTGCCCCGTAGGTTCTGGTCCATGGTGCCTTCTCACGAGAACCCCGATCGGGTGGAGTCCGACGGCGCCGTCCCGGCGGCACCTGCGACCGCGACGGACGGCCGCTCCTTCCGCCGCATCGCCGGCACCGACGTGGATGAAGCCCTGTCGTTCTTCACCGGCGACTACGACTTCCGGGCGCCCCGGGTCCGACGGACCCGACAGCGCCCACAGTGGGACTTCGCGGGGGTGAGCGACGGGCTGCTGTCCCTGCGGACGGCCCGGTTCCTCGTCGACCTCCGGACCGAGAGCGTCGTGGACGACCAGGTCCTCGTCGCGTGGTTGCGGTCCGGGTCCAGTACCCTCACCTTCGGCGGCCGGAGCATCGACCTCGAGCCCGGCGTGCCCGTGGTCCTGCCCGATGCGTACGAACTGCACCACCGCGACATCGGGCTGAACCTGGTGCAGCTCGACAAGGCGCACGTCAGGTCGCTCGTGGGCGATGCCGACTTCACGTTCGACGCGATGCACCGTCCGACCGCCGACGGCGTGCGCACCTGGCAGTCGGTCGTGCGCGCGCACTCGTCGACCTGGTTGCACAGCGACAACGACCTCAGCCCGGCGGCACGGCGCAGCATCGTCGACGCCTTCGTGACCGCGGCGGTCGACGCCTTCCCGCACCGCGAGCGCTGGCAGTCGACGGTCACCGGCAACGGTCCGGAGCACGCCCGACTGCGGCTGGCGCTCGAGTACGTGCACGCCCACGCGCGGGACGCCATCGGGACCGCCGAGATCGCTGCGGCGGCCGGGCTCAGTCCGCGTGGGCTCCAGCAGTCGCTCCGGCGGCACCTCGACCAGACGCCGGGTGACCTGCTGCGCAGCGTGCGGCTCGACGGCGCCCGGGGGGACCTGCTCCGCGGTGACCGCGACGACACCAGCGTGGCGGACATCGCTCGCGCCTGGGGGTTCGGGCACCTCGGCCGGTTCTCGGCGACCTACCGCGCCCGCTTCGGCGAGCTGCCGAGCGAGTCGCTCCGCGCGCACTGACCACCCGGGGCGTGCGCGGGCCGAGCCGAATCTCGTGCGACCGTATCGGTGGAGACCGTGCAGATGTTCGGCGGAAACCCATCCGAGACGAACTCCGGCGCATCGTGGAAGTGTCCTGCACCGCCCACGAAGGAGTCCGTGATGCTGATCGGCGTCCCCACCGAAGTCAAGAACAACGAGTACCGCGTCGCGGCCACGCCGGCGGGTGTGGGTGAGCTCGCGCTGCACGGTCACCGCGTGCTCGTGCAGGCCGGTGCCGGAGCCGGATCGTCCTTCTCGGACGACGAGTACCGGGCTGCGGGAGCCACCGTCGTCGGCACGGCCGCCGAGGTCTGGGAGCAGGCGGAGCTCGTCCTCAAGGTGAAGGAGCCCGTCGCCTCCGAGTACCCGTCGATCCGTCCGGGACAGGTGCTCTTCACCTACCTGCACCTGGCTGCCGACCGGCCGCTCACCGACGCGCTCGTCGCCTCTGGTGCGACCGCGATCGCCTACGAGACCGTGCAGCTGCCGGACCGGTCGCTGCCGCTGCTCTCGCCGATGTCCGAGATCGCCGGGCGACTCTCCGTGCAGGTCGGCGCCGACCAGCTCATGCGCACGAAGGGCGGCCGCGGGCTGCTCCTCGGCGGGGTCCCCGGGACGCCGCGCGGCCGGGTCGTCGTCATCGGCGGCGGGGTCGCGGGGGAGCACGCCGCGACCATGGCCCTCGGGCTCGGCGCCGAGGTCACGGTGTTCGACATCAGCCTGCCGCGGCTGCGTGCGCTCGACGCCCGGTTCGACGGTCGGATCACGACGCTGCGGTCGTCGTCGCACGCGATCGCCGATGCGCTGCGCGAGGCGGACCTCGTCGTGGGGTCGGTGCTCATCCCCGGTGCCTCGGCGCCCAAGCTCGTGACCGACGCCATGGTCGCGGACATGCGGCAGGGGTCGGTGCTCGTCGACATCGCGATCGACCAGGGCGGCTGCTTCGAGGGCTCGCGGCCGACCACGCACGACGACCCGACCTTCCGTGTGCACGACGCCGTCTACTACTGCGTCGCGAACATGCCGGGTGCCGTCCCGCGCACCAGCACGATCTCGTTGACGAACGCGACGCTGCCCTACGCCCTCGCGATCGCCGACCAGGGGTGGGAGCGGGCCACCGAGGTCGACCCGGCCCTCGCGAAGGGTGTGAACGTGCACGCCGGCCAGGTCGTGAACGAGGCCGTCGCGGCCGCGCACGGCCTGGCGGCCGCCGCGCGCTGACGCGCCGGCGCGAGGCAGCGAGACTCGGCCTGGCGGACACTTTCGCGGCTGGAACGCCACGAAAGTGTCCGCCCAGCCGAGTCTCGCGGCTGCGCCGCGCGGGCGCGCGGGCGCCGCGGCTACGCCGCGCGGGCCGCGGCCGCGGCGCCGGCCGCGGCGCGCGCCCCGCGCGAGCGCGCGGCCCAGCCGACCCGGGCGCGCACCACGAGGGTGACGACGACCGCAACGGCGATCGCCACGACGGCCGTGACCGCCGTCGGCACGGACACGAGCGGCCCGTCGAGCCGCCCGACCGCGACCCACGCGAGACCCCAGGACAGCGCCGCGGTCGGTGCGAGTCGTCCGCCGCCCCAGATCGCCAGGAGCACCCCGACGAGCCCGGCGACCGCGGCGACGAGCACGCCCCAGGCGTCCTGCCCGAGTCCGAAGCCCCGGAAGCCCGCGGCCGTCAGCACCGCTGCGGTGTTGGCCGCGGTCGCGACGCAGACCCACCCGAGGTAGAGCCCGAACGTCCCGTCGGTCACGATCGCCTCGACGGCACCCGAGGGACGCGTCCGCCGCAGCACCGCGAACGCCCAGACCAGGACGCCGAGCAGCGCGACGATGATCGGCTCGCTCGCCCACAGGAACCCGAACTGCACGGACAGGATCCACGCCGCGTTGAGCAGCAGCGACAGCACCGCGGGGACGAACAGGCGCTCGTGGCGCTCGTCGTCGGCGGTGCGGAAGAACTGCCGCACCGTGTAGGCGATCAACCCGACGTAGACGACGCTCCAGATCGAGAACGCGGGGCCGGCCGGTGCGATCGCGGTCGACGACGCCGAGAGTGCACCGCCGGCCGCTTCGGCGATGGGGGTCCCGCCCGCTGCGCCCGAGCCGACGAAGGCGCCGACCACTGCCACCACAGCGCTCACGGCGACCGCGATGCGCTTCCAGATCTTCTTCATGTCCGCTCCGTTCGTCAGCATGCTGATGACCCGTACGGTAGGCCCGTGCCGTCGCGTCGGACGCAGCCGACGTCCAGGTGGCCGGGGGACGGGCCGACGGGCGGTGCGTACGGTGGCATCGTGACCGTCGAGCTCAACACCGTCTACGTCGACCGCATCGCCCCGATCGCCTGCCCGTCGCTCGACGACACCTTCCGGATGATCGGCGAGCAGGGCGCCAGCGCGTGCATCGTGCTGCACCGCCCCGACGCCGAGGAGCTCGGGGACGTCGCGGTCGCCCTCGGGCTGCACGAGCTCGCGGTCGAGGACGCCGCCGAGGGGCACCAGCGCCCGAAGCTCGAACGCTACGGCTCGACGCTCTTCACGGTGCTGAAGCCGGCGGTCTACCACGACGGCCCGGAGGAGGTGGAGTTCGGCGAGGTGCATGCCTTCGTCGGGCAGGACTTCTTCCTGGCGGTCGTCCCGGCGGACCCACGTGGCGCGCAAGCCGTCCCGCACGCGCTCCGACGGCTCAGCGGCAAACCGGCCCTCGTGACGGCGGGACCGCAGGCGCAGCTCTGGGCGCTCATGGACTCGATCGTCGACGGCTACGCGCCGGTGATCGACGGCCTGGAGGAGGACATCAACCAGATCGAGGACCAGCTGTTCTCCGGGGTGGCGGGGGTGTCGAGGCGCATCTACGAGCTGTTCGGCGAGGTCGTCGACTTCCAACGCGCGGCCCGTCCGCTCATCGGCATCATCGAGAACCTGCACCGCGGCGCGGAGAAGTACCACCTGCCGGTGGAGCTGCAGCGCCGCTTCCGCGACGTCCTGGACCACGTCATCCGCACGGTCGAGCGACTCGACACCTTCCGACAGCTGCTGCAGAACGCGCTGACGGTCGACTCGACCCTCGCCGCGCAGAAGCAGAACGACGACACGAAGCGCATCTCGGGCTGGGCGGCGATCCTGTTCGCGCCGACGCTCATCGCGGCGATCTACGGGATGAACTTCACGCACATGCCCGAACTGTCGTGGACGTGGGGGTACCCGCTGTCGATCGTCGCGATGATCGCCTTCGCCGCGATCCTGTTCGTCGTCTTCAAGGTGAAGCGCTGGTTCTGACGACCCACCGTCCCGGACGGCCCGGCCCCGCCGGTTCCGCGGACCCTCGCGCGTCGTGTTGCGCAGCACGCGCCGCGCCAGCCAGGCTCGTCGTGCCCACGACGCACAGGCGTCGACGACGCCGACCGGAGCAACGATGCCCACCACCACGAACGACCTCGTCCACCTGACCGCCGGTGGGGTGTCCGTCGTGCTCGACTGCCGCGACGGCGCGCTGCCCGCCGTCGTGCACTGGGGCGCTGCCCTCGGGCCGCTCGCCCTCGACGAGCTCGTCGCCCTCGCGGACGCCGACGTGGCCCCGGTCGCGAACAACGAGGCCGACGTGCCCGTCCGCCTCGCACTGCTGCCGGAGCCCCACCGCGGGTGGACCGGTCGCCCCGGGCTCTCCGGCCACCGTGGTGGTCGCGACTGGTCACCGGCCTTCACCGTCACGGCGATCGACGTCGACGACACCCACGTGACCGCCGAGGCCGAGGACACCACCGCGGGCCTCGCCGTCCGCGTGACGCTCGAGCTGCTCGTGTCCGGCCTGGTGCGCGCCCGCGCCGCCGTCACGAACACCGCCGTCGGCACCTACACGGTGGACGACCTGACCGTGGCGCTGCCCGTGCCCTCCCGCGCCCGCGAGGTCCTCGACTTCGCCGGCCGCTGGGGCAAGGAGCGCACCCCGCAGCGTCGCGAGCTCGTCGTCGGCACGCACGAGCGCGACAGCCGCAAGGGTCGCACCGGAGCGGACGCCGCGACCGTGCTCAGCGTGGGGGAGCCCGGGTTCGGGTTCGCCCGCGGTGAGGTCTGGGGCGTGCACACCGCGTGGAGCGGGAACCACCGTCACTTCGCCGAGCGGCTCGCGACCGGGCGCCAGGTGGCCGGTGGTGGCGAGCTCGTGCTCCCCGGCGAGGTCCGCTTGGACACCGGCGAGACCTACGAGGGCCCCTGGGTGTACGGCGCGTGGGGTGACGGCCTCGACGACCAGGCCCGCCGGTTCCACCACTGGCTCCGCAGCCGCCCGCAGCACCCGTCGACCCCGCGGCCGGTGACGATCAACGTCTGGGAGGCGGTCTACTTCGACCACGACCTCGCCCGCCTCACCGACCTCGCCGAGCGGGCCGCCCGGCTCGGCGTCGAGCGGTACGTGCTCGACGACGGCTGGTTCCGCGGTCGCCGTGACGACCACGCCGGTCTCGGTGACTGGTACGTCGACGAGGACGTCTGGCCGGACGGCCTCGGTCCGATCGTCGACCGTGTCCGTGCCCTCGGCATGGAGTTCGGGCTGTGGTTCGAGCCCGAGATGGTGAACGAGGACAGCGACCTCGCCCGGGCGCACCCGGAGTGGATCATGCAGGCGGACGGCCGGTTGCCCGTCCGCTCGCGCGACCAGCAGGTGCTCAACCTCGCGATCCCGGACGCGTACGCGTACGTGCTCGAGCGGATGACCGCGATCATCGGCGAGTACGGCGTCGACTACGTCAAGTGGGACCACAACCGCGACCTGGTCGAGGCCGGGCACCCGGGCGGCGGGGCAGCCGTGCACGAGCAGACCCTCGCCACCTACCGCCTGATGGCGACGCTCAAGGAACGCTTCCCGGGGCTCGAGATCGAGTCGTGCTCGTCCGGCGGTGCGCGTGTCGACCTCGCGGTGATCGAGCACACCGACCGCGTGTGGGTGTCCGACGACATCGACCCCTTCGAGCGTCAGCAGATGCACCGCTGGACGCAGCAGCTGCTGCCGCCGGAGCTCCTCGGCGCGCACGTCGCCAGCGGGGTGAACCACACGACGGGCCGCTTCCACGACGTGTCCTTCCGTGCGGGCACCGCGCTGATCGGGCACTTCGGCATCGAGTGGGACCTCGCGCAGGCCACCGCGGACGAGGAGCGCACCCTCGCGTCGTGGATCGCGCTGCACAAGGAGTGGCGCGCACTCCTGCACGGCGGCCTGCTCGTCCGCGTCGACGAGGTCGACCCCACGCGCCTGGTCTACGGCGTGGTCGCCGAGGACCGCCGCCAGGCCGTGTTCTTCGTCGCGAGCACGGGCCGGTCCGAGGTGTCGGGCATCGGGCGCGTGGTCCTCCGTGACCTCGACCCGGACACGCGGTACCGCGTCGACCCGGTCCTGGTCGGCGAGGACCACGAGGTCCGGGCGCCCGACTGGTGGGCCGGCGACCGCGTCTTCAGCGGCCGCGTGCTCGAGCAGGTCGGCCTCCAGCCCCCGCTCCTGCCGGCCGACCAGGTGGTCCCCTTCCGCGTGACGGCCGTCTGACCGCGACGCGACCAGCAGCCGGACGGGAGGCCCGTGGCGGCCCCGCCACGGGCCTCCCGTCCGTCCACGGGTGCCGTCGGCCGTCCGTGGGCCGGTCCCGATCGCCGCTAGGCTTCCGGTCATGCCGCAGACCGGGAACGCGACACGCACGACCACGCCGGTCTGGGCCCTCAAGCTCGCCGTGATCACCGGGCTCGTCGGCATCGCCGGCGGCGTCGCGGGCATCTCGGTGTGGCTCGCCCTGCAGGCCATCCAGTTCGTCGCCTTCGGGTACCCGTTCGGCGGGCACCGCGAGGCGGCCGATGCGCCCTCCGGGCTCAACCGCTTCCTCGCGCTCGCCGCGGCCGGCGTGCTCACGGGCGTCGCGTGGTGGGCGCTCCGGCGGTGGGCGAAGCCCGTGGTGTCGGTGACCGGCGCGGTCGACGGCAAGCGGATGCCGGCGCTCGCCACGGTCGCGAACGCCGCGGTGCAGATCCTGGCCGTCGGGCTCGGCGCCTCCATCGGCAAGGAGGTCGCGCCCCGCGAGATCGGTGCCTGGCTGTCCCAGCTCGTCACCGCTCGTGCCGGCCTGACGGGGCGCGAGACGCGCATCCTCGTCGCCTGCGGTGCTGCTGCCGGCCTGGCGGCGGTGTACGACGTGCCGCTCGGAGGCGCGCTCTTCGCGGTCGAGGTGCTGCTCGGTGAACTCACGTTCGCGACCGCACTGCCGGCCTTCGCGACGAGTGCGATCGCCGCGTTCACCGCACGGCTCGTGATCCCGGACGAGGTGCTCTACGACGTGCCCGCGATGCACCTGTCGCCGTCGCTGCTGGTCTGGGCGGTCGTCGTCGGGCCGCTGCTCGGGTTCGCGGGCGTCGGCTTCGTGAAGCTCACGAACCGGCTGCAGGGCATGGCGCCGAAGGGGTGGCACCTGCTCGTCGTGCTGCCCGTCGTCTTCGCGATGGTCGGGCTCATCGCCGTGCCGTTCCCGGAGATCCTCGGCAACGGGCGCGCGCTCGGCCTCGTCGCGATGAACGCCACGACCGAGGCGCCGACGTTCGCCGGGCTGTCGCCGATCGTGTTCCTGCTCCTCCTCGGCATCATCCGCACGATCACGACCTCGGCGACCATCGGAGCCGGTGCGGTCGGTGGCACGCTGACGCCCTCGATCGCCATCGGCTCCGCGGTGGGCGCCGCGCTCGGCGGCCTGTGGGTGCTGCTCTGGCCCGCTGACGGGTCGAGCCTGGCGGCGTTCGCGTTCGTCGGAGCGGCGGCCTTGCTGGCGACCACGATGCGGGCGCCGTTCACCGCGCTCGTGCTCGTCGTCGAGTTCACGCAGGAGGGCACGGACATCCTCATCCCGTCGCTCCTGGCGATCACGGGCTCGGTCGCGGTCTCCTACCTGCTCGCGCGGCGACGCAGCGCGCAGATGGTCTGAGCCGTCCGTCCGGACCGGGTCGGGCCGGCCGCGACACCGGACAGGCGCCGGAGCCGCGACACCGGGCCGGCACACCCGGACAGGCGCCGGGGCCGCGCCTACCATCGGCGGCAGGTCGGGGCGACGGGCCCCGCACGAGGTGAGGAGCCGTCCATGGCGGGGTTCGACGACATCACGAAGAAGGCACAGGAGCTCCTGAAGGACGGCAAGGTCCAGGACGCCCTGAAGAGCGAGAAGGCCGAGGACGTCAGCGACAAGGTCCTGGGCGGTGTGGCCGACGCGGTGAAGAAGGCCACGGGCGGCAAGTACGACGACAAGATCGACGCCGCACGCGAGCAGGCCGACAAGCGCATCGGCAACGAGTAGCGGCCGGCCTGCCTGCGTCCCGCCGCCGTTCCGGCTCCTTGTCCGCTGCAGGCGATTGGACGCACGGGGCGGGACCGACCACGATTGACCGCGTGACCGTGCTCGCCCCGAACCAGCCGCTGACCGAGTCCGAGGTCGCCGCGATCAAGCGGGACTTCCCGATCCTCCAGCAGGAGGTGAACGGGCAGCCGCTCGCGTACCTCGACTCCGGCGCGACGGCCGAGCGGCCGCGGCAGGTGCTCGACGCCGAGCGACGGTTCCTGGAGCACGACAACGCGGCCGTCCACCGCGGTGCGCACACGCTCGCGGCCCTGAGCACCGACGCCTACGAGGACGCACGGGCCACGGTCGCCGGCTTCGTCGGGGCGTCGTCGCCGTCCGAGGTCGTCTGGACGGCGAACGCCACCGACGCGCTGAACCTCGTGGCGTACGGCATCGCCAACGCCAGCCGCGGACGCGGGGGAGCGGCGGCGGAGCGCTTCCGCATCGGTCCCGGCGACGAGGTCCTGGTCACCGAGGCCGAGCACCACGCGAACCTCGTGCCGTGGCAGGAGCTCGCCGCGCTCACCGGTGCGACCCTGCGCTGGGTCCCGGTGGCCGACGACGGCACCTGGACCGCCGAGGACGCGGTCTCCCGGATCACCGAGCACACGAGGATCGTGGCGTTCGCGCACGTCTCGAACGTCACCGGCATGGTCGCGCCCGTCGCCGCGGTGGTGGCAGCGGCCCGCGCGCACGGCGCCCTCGTCGTCCTCGACGCGTGCCAGTCCGCGCCGCACCGGCCCCTCGACGTGCAGGAGCTCGGCGTCGACTTCGCCGCGTTCTCCGGGCACAAGATGCTCGGGCCGAACGGCATCGGCGTCCTGTGGGGTCGCGGGGAACTCCTCGACGCCCTGCCGCCGTTCCGCACCGGTGGATCGATGATCACGACCGTGACGATGGAGTCGTCGGAGTACATGCCGGCGCCCGAGCGCTTCGAGGCCGGGACGCAGCCGGTGTCCCAGGCCGTCGCACTCGCCGAGGCGGTCCGCTACCTGCAGGCCATCGGCATGGAACGCGTCCGCGCCCACGAGGAGCACCTCGCCCGCCGGATGCTCGACGGTCTGGCGGCGGTGCCGGGCATCCGCGTCGTCGGCCCGCCCGCCGGGGTGCCGCGCTCCGGACTCGTGTCCTTCGACGTCGACGGGGTGCACGCCCACGACGTCTCGCAGTACCTCGACGCGCAGGGCATCGCGGTCCGGTCCGGGCACCACTGTGCCCAGCCGCTGCACCGTCGGCTCGGACTCGTCGCGACCAGCCGGGCGAGCACCTACGTGTACACGACCGAGCAGGACGTCGATCGCTTCCTGACCGCCGTCGGCGAGGTCCGCGGGTACTTCGGAGCGGCCTCGTGAACGGCCTCGACTCCCTCTACCAGCAGGTCATCCTCGACCACGCGAAGGCGCGGCACGGCGACGGCGTGCTCGACGGCGCCGACGCGTCGCACTTCGAACGGAACCCCACCTGCGGCGACGAGATCACCGTCAGCGTGCGGCTCGAGCCCGGGTCGGACCGCATCGCGGCCATCGGCTGGCAGGGCGACGGGTGCTCGATCTCGATGGCCTCGGCGTCGGTGCTGACCGACATGGCCGTCGGCCGGACCGTCCCGGAGCTGCTCGAGCTCACCGAGTCCTTCCGCACGATGATGCGGTCGCGCGGGGCCGGGGAGCCCGACGAGGACGTCCTCGAGGACCTCGTCGCCTTCCACGGCGTCTCGAAGTTCGTCATGCGGGTGAAGTGCGGGATGCTCGCCTGGGTGGCTGCCGAGGCTGCCGTCCGCGAGGCCACCGCGGTCTGAACCGGTCCGGTCAGCTCCCAGGAGCGGCACCGACGTGTGCGAGCACGACCGGGTCGCTGCACCCCCGGGCGAACCCGGCGATCCGTCGGTCGATGTCGCGTTGCAGGACGAACGCGCCGATGCGCTCGGCCAGCGGTGCGAGCCAGGCGGGTCGGCACGTGAAGTTGTAGCGCCACACCGCCAGCGTGCGGCCCGGCTCGCCCTCCACCGGCGTGAAGCGCCACCCACCGCCCATCTTCTCGAAGAACCACGAGCCCTTCGTCATCTTCATGCCGACGTTCGAGGGCGGGTTGTACGAGACGTACTCGCTCTCCATCCGCAGGCCCGAGCGCTGCACCGTGAAGGTCCGGACGCCCTTCGCCGGCGCGTCGGCGCCGATGAGGTGCTGTCGACGGATGAAGGGGTCCCAGCGCTTCCGGACCGGTCCCTGCACCTGCGACACGGCGAAGGCGACCGCGACGGGGACGGGGACGACGCAGCGGGACTCGACGACGGGCACGCCGCCATGCTGCCACGCGAGATCGACTCAGGTCCGAGGCGCCGTGCGTCGGGCGGGCGTCACACGGCGTCACCTCACGTGACGCGTCGGGCTGCTGGACGTAGCTTCGCCGCGTGACCTCGACGAACGAGACCCGGCAGATCCGTTTCAACGCGTTCGACATGAACTGCGTCGCGCACCAGTCCTCGGGGCTGTGGCGCCACCCCCGCGACCGTTCGCGGCACTACAACGACCTGTCGTACTGGACGGACCTGGCGCAGCTGCTCGAGCGCGGGCGCTTCGACGGCATCTTCATCGCCGACGTCCTCGGCACCTACGACGTGTACGGCGGGACGAACGAGGCCGCGCTCCGCACCGGTTCGCAGGTGCCGGTGAACGACCCGATCCTGCTCGTCTCCGCGATGGCCGCCGTGACGGAGCACCTCGGCTTCGGCATCACCGCGGGCACCGCCTACGAGCACCCGTACCCGTTCGCCCGGCGCATCTCGACGCTCGACCACCTGACGAAGGGCCGCATCGGCTGGAACGTCGTCACCGGGTACCTGCCGAGCGCCGCGCGCAACATGGGGCAGACCGACCAGCTCTCCCACGACGACCGCTACGACGTCGCCGACGAGTACCTCGAGGTGCTCTACAAGCTGTGGGAGGGCTCGTGGGAGGACGACGCCGTCGTCGAGGACCGCGAGACCGGTGTCTTCACCGACCCGTCGAAGGTGCACCCGATCGAGCACCACGGCACGCACTTCGACGTCCCCGGCATCCACCTGACCGAGCCCTCGGTCCAGCGGAGCCCCGTGGTCTACCAGGCGGGCGCCTCGCCCCGCGGCATCCGCTTCGCCGCCGAGAACGCCGAGGCGGTCTTCGTCGGCGCGCCGACCATCCCGCAGCTCGCCGCGACCGTCGGCAGGATCCGTGACGCCCTGGAGGCCGCTGGTCGCGACCGCTACGCCGCCCGCGTCTACACGCTGCTCACCGTCATCACCGACGAGACCGACGAGGCAGCCCAGGCCAAGTACCGCGACTACCGGTCGTACGCGTCGGCCGAGGGCGCGCTCGTGCTCAACTCCGGCTGGATGGGCGTCGACCTGTCGCAGTACGACCTGGACGAGCCGCTCGGCAACATCGAGTCGAACGCGATCCAGTCGGCGGCGGCGAACCTGTCCGCGGCGACGGGGGAGGACGGGTCGAACTGGACGGTCCGGGACATCGCGGAGCACACGGCGATCGGCGGCCTCGGTCCGGTGGCCGTCGGTTCCGGGGCGACGATCGCCCAGCAGCTGATCGACATCCAGGAGCAGACCGACGTGGACGGGTTCAACCTGGCGTACGCGGTGACCCCCGGCACGTGGGAGGACGTCATCGAGTTCGTCGTGCCCGAGCTCCGCGCGCGCGGTGCCTACCCGGACGAGTACGTCGAGGGGTCGCTCCGTCACAAGCTGCACGGCCGCGGCGACCGGCTGCCGGAGGAGCACCGCGGCGCCCGGTACCGGGTCGGCTCGCGGGCGACCGTCTGACCGATCGCGCGGCGGGCTCCGACCTGACCGCCCGTCGGGGCGTGCGACGTATGGTGGTCGGGTGATCGGGTCGTCCTTCGTCGTGCGCACCGCGGACGACGAAGCGACCGCGGCCGCGTGCATCGCGCTCTGGGTCGCCGCCGTCGCGGACCGGGACGGGGTGCCGGCCTCCGACGCCGTGCGCGCACGTGCGCACGAGAAGTTCGCCGCAGAGCGGGTGGCCCTGGTGGTCGCCGACGACGGCGGCGCCCCGCTCGGGTTCGCCCTCGTCACCGCACCCGGCACCGGCGGCGCGCCGAGCGACGGCGCGTACCTCAGCCTCCTCGCGGTCGCGCCGGCGGCACAGGGGCACGGACTCGGCCGTCGACTGCTCACCGCCGCGGTGGACGCCGCCGCAGCCGCCGGGCACGACCGGTGCGAGCTGCACGCGCTGGACGACAACGCACCCGCCCTCGCGCTCTACACGAGCGCGGGCTTCCGACCGGTCGGTGACCCGTTCCCGCACGCGCTGAACGGCCGTCCGACCCGGGTCTGGCAGGCGGCCTCCGTTCGGTGAGGTGAGGCTCACCTCACCACGAAAGCCCTGATCAGGCTTGCCTCACCTTGCTGGCGCGAACCGCTCGGGAGTGGTTCGATGGCCGTCATGTCGACCGCTTCGGACCTCTCGCTCCCCACCTCCGAGCACGACGACGCCACCAGCGCCGCGCGGCTCAACTGGCTCCGGGCCGGGCTGCTCGGCGCGAACGACGGCATCGTGTCCGTCGCGGCCGTGCTCGTCGGGGTCGCCGGAGCCGGCGCGGGCACGGGACCGATCGTCGCCGCCGGCACCGCGGCGCTCGTCGGCGGGGCGATCTCGATGGCCCTCGGCGAGTACATCTCGGTGAGCGGTGCCCGCGACGCGCAGCGCACCGGGCAGGCCGCCGAGCAGGCGAAGCTCGAGGCCGACGCCGAGGACGCCCCGGCGCTCGCGGCGCACTACCGGTCGCTCGGGGTCGAGGGGGACGTCGCGGATGCCGTCGCGCGGGAGCTGACGCGGCCAGAGGTCCGTCGTCGCCGCGCGGAAGCGGCCCTGCACGACGCCGAGGACGAGATCGTCAGCCCCTGGCGTGCCGCCTGGGTGTCGGCGGCGACCTTCACGGTCGGCGCACTGCTGCCGTTCCTCGCGATGCTGCTCGCGCCGGAACCCCTCCGCGTGCCGGTCACCGTGACCGCGTCGCTCGTCGCGCTCGCCCTGACCGGCACGACCGGTGCGGTGCTCGGCGGTGCCCGTCGGGGTCGCGCGGCGCTGCGGGTGGTCGTCGGCGGGGCGCTCGCGCTCGCGGCGACCTACGTGGCCGGGGCGCTGCTCGGGACGCACGCGCTCTGACCGGACGGGCACGGTCGAGTCTGCGATCGCGATCATCGACCACTCGCGTCAGGGCGATGCGCTCCGGGGAGCGATCCGAAACCGTCCCCGCTCGTGGCGTCAGGGAAGCTGCGGTGGGGCGATCAGTTCGAGGAAGCCGCCGAGCGCCCCCTCGAGGTAGATGATCCGTGTGCCGGTCCGGGCGCCACTGGTCATCTCGTGCGGTTCCCCGACGGGCCGCCAGCCGTGTGCTGCGCAGAGGTCGAGCACGCGGTCGAGGTCCGAGACGGTCAGCGCGATGTGGACCGTGCCGGTGTGCGCGGGGGAGTCGGATGCTCGACCCGAGCGGGGAGGGTCGTACTGCAGCAGTTCGATCCGTTGGTCCCCGAGCGTGACCGTGGCTGCACGGATGGTGGATCCCTGGACACCGGTGGTCGCAGTCGTGGTCCGCGTGTCGAGCGTGAAGGTCCGTCCGAGCGCGAAGCCGAGACCGGAGCACCACAGCACCAGCGCGTCGTCGAGGTCGTCCACGGTGAGCCCGGCGTGAGCGACGTCCGAGACGAGTGGTGCTGTCATCCGATCAGTATCGCGCTCCACCGGACAGCTCGGCCCACGGGCACTGTCGTCGCGATCACGACGTGCGAGCAACCGGAGCCGAGGGGCACGGAACGACGACCTTCGTCGCACCGGGAGTACGTGGTCGAGGAGAGGGCGGGATGCTCCTCGCTGCCGTGGTCGAGGACCTCGGACCGCCCGGCCTGGAGCGCACGCTCCCGTCGACCGAGATGCACACGGTCTCTCCGCGCAGTTCGGCTTCGCACCGTCGGCTGACCCGTCCGAGCTCATGGTGCGCGTCCGGTGATCGATGGTCCAGGGCCACGGGTGTGAGGTGGACGCATGCAGATCGAAGAAGCCCTGTTGCCCACACGGTCCGCGTCGGTCGTTGCCGGGTTCTTCGACCGACTCGGGTGTGAGGTCGAGCGGGACGGTCCGAGCGTGACCGTGGCCATCGGCCTGAGCCGGCTGCGCTTCGTGGAGAGCGACTTCGAGGGCGCGCACCACCTCGCGTTCACCATCCCGACCGGGTCGTTCGACCTGGCCCGCCGGTGGCTCGGACAGCGCGTGCTGCTCCTGTCGGTCGACGATCGGACGGAGTTCGGAGGACCCCCGTCGTGGGACTCGCGGTCGATGTACTTCGACGGCCCTGATGACCAGGTACTGGAACTCATCGAACGTCGAGCCCTGCCTCCCCGAGAGGTGGATTCCTTCGCCGCTGACGATCTCGTCTGCGTGAGCGAGATCGGCGTGGCAGTCCCGGACGTCCTCGCCGCGGTCGCGACCCTGCGAGCAGCAGACCTCCAGCCCTACGGGAACGAGCCCACCAGCGAGTTCGCTGCCGTCGGAGACGTCGACGGTCTCCTCATCCTGGTCACCCCCGGCCGCGCGTGGTTCCCGACCAGCACGCGTCACGTCGCGGACACCGCCGTCACGGTGCGCACCTCCGTGCAGCAGGAGGTGACGCTCGGTGCTGGGAAACGCCTCCGGCCCGTGACTGCTGGTCTCGGCGGACGTCCGGTGACCGACTGAACAGCTGGAAGGATGCGAGCATGCCGTGGCCGCGCGCCGTCCCGCTCAGCGCAGACCGTCTCTGCCTCGAACCCCTGACCGTCGAACACGCCGACGTGATGGTGGACGTGCTCGCGCCGGTGGAGCTGTACCACTTCACCGGCGGCGGACCGCCGAGCCTGGAGGAACTCCGTGCGCGCTACACCCGTCAGGTCCGGGGTCGGTCCCAGGACGGCACCGCAGGGTGGCTGAACTGGATCATCCGCCCCCGCCAGGGCCGCGCGCCGATCGGGTTCGTGCAGGCGACCCTGCACCGGACCGCCCAGGTCACGACGGCGGACCTCGCCTGGCTCGTCACGCCGAGCGGGCAAGGGCACGGGTTCGCGACCGAATCCGCGGAGCGCGCAGCGACGTGGCTGCGCTCGGTCGACGTGCGGGAGCTCAGGGCGCGGATCCACCCGGAGCACGGAGCCTCAGCACGTGTCGCCCTGCGGATCGGGATGCACCCGACGAGCACCCGTTGCGACGACGAGGTCCTCTGGCGGGAGCGACCACCAGCAAGCGACGAGCGCTGACGCGGGACTCGGTACCCGATCGGCTACTCGGACAGCAACGACCGGCGGCGTTCCGCTTCGTCGAGTCGCCAGCGGCCGATGGCAGCCGCGATCCCTGCGGGGACCGAGACGGCCAGTGGGTACTGCCAAGTGAGGTGGTCGTCCTCGAAGGCCAGCAGGAGCACCTGCATGCCGATCGCGGCGAGTGTTCCGCCGAGGACGGCATGTGCGCTCACACGGACGGCACGGCTCCGAGTGCGTCGGAGCGCGCGGCCGAGGAGCTGGGTGAACGGCAGCGCCACGGCAGCGCCGACGGCGGCGATCACGGCGAAGACGACGATGAAGACGACGACGAACAGGAGGGCGCTGGCGGCTCCGTCGAGCGAGACACCGCCCCGGATGGCGATGACGATGCAGGTGATGACCGCACCGGTCGGAGCGACAGCTCCAGCGAGCCAGATGTAGCTCGTCAGGACGAGCTTGTAGGTCGTCGCCCAGGTCCACGGTTCCACAGCAGCAACCATGCCGCATCGTACGATCTCAGGCGACGTGTTCTTCCCTCGGTGCCGGGTGCCAGCGGAAGACGTCGAGGAGACGGGACAGGCCCGGCGTCCGTGACGCCAGGACGAAGACCGCGTAGCCGAGGACCCCACCGACGGTGTTCCAGATGAAGTCGTTGACGTCGGCGACGTGGCCACCGGAGAAGAGCCGCTGCGCAGCAAGCTGCAGCAGTTCGATCGCCAGGCTCACCGCCGCGGCGGCGAGGAGGACCTTCCACCAGGACGGGCGGCGCATCAGGAGCGGGATCAGGACGCCCAGCGGGGCGAACACGACCACGTTGGTCACCGCGTCCGCAGCTTCGTAGTCGGAGAACGGGATCAGCGCCAGCGCTGGCGTCCACGGCTCAGCGTCGGGGAGTGGATCGAGGAACACGGGGAAGACGGTGTTCGCGAGGATGCCCGCGGCGTAGACAGCGATCACCCCAGCGACGGTCGCGCGCTGCCAGGTGAACCGTCCGGACCGGAGCAGGAACACCAGGTGCACGACGAAGACGATGATGCCGAAGACGGATGCAACGGGCAGGGCGGGGACTTCGCCGTACGGAATGTCTGACATCAGCACGACACTACGGGGCAGCCGGAGGACGGGGGACTGTCGTGCGTTCCCGTCGAGTCCTACCCTGGTGCGATGAAGGGTCCACGGTTCACCCGCCTCGCGGCCGCCGCTGGCCTGGTCGCGGTCCTCACCGGTTGCGCGACCCAGGCGCCGCCTGCTGACGGTCCGGCGATGAAGTCGCTGCAGCTCCGAGCCGTCGTGTCGGAGGTCGAGGAGGCGTGCACTGCGCCGCCGGTCACCACTGACGTCGCAGCGTCGGCGTGTGACCAGGACGGCGCGACCACCTACCGGTTGGCGAAGTCGCTCGGGTCGATCACGCCGACCTCCGCGCACCTCTCCGACGGCGAAGGCGCGGGCGGGTCGATCGTGTTGCAGTTGGACAGGACCGACAGCGATGTCCTGGCCTCGGCCACCCGCGAGACGATCGACGAGCGCATGGCGATCCTCCTCGACGGCAGGGTGATCTCGGCGCCCCAGGTCATGGAACCCCTCACCGGCGGTGAGGTCACCCTCGCGTTCGGGTCGTCCGCCGAAGCTCGCGAGGTCGACGACCGCCTCCGCGCGACGACGTCCGAGGACTCCCGGTAGCCGGTCCCTCCCGGAACCGCCCGGTGAGAGGATCGGGCATGCCCACCGCCACTGCGCTGCTCGTCATCGACCTCCGACCAGGTGCAGTTCCGTCCCGGTCGGTGAGTGGAGGCGCACCGGGTCGACGTCGGGAGTGACCGCTCCTCGTACACTCGCCGGATGGACCAGGACACCGTCCTCGAGCACATCGCCGAGCGATCGCGGGTCGTGGGGCACCCGCTGGTCGTCGGCATCTCCGGCTTCTGCGGCTCCGGCAAGTCGACGCTCGCACGCGGCCTCGTCGCAGCACTGCCCGATGCCGTGCGGCTCCGCGGCGACGACTTCCTGGACCCCGCTCGATCGCACCGCCGTTCCTCGGACTGGGACGGAGTGGAGCGCGACCGCCTGGTCTCGACGGTACTGGAACCGTTCCGAGGAGGACGGCCCGGGCACTTCCAGCGGTACGACTGGGCACGGCGGGCCCTCGGTCCCGAGGAACCGCTCCCGCAGGCGAGGATCCTCGTCCTGGACCTCATCGGACTCTTCCACCCCGAGGCGTTGCCCGCGATCGACGCGACCGTCTGGTGCGACGTCGACCTCGACACCGCAGCTCGCCGCGGTACGGCCCGCGACCGGGCACTCGGCCGCAGTCACGACGCGCTCTGGCGCGACGTCTGGATCCCGAACGACCGGGACTTCGCGCAGCGCTTCGCGCCCCGCGACGCTGCCGACCTGCTCGTCGAGCCGTCCCGCTGACCCGTCCGCCTCTCGACGTGGACGCGACCCGGCGCCCGCCGTGACCGGCGGGGCGGCCGCGAGCCGTGCCTCCAGACCGGTCACGAGCCGGATGCGGTCAGGCCCGGTCCAGTTGCCGGAGCTGGGCGACGTCCGGCCACGGCGCCCACTTCGCCCGCGGCGCGTGCAGCAGGTACGGCTGCGGCGTCGGGTAGGTGACCATCTCGAGCGTCGACCCCCACGGGGTGCGCGTGTAGACGAACCGGTTGCCCTCCCCGGCCTCCTCGCCGCGCAGCGGCCGCGGGTCCGAGTTGCGGACGGCACCGGCGGACTCCGCGCGGGCGAGGGCTGCGTCGAGGTCGTCGACGTACAGCGCCAGGTGCTGCCACCCGAGGTCCGACGGGTGCGCGGCGGCGCGCTGGTCGGGCCCGCGGTACTCGAAGAGCTCGAGTCCGGGTCCCTCGGGCAGCGCGAGCATGCGGATCGCGCCCTGCGCCATCGACGACGGGATGCCGAGGTAGCGGTGGGCCTCCGGTGTGCCGTTCGGCTCGTCGGTGGTCCGGCGCACGTCGTACAGCACGACGGCGTCGAAGGCGTTCGCGAAGAACGCCGTGGCGGCCTCCACGTCCGGCACGGTGACGCCGACGTGGTCGATCCGGATGCCCGTGGTCATCCCTCGATGATGGAGCCGGTCGGGCGGCCTGGACGGGCTTGGGGCAGGACCTGCGGCGTTCCCTGCGGCATCCCGCAGCTGCCGCCCGGAACGAGCGTTCCAGCGGCTGTCCGTGTCACACGACCGTTACACGAGGGAAACGGGCGACGCGAAGTGCCTTCGTAGCGTCGTCCTCGAGCGGGGACCCCCGCCGCACACTCCCACGGAGGACGCCTTGGTCACAGAGATCGCGACCCCGGTCGCCGCGCCCCACGCCCCCCGGACGACGTCGTCGGCAGCCGCCGGCGCCGGCATCGTCAAGCCCGGGTACGACCCGGCGCTCACCAACGAGGACCTCGCCCCGCTGCGCGAGCAGCGATGGACGAGCTACAACATCTTCGCCTTCTGGATGTCCGACGTGCACTCGGTCGGCGGGTACGTCACCGCCGGGTCGCTCTTCGCGCTCGGCATCGCGAGCTGGCAGGTGCTCGTCGCCCTGGTCGTCGGCATCCTCATCGTGCAGGTGTTCGCGAACCTCGTCGCGAAGCCGTCCCAGCGCACCGGGGTGCCGTACCCGGTCATCAACCGCGCGGTGTTCGGCGTCATCGGGGCGAACGTCCCCGCCGTCATCCGCGGCCTGATCGCGACGGCCTGGTACGGCGTGCAGACCTTCCTCGCCGCGCAGTCGCTCAACATCGTGTTCCTGAAGTTCGTCCCGGGCACAGCGGCGCTGCTCGACCACTCGTTCCTCGGGCTCTCCGCGCTGGGGTGGATCTCGTACGGCATCCTCTGGGTCGCGCAGGCCGCGCTCTTCTCGATGGGCATGGAGGCGATCCGCCGCTTCATCGACTTCGCCGGTCCGGCCGTCTACGTCGTGATGATCGCGCTCGCCGTCTACCTCGTCGCCCGGGCCGGCATCGGCAACATCTCGCTGACGCTGCACACGGGCGCGCCCATGTCGTTCGGTGCCTCGATCCCGGTCATGCTCTCGGCCGTGGCGATCGTCGTCAGCTACTTCTCCGGTCCGATGCTGAACTTCGGTGACTTCTCGCGCTACGGTCGCTCGTTCCGAGCCGTCAAGCGCGGCAACCTCTGGGGCCTGCCGATCAACTTCCTGTTCTTCTCGGTGCTCACCGTGCTCTGCGCGAGCGCGACGGTCCCGGTGTTCGGCAAGCTCATCACCGACCCGATCGAGACGGTCCAAGCGATCGACGCACCGTTCGCGATCCTGCTCGGCGGCCTGACGTTCGTCACCGCGACGGTCGGCATCAACATCGTCGCGAACTTCATCAGCCCCGCGTTCGACTTCTCGAACGTCGCCCCGCGGAGGATCAGCTGGCGGACGGGCGGCATGATCGCCGCGGTCGGCTCCGTGCTGCTGACGCCGTGGAACTGGTACGGCAACGACCAGGCGATCCTCTACACGCTCGGCATCCTCGGCGCGCTGATCGGCCCGCTGTTCGGGATCCTGATCGCCGGCTACTACCTGGTCGCGAAGCAGCGGGTGGCGGTCGACGACATGTACACGAAGGAGCCCACCGCCCGGTACTGGTACCGCGCGGGCTGGAACCCGAACGCGATGTGGACCCTGCTGCTCGCCGGCGCGGTGTCGGTCGCCAGCGCGGTGCTGCCGCCCGCGACGGGTGTCCTGCCGTGGTTGAGCAACTACAGCTGGTTCATCGGCTGCGGGCTCGGGCTGGTCGTCTTCTGGGCGCTCGAGCGTCGGTCGCCGCGGATGCCGGTGCTGGCATCGGAGGATCCGACGGTCGACGACGGCGCGGCTGCAGGACGCGACTGACCGTCCGCCACACCCCTGCACCGACCCCGGCCGGGAGGCGCGACACGCCTCCCGGCCGGACCGTCGCCGCCCGGGTCCACCACCTCCTCCTCGTCCCCACCCCCGCCTGAGAGGCCCCGCTTGCGCATCCGCGTCGTCAACCCCAACACCACCCCGTCGATGACGGCCTCGATCGGCCGCGCCGCGGCCGCGGTCGCCGGAACCGGCACCGTCGTCGAGGCGGTGACGCCCATCACCGGACCCGCCTCGATCGAGAGTCACTACGAGGAGGCCCTGGCGGTCCCCGGGCTCCTGGAGCAGATCGCGCTCGGCGAGCAGGAGGGTGTCGACGCGTACGTCGTCGCGTGCTTCGGCGACCCGGGTCTCGACGCCGCGCGCGAGCTGGCCGTCGGGCCGGTGCTCGGGATCGCCGAGGCCGGCTTCCACGCCGCTGCGATGCTGGGGCGCCGGTTCGGGGTCGTCACGACGCTGGCGCGCACGACCGGACGGGCGTGGGAGCTCGCGGAGCGCTACGGGTTCGCGTCCCTGGTGACCGAGGTCCGTGCGTGCGAGGTGCCGGTGCTGCAGCTCGACGATCCGACGTCGGGCGCCCGGGAGCTCGTCGTCGAGGAGTGCCGCGCCGTGCTCGCCGGCGGCGCCGATGCGGTGGTGCTCGGCTGCGCGGGCATGGCCGCGTTCTGTGCCGAGGTCTCGCGCGAGATCGGTGCGCCGGTGGTCGACGGGGTGGCTGCGGCGACGGTGCTCGCGGAGTCGCTCGTCCGGCTCGGGCTGCGCACGGGCAAGACCGGCGAGTACGCGCCTCCGCCACCGAAGCCGGTGACCGGGCTCCTGTCCGGGTTCACGCTGCAGAGGTCCGACGTCTCCGCGCCGATCGTGCTCGCGGGGGCCTCGGCATGAGCGCCGCGGTGGGCGCCGACCTGGTGCTCCGCGCTCGGCGGGCGTGGGTCGACGGCGTCCTCCGCCCGGCCGCGGTGGTGGTCCGCGACGGCGTGGTCGACGCGGTCCTG
The DNA here is from genome assembly GCF_000772085.1 of Curtobacterium sp. MR_MD2014. Taxonomy (NCBI): domain Bacteria; kingdom Bacillati; phylum Actinomycetota; class Actinomycetes; order Micrococcales; family Microbacteriaceae; genus Curtobacterium; species Curtobacterium sp. MR_MD2014. The sequence goes on along the minus strand of NZ_CP009755.1, from coordinate 2,517,028 downwards.
CCGTTCGGTGCCGCGGTCGCGGCCTCGCTCGACCGCACCGTGCCCGACGAGCACGTGCTCCTGCCCGGGCTCGTCGACACGCACGTGCACGTCAACGAACCCGGTCGCACCGAATGGGAGGGCTTCGCCTCGGCCACGCGGGCGGCGGCCCTCGGCGGCGTGACCACGATCATCGACATGCCGCTCAACTCGATCCCGGCCACGGTCGACGTCGACGCCCTCGCGGTGAAGCGGGCGAGCGCCGCGGGCCGGGTCGCGGTGGACGTCGGGTTCTGGGGCGGCGCGGTCCCCGCGAACGCCGGAGCACGCGGTCCGCTGCACGACGCCGGGGTCTTCGGCTTCAAGTGCTTCACCGCGCCGAGCGGTGTGGACGAGTTCCCGCACCTCGACCCGGTACAGCTCCGAGCGGCGATCGAGGAGGTCGCCGAGCTCGACGCCCTGCTCATCGTGCACGCCGAGGACCCGGACCACCTCGTGCCGCACGAGACGCTCGGCGGACGGTACGCCGACTTCCTCGCCACCCGTCCGAGCAGCGCCGAGCAGTCCGCGGTCGCGCGGGTCCTCGACGGCGCGCGGTCGACGGGTGCCCGCGTGCACGTGCTGCACCTGTCCGACGCCGGGGTCCTCCCGATGATCCGCGCCGCGAAGGCCGACGGGGTCCGGGTGACCGTCGAGACGTGTCCGCACTACCTGGCGTTCGAGGCCGGGTCGATCCCGGACGGCGCGACCGAGTTCAAGTGCTGCCCGCCGATCCGCGACGACGCGAACCGCGACGCGCTCTGGGCGGGGCTGCTCGACGGCACGATCGACTGCGTCGTGTCGGACCACTCGCCGTCCACAGCCGACCTGAAGACCGACGACTGGGGGTCGGCGTGGGGCGGCATCGCCGGACTCCAGGTGGGCTTCCGGGCGGTCTGGACCGAGGCCGTGCGCCGGGGGCTCCCGCTCGACGCCGTCCTGCCCTGGTTCACGACCGGCCCCGCGGCGATCGTCGGCTTCCACGACCGCGGTCGGATCGCGCCGGGTGCGGTCGCGCACCTCGCCGTCCTCGACCCGGCGGCCGAGGGCGTCGTCGAGGTGTCGGCCCTGGCCCACCGCAACCCGGTGTCCGCGTACGCCGGCCTGCACACGCTCGGGGTCGTCACCGAGACCTGGCTCCGCGGGCGGCTCGTGGCGACGGCCGGCCACGGGGTCACCGCCGTCGAGGGGGTCCTGCTCGACCGCCCCGCGGCGCCGCAACACGCACGAAACGGACGTTTCGCTACGCTCGTTCCCGGAACGGAGGCATCATGACGCAGCCAGTCAACCCACCCGCCCGACTCCTGATGGGACCGGGGCCGATCGACGCCGACCCCCGCGTGCTCCGCGCGCTGTCGACCCCGCTCGTCGGGCAGTACGACCCGTGGATGACGACGACGATGACCGCGACGCAGGAGCTCTACCGCCAGGTCTTCGGGACACGGAACGACGCCACCGTGCTCGTCGACGGCACGTCCCGCGCGGGCATCGAAGCGGCCCTGGTGTCACTGCTCGCCCCGGGGGACCGGGTGCTCGTGCCGGTCTTCGGACGCTTCGGGCACCTGCTCGCCGAGATCGCGACCCGTGCCGGTGCCGAGGTGCACACCATCGAGACCGCGTGGGGGCAGATCTTCCCGCCGTCCGTGATCGAGGACGCGGTGCGCCGGGTCCGACCGAAGGTCCTGGCGATCGTGCAGGGCGACACCTCGACGACGATGAACCAGCCGCTCGACGAGCTCGGGGCGATCTGCGACCGGCACGGCGCCCTCCTCTACACCGACGCGACGGCGAGCATCGGCGGCAACCCGCTCGAGACCGACGCTTGGGGCATCGACGTCGTGAGCGCCGGCCTGCAGAAGTGCCTGGGCGGCCCCTCCGGCACTGCACCGATCACCCTGTCGCCGCGTGCCGTGGCCGTGCTCGACGGTCGCCGCAGCATCGAGGCCGGCATCCGCGAGGCCGACGACGTCGTGTCCGACGACCCGATCCGCTCGAACTACCTCGACCTCGCGATGATCCTCGACTACTGGGGCCCGCGGCGCCTCAACCACCACACCGAGGCCGCGTCGATGCTCTACGCCGCGAACGAGTGCGCCCGCATCCTGCTCGAGGAGGGGCGGGACGCCGTGGTCGAGCGCCACGCGATCGCCGGTCGCGCGATGCTCGCCGGGGTCGAGGCGCTCGGACTGCAGGTGTTCGGTGACGTCGCGCACAAGATGCACAACGTGGTCGCCGTGGAGATCCCGGACGGCGTCGTCGGCGACGAGGTCCGCGGCGCGATGCTCGAGGACCACGGCATCGAGATCGGGACCTCGTTCGGGCCGCTGCACGGACGGGTCTGGCGCATCGGCACGATGGGCTACAACGCCCGCAAGGACACCGTCGTGCGCACGCTGGCCGCCCTCGAACACTGCCTGCGCCGGGCCGGGCACGCCGTCCCGCAGGGCGCCGGGGTCGACGCCGCGCTCGACGTCCACGCCGGCCGCGTCGCGCCGGTCGGGGCAGCCCTGTGACGACGACGACCGGACCCGCGACGGCCGAGGCCCCCGCGGCGCCGACCGCGAGCACCCGGGCGATCGCCGACGCCGCGACGATCGTCCGGTGGTGCGACGCGCTCGCCGGGATCTCGCAGGACGACGGACGCACCACCCGCGTCTACCTGTCGCCGGAGCACGCCCGGGTGAACGCCGTGGTCGCGGAGTGGATGCGCGACGCCGGACTCCGCACCTGGCAGGACGCCGCGGGCAACCTGCACGGCATCGTCGACGGTGCGACGCCGGACGCACCCGTGCTGCTGCTCGGCTCACACCTCGACACCGTGGTGGACGCCGGCCGGTACGACGGAGTGGTCGGCGTGCTCATGGCGATCCGCACGGTCGCGCGGCTCACGGCCTCCGGCCCGCTGCCCTTCGCGCTGCAGGTGATCGCGTTCTCCGACGAGGAAGGGACGCGCTTCGGCAAGGCACTGTTGGGCTCGTCGGCCGTGGCGGGGGTCTGGGACGACGCGTGGTGGGACCTCGAGGACGGCGACGGTGTCACGCTCCGCCGGGCCTTCACCGACTTCGGGCTCGATCCGGAACGCGTCGGCGAGGCGGCACTGCCCCCGGAGCGGCTCGTCGGCTACCTCGAGGCGCACATCGAGCAGGGCCCCCACCTCGAGCAGGCGGGGCAGGCGCTCGGTGTCGTCACGAGCATCGCGAGCGCCCGGCGGTTCACCGTCGAGGCCGTCGGCGAGGCACGGCACGCCGGCGGCACCCCGTACGAGCGGCGTCACGACGCGCTGCTCGCCGCGGCCGAGGCGGCGCTCGCCGTCGAGCGGATCTGTCGCGCCGAGCAGCACGTCGGCACCGTCGGCACGATGTCCGTCGAGCCCGGGGCGGTCAACGTCGTCCCCGGCCTGGCCCGGTTCAGCGTCGACCTGCGGGGGGAGTTCGACGAGGGACGTGACCGCGTCTGGGAGTCGATCACGGCGGTCTTCGACGAGATCGGAGCCCGTCGTGGCGTGACCGTGTCGCCGACCGAGGTGCACCGTGCCCCGGCGGTGTTCTGTGCCCCGGCGTTGATGGACGCCGTCCGTGCGGGGATCGCCGCGACCGGGGAGGCCACACCAGCGGAGCTCTTCTCGCGCGCCGGGCACGACGCGATGTCCCTCGGGCTGGTCACCGACGTCGCGATGCTGTTCCTGCGCAACCCCGACGGCATCAGCCATCACCCGGACGAGTTCGTCTCCGAGGACGACGTCGCGCTCGGCCTCGACGCGCTGGCCGTCGCCGTCGAGCGCATCGCCGACGACCGTGCGGAGACCCGGTGAGCGCCGCGCCGGACGTCCGTGCCCGGGTGGACGCCGTCTGGGACCGCCTGTCGCCCGCGGAACGCCGGGTCGCCGCGATGGTCCGGCACGATCCGGAGCTGCTGCTCGTCGGCACCTCCGCCGAGCTCGCGGCCGAGTCGGGCACGTCGAAGGCCACCGTCTCGCGGCTCGTCCGGTCCCTGGGGTTCCAGGACGCCGCCGAGGTCCGCCAGGAGCTCATGTCCGCGCGGGGGAGCGGCCTGCCGTGGGCCGCCGAGGACGCCGCGCACGTCGACCAGCGGGCCGTCGAGGCACGCAACCTCGACGCCGCGTTCGCCTCGCTCGCCCGGGCCGACCGCGTCCGGCTCGCCCGCCGGATCGTCCGTGCCCGGCGGGTGCTCGTCTTCGGGGAACGCGGCGCGCACCCCGTCGCCATGCAGCTCCGGTCGCAGCTGGCCCAGGTGCGACCGGACGTCCGGATCGGTCCGGCACCGGGGCAGCGCCTGGGCGAGGAGGTCGCCGACCTCGACCGCCGCGACCTCGTCGTGCTCGTCACGGTCAGGCGGCACGCGGCGGGTGCCGAACGGCTCGTGCGGCACTGCGTCGCGACCGGCGCCGACGTGGTCGTGCTCGGCGACCCGACCGCAGCCGTGATCGCGGCGCCCGCGGCGACCGCGGTGCTCTGCCCGGTGGACTCGCCGTCGGCGTTCGACTCGATGGCGGCGCTCTTCGCGGTCGTCGCAGCGATCGCGAACGACGTGTACGAGGCCTCCGGGCCGGCAGGGCGTGCCCGGGTGGACGCCGTGGCGGCGGCCTACGACGCACTCGGGGAGCTCGCCCCCCGCTGACCGTCCCCGTCCCGCTCGAGCTCGTCGCGCAGCGATGCGTTGCGCGCGGCGATCAACCGCGGCAGGTAGCGGGCGAGCGCTACCCGCTCGGCCAGCCAGCCGAGCGGGCCGAGGGGCGCCCGGAAGACGACCTCGTCGACCATCCGCGTCCCGTCGGCCGACGGCTCGAACCGGTGCTCGTGCCGGAACCGGGCGAACGGACCACGCACCTGCTCGTCGACGAAGCGACCCGGAGCCTCCAGGGCGGTGACCCTGCTCGTCATCGACCAGACGATCCCGAAGTGCCGCGCGCGCCACGTGACGCTCTCGCCGAGCCCGATCGTGCCGGACGTCGTCCCGGCCACGGCGCGTTCGTCGGTATCGGCCATCGAGCGTTCGTGCGCGCCGATGTCGAGCGACAGCGCGAAGACGCGCTCCACCGGAGCGGCGATCTCGGTGACCACCCGGAAGGCGACGGTCACGCGTCCGGCCAGACCTGCGGCACCGTGCGGTCGTCGTCGCGCAGCACCGCGGCGAGCAGCTGGTCGTGGCGGGCGCCCCGGTGCACGACGGCTGATCGGGACCGACCCTCGAAGCGCATGCCGATCCGCCGGGCCGTCGCGGACGACGCGGCGTTCGTCCCGAGTGCGCGCCACTGCACCCGCACCAGGCCGAGCCCGTCCGGCGGTGCGGCGAACGCCCACGCCAGCACACGATCGGCGGCCTCGGCCATCAGGCCCTGCCCGCGGCCGTCGGGGTGCAGCGCCCAGCCGATCTCGCCGGCGCCGTCCACGAAGCCGAAGACGCCGACGGTACCGAGCAGCCGGGGGTCCTCCGCACGGCGGATCCCGAAGTCGTACCGGGTGTCGTCACGCCACCCGACCTCGACCAGGTCGAGCCACTGACGGGCCTCGGCGTGCCCGTACGGCACGGGGACCGGGGTGAACGCGATGACGTCCGGGTCGTTCGCGTACGCGATGACGGCCTCCGCATCGGCTGGACCCGGCGCGGAGAGCACGAGCCGGTCGGTCCGGAGCGTCACGGGGAGCACACCGCGAGCCTAGCGACGGCGCGACCACGCGGTAGCGTCGGCGACATGACGTCTGACACCCTCGCCTTCCCGGTCATCGACGGACACAACGACCTCCCGTGGGAGCGCCGCGAGTCGCACGACTCCGGCGTCGAGGGCATCGACCGCGGACAGGGCACGCTGCACACCGACCTGCCGAAGCTCCGGGCCGGCGGTGTCGTGGGCCAGTTCTGGTCGGTGTTCGTGCCGTCGGACGACCCGGACCCGGTGCGCACCACCCTGCAGCAGATCGACACCGCGCACCGGATCATCGCGCGGTACCCCGACGACCTGACCTTCGTCCGCACCGCTGCCGAACTGCGCACCGCCGTCGACGCCGGACGGATCGCGTCGCTGCTCGGCGCCGAGGGCGGGCACTCCATCGGCGACGACCTCGCGGTGCTCCGGTCCTTCGCCCGGCTCGGCGTCCGCTACATGACGCTGACGCACAACGACGACACGACCTGGGCCGACTCGGCCACCGGCGCCCGGGCACACGGCGGCCTGACCGACCGCGGACGCGAGGTCGTCGCCGAGATGGAGCGGATCGGCATGCTCGTCGACCTGTCGCACACCGCGCCGGCGACGATGCGCGACACCCTCGACGTCGCGACGCAACCGGTCGTGTTCAGCCACTCGTCCACCGTCGCCGTCGACGACCACCCGCGGAACGTGCCCGACGACGTGCTTGCCCGGCTCGCCGACAACGGGGGCGTCGTGATGATCACCTTCGTGCCGAAGTTCGTCTCCCGCGCGTGGGCCGACTGGGAGGAAGCGGGGTCCGAGGGGGAACCGCCGCTCGTCACGGTGGGGGACGTCGCCGACCACGTCGACCACGCCCGTGAGGTCGCGGGCGCGGCCCACCTGGGCCTCGGTGGCGACTACGACGGCACGCCCGTGCTGCCGTCGGACCTGCGGGACGTGTCGCGGTACCCGGTGCTCGCGGAGGAGCTGCGCCGACGCGGCTGGGGTGACGACGACCTGCGGGCGCTCGCCGGGGGGAACGTGCTGCGGGTCCTCGAGGCGACGGACGAGCGGTTCGCGCGGAGCGCGCTGCGCTGAGCCGCGCGGGCGCGGGCGCGGTGGGGCAGGGGTGGCCGGGAGGCGCGGTGTGCGCCCGCCGTGTCAAGGGGCGTCATCGACAGGGGAACACCGGGCGCCGTCGCTAGGATCGCGAGCGGACCGCAGCGCCGCCACCGACGGCGTGAGAACTCGACCCGGAGGACGACAACGGATGACCGGCACCATCTACGACAACATCTCGCAGGCGTTCGGCAACACCCCGCTCGTCCGGCTCAACCGCCTGCCGAAGGCCGACGGCGCCGAGGTCCTCGCGAAGCTCGAGTTCTACAACCCGGGCTCGAGCGTCAAGGACCGCCTCGGTGTCGCGATCATCGACGCGGCCGAGGAGTCCGGCGAGCTGCGCCCCGGCGGCACCGTCGTCGAGGGCTCGTCCGGCAACACCGGCATCGCCCTGGCGCTGGTCGGCGCCGCCCGCGGCTACCGCGTCGTCATCACGATGCCCGAGACGATGAGCGTCGAGCGGCGTGCCCTGATCCGTGCCTTCGGCGCCGAGATCGTCCTGACCCCGGGTTCCGAGGGCATGAAGGGCGCCGTGGCGCGCGCGGGCCAGATCGTCGACGAGACCCCCGGCGCGATCCTGGCCCACCAGTTCGAGACGGCCGCGAACGCCGCGATCCACCGCAGGACCACGGCGGAGGAGATCCTCCGCGACACCGAGGGCCACGTCGACGTCTTCGTCGCCGGTGTCGGGACCGGCGGGACGATCACGGGTGTCGGTCAGGTGCTCAAGGAGCGCGTGCCGGGCGTGCAGATCGTCGCCGTCGAGCCAAAGGACTCCCCGCTGCTGACGGAGGGCAAGGCGGGGCCGCACAAGATCCAGGGGATCGGCGCCAACTTCGTCCCCGAGGTCCTCGACCGTGAGGTCATCGACGAGGTGTTCGACGTCGAGCTCGACGACGCACTCCGGGTCGCCCGCGCGCTCGGGACCGAGGAGGGCATCCTGGCCGGCATCTCGTCGGGCGCGATCATCCACGCCGCCGTCGAGATCGCCGCCCGTCCGGAGAACGCCGGCAAGCGCGTGGTCGCGATCGTGTGCGACACCGGCGAGCGCTACCTGTCCACGCCGCTGTTCGAGGGACTCACTGCGTGACGCGTGCCGTCCGACGCGGCGTGCTGTGGCGGGTCCGCGAGGACCTCGCTGCGGCACGCCGCGGTGACCCCGCTGCCCGGGGTGACCTGGAGAACGCGGTGGTCTACTCGGGGCTGCACGCGATCTGGACCTACCGGTTCACGCACCGGTTGTGGCTCGCGCGTGGTCTCCCTGGATCCCGGTTCGCGGCCCGGGTGGTCGCGCAGGTCGCTCGATCGATCACGGGCATCGAGATCCACCCCGGCGCCCGCATCGGCCGGCGCTTCTTCATCGACCACGGCCTCGGCGTCGTGATCGGGGAGACGGCGGTCATCGGTGACGACGTGCTGGTGTTCCACGGCGTCACGCTCGGCGGGCGCGGGGGCGAGCACGGTCCGGGGCGGCGGCGGCACCCGACCGTGGGTGACCGCGTGGTGCTCGGTGCCGGGTCGTCGCTGATCGGCGCGATCACGATCGGCGCGGACTCCGTGGTCGGCGCGAACACGGTCGTGACGAAGGACGTCCCCGCGGGCTCCGTCGTCACCGGCGTCGCCGGTACGGCCCGGCCGAGGTCGGGGCACGAGGGCGTCCCGACGCTCTGACCGCGGGCGGCCGCGGGCGGCCGCGAGCGCCGGGCGATCGAGCGCCCCGGTCGACCGAGCGGTCCGTCGCCGGGCTGGCCGGCCGCTCGGTCCGTCGGACGTCAGCTCTTCTCGCAGGCGATCCCGTCGCCGTCGCGGTCCATCTTCTTGTTGGCCCCGTAGAGCGCGTCGTCCTTCTTGACGGTGCCCTTGAGTGCGCGGTAGGTGGTCTTCCCGCCGGAGGTCACCCGGTTCTTCGTCACCGACTTCTTCGCGATGCCACCGGAGTACACCTTGTGGACGGCGGTGCAGTTCGCGTAGGTCTTCGGCGCGGCGGAGGCGGTGGTCGCGCCGCCGAGCACGACGGACGCGGCGAGAGCGGTGGTGACGGCGGCGACGCCGAGGCTGTGGATGATGCGCACGGGTTCTTCCCCTGGGACGGGTCGTGACCGCTCGCGCGGCCGCCGCGTCGGGTGCACGGCGGACCGAGCGTACCCGAGCAGCACTCATTCCTTGATCCCCCCGAACGAGGCGTGTGCGGCATGCTGGTGCGATGGACGGCGCAGCACTGCACGAGGTGACCTTCCGGACGGCACTGGCCCTGCCCGCGGTCGAGGAGACGCAGCCCTTCGGCGAGCAGTCCGTCGTCCACAAGGTGGTCGGCCGGATGTTCGTGCTCGCCACGACGTTGCGCGGGGTGCCCATCGTCAACCTGAAGTGCGCGCCGCCGCACGGGGCGGCACTCGTCCGCGACCACGCCGAGATCAGCCCGGGGTGGCACATGGACAAGCGTCACTGGATCACGCTGTCACCGGGGGACGGTCTCGACGAGACCATGGTCGAGGACCTCGTGGCGAACTCGTACGACCTGGTCGTCGCCGGTCTCCCGCGGAACCGGCGCCCCCTCGACCCGGCAGCGCGCCGTCGGGCGGAAGGGTCAGACCCGGCCGCGCGCGAGGACCTTCGCGAGGTCACGGACGACCGTCGGGGCGAGTCGGTCGCCGGAGTCCAGCACCGCGCGGGCCCGCTCGGCTGACGGGCCGGCCGAGATCTCGCCGATCGTGACGCCGTGCTCCGGGCGGTGTGTGACGACCACCGGGTCGCCGGCTGCCACCGGTCCGCTGTGCAGGACCCGGAGGTAGGCACCCGGCCGGTTCTCCGCGGCGAACCGCTTCACCCAGCCGGGGATCCCCATCCGGCGGGCGAAGGTCCCGCACGGCACCCGTGGGATGGTCACCTCGAGTTCGAGCGTCTCGCCGATGCGCCACCGCTCGCCCGTGACGGCACCCGTGACGTCGACCCCGCTCGTGCGGAGATTCTCGCCGAACAGCCCGGGTGGGACGTCGCGCTCCAGGGCCTCGGCGAAGTACGCGGCGTCCTCGTCGGCGTAGGCGTACACCGCCTGGTCCTCGCCGCCGTGGTGCTTGCGGTCCGCCTGCACGTCGGCGTGGAGCCCGAGCGGGCGGACACGGACGGGCCCCACGACCGGGCGCTTGTCGATGGCGGTGATGCCGATCGTGCCTGCGTCGCGGAGCAGCTGGTCGACGCGGCAGACGGCGGTGACGTGGCTCATGCCCACATCCTGGCGCACCGGGGTCACGGAGCCGAGCCCACCGTCGTGCGCGGCCACCCGCCCAGACTTCCTCCACCACTGACCGGTAGAAGGGTGGTGTGCCGTACCAGCCCCTCGCCGACCTCGACGACGCCGTCCTCGCGGGCCGCTCGTCCGACGGCGACGTCCGGGCGTTCGAGGTCCTGATCCGGCGGTACACACCCCTGCTCCGGGCCTACGCCCGGCGGACCCTCGGATCGACCGACGAGCTCGACGACGTCGTGCAGGAGACCTTCATCACCGCGTGGAACCGGCTCGACGCGCTCGACGACGGCGCCAAGGTCAAGTCGTGGCTCATGCGGATCCTCAGTCGCAAGTGCATCGACCGCATCCGGGCGCGGCGCGAGCACCTCGACGTCACCGAGCTCGAGGTCGCGGCACCGCGGGACGACGCTCCCGAGCGGGTCGCCGAGGCCCGGTCCCGCGAGGAGGCGGTCGAGACCGCCCTCGCCGAGCTCCCCGAGGCGCAGCGGCGGTGCTGGGTGATGAAGGAGATGCTCGAGTACCGCTACGAGGACATCGCCGAGGAGCTCGACCTGCCGGTGTCGACCGTGCGTGGCCTGCTCTCGCGTGCGAGGAAGAACATGATCCGTCTCATGGAGGCATGGCGATGACCGGACCCGACCGCACGCGCCCCGACGACGTACCGCTCGACGCGCTCGAACCCGAGGACCTCGACGGCCACACCATCGACGAGCTCGCGGACTACCTGGACGCCGGGATGCAACCGGCCGACCCGAGCATCGACGACTCCGCGGCGTGCCAGAACGCGCTCGCCGCACTCGTCCGGCTCCGACAGTCGTCCCTCGGCTCGCTCGACACCGCCGCTGCTCAGGAGGCACCCGCGGACGAGTCGTGGATCGGCGGTGTCCTGGCGAACATCTCGCTCGAGGCCCGCGCCGGTCGCGACGTCCCGCTGCGCCCGTCCGTCCCGACCGAGCGTCCCGTGATGACCGAGGGAGCCATCCGGTCCCTGGTCCGGACGGCCGGGGACGTCGTCCCCGGTGTCGTGATCGCCCGCTGCGCGCTGCAGGGCGACGTCACGCTGCTCGATGCACCCGTCCGGGTCCTGGTCGAGCTGGCGATCCGGTCCGGGGCACCGATCCACGCCACCGCCGAGCACGTCCGCCAGGCCGTCGCCGAGATCCTCGCCGAGCAGACCGACCTCCGTGTCGCGGCGGTCGACGTGCACGTCCGTGACCTCCTGCCCCCGCTCCCGCCCGCGCACGACGGGGACCAGGCAGCGCCAGGAGCGACCGACGAGGAGGGCCGCGCATGAGCATCGACGACGAGACGGCCGCGGCGATCGAGGCCGCGGTCCTCGCGGCGCCCGGCGTCGCCGACCTGTACCGTGCGCGGCCGACCCTCGGCAGCGCGGTCGAGTCCGCCCGGCGGCTCGCCTCGCGTGCGCCGGTGTCCCGGGTGGTGCTCGACGACGACGTCCTCCGCGTCGTCATCGGCACCGACGGATCGGCTCCCGCGCGGGCTGCGGCGCGTGCGGCGCACGACGCCGCGCTCCGCGTCGCGAGCGAGCGCGGGCTCGCGCTCGGCCGCGTGGACGTGCGCATCGCGCGCGTCGGCTGACCGGACGGGCTCGCTCGCACGGCGGCAGGGCGACGACGACGGACCACGGGACGGACGGGAGGCACGGCGCCCGCCGGCACCGTGCCTCCCGTCCGTCATCCGGTGACGCCCGTCACCCGCTCGCGGCTCAGTAGAAGTTGTTCGCCTGCGAGTGGGCCCACGCGGCACAGGGCGTGCCGTAGGCCGCGCTGATGTACCGCAGCCCCCAGGTGATCTGGGTGGTGGCGTTGGTCTGCCAGTCGGCCGCGACCGTGGCCATCTTCGAGCCGGGGAGCGCCTGCGGGATGCCCGTCGCGCCACCGTTCGGGTTGACGGCCCGGTAGTTCCAGCCGGACTCCTTGGTCCACAGGTTGTCGAGGCACTGGAACTGCGCGGAGCCCCAGCCGTACTGCGACGACGCCATCGAGGACGCCGTGGCCTTGGCGCCGGCGACGGTGTTCGCAGCGGCGAGGCGCTCGGCTGCTGCCGCGGCCTCCGCTGCCGCACGCTCGGCTGCGGCCTTCGCCTCGGCGTCGGCCTTCGCCTGCGCTGCTGCCGCTGCCGCCGCGTCGGCGTCCGCCTTGTCCTGGGACGCGCTCTCGTCGGCGACCTGCGTCGTGGCGTCGACGGTCGAGGCGATGCGGGTGGTGATCGCGGAGCCGGACATGCCGCGGTAGTCCGACAGGGCTGCGACCTGGCGTTCGAGGGCGCGCGTGTCGGTCTTGTCGTTCGCGTCGGCGAGCACCGTGCGGGCGGTCGCGATGGTCGCGGCGGCCTGGGCGCGGTCGAGGTCCGCGCCGTGCAGCGCGGGGGTGGCCGAGGCGCTCGCGGAGGG